>JBDSHG010000128.1:0-4369 GCA_039918615.1 Gemmatimonadaceae bacterium | reverse complement strand
GGAGTCGTAATAGAGCCACTTCCCGTCGCGCGAGATGCTCAACGCCTCGATTGCGTCGTTCGCACTCGTGATGCGAGTCGCCGCCGTCGTGCTGATCGGCGGATTCGCCGGAATCGGTATCGACCAGCTCGCCCGCGAGCATCTCGAACATCACACAGCCGAGGGCGTAGATGTCGGTGCGTGCGTCGAGGTCGCGCTCGCCCATCGCCTGCTCGGGGCTCATGTACTGCGGCGTGCCGAGCGACATGCCGGTTTCCGTCATGCGATTGCCGCCGACTTTCGAGGCGGCGAGGGCGATCCCGAAATCCGCGACGAGCGCATGCCCGCCCTGGAGCAGGATGTTCTCGGGCTTGATGTCGCGATGGATGACGCCGTGCTCGTGCGCGTACTGCAGCGCGTCCGCAATTTCGCGTCCGATGCGGAGCGCTTCGTCTAGAGGGAGCTGCTTCTCGCGCACGAGCTTGTCGCGCAGCGACTCACCGGCGACGAACGGCATCACGTAGAACACGGTGCCGTCCACGGTGCCCGAGTCGAAAAGCGAGAGGATGTGCGGATGCTGCAAATTCGCCGTCGTCTTGATCTCGCTCAGAAAGCGATCGGCGCCGATGACGGCCGCGAGCTCGTTGCGGAGCACCTTGATCGCGACCTCGCGGTCGTGCTTGATGTCGCGGGCCAGGTAGACGGTCGCCATCCCGCCGGCACCGAGCTCGCGCTCGATGCGGTAGCGGTCAGCGAGGCCGGCGCTCAGTCGGTCACTATCATCGGACATTGATGGCTGGATCCGGGTGGGTGAAGCAGCGGCCAAGATGGTGCGGCACATCGCGTCGCGCCAATGTGGAAAATCTAAATGCGCTTCGCGGCCGCGCCCTGAGGTCATATGTTTCCCGCCATGTCGCGAACTCCCCTTCCCGAGCGGAACCTCGATCTCCTCCGCGCCGTCGCCGTTCTGGCGGTGTTCGCAAACCACGCCGCCAACGCAATTCTCGGCCACGACACCCTGATCGCGGGCTGGGCCGGACAGGCCGGCGTGCAGGCGTTCTTCGTTCACACGTCGCTCGTGCTCATGGGCTCCATGGAAAAGGACGGCGCGCCGACGAGCGGAGGCTGGATCAGGAGATTCTACATTCGCCGAGTGTGGCGCATCTATCCGCTTGCCATCGTGGTGATCGCAGTCGTGCTCCTGTTGCACGCTCCCTCTGGACCAATCAACGAACGACGCCATGTCTACACAGCCGGTGACATCGCCGCGAACTTCGCGCTCGTGCAGGATCTCTTCCGCAGGAGGAACATCCTGGGCGTACTATGGACGCTGCCACTGGAGCTGCAGATGTACGTCGCGCTGCCATTCTGTTATCTCATCGCGAGGAGGCCGAGCGCAGGCGGAATGATTGCGCTGATCGCAGCCGGGATCGTCGCTGCCGTTGCCTACACCAGCGGCGCTGACACCATTCCGGGAATTTGGAGGCTGAGGGTCTTCGAGTTCGTACCCTGCTTTCTCTCGGGCGTGCTCGCGTACTGGCTGCTGCGGCGCGCCGGCAGGCCGCGACTGTCAGCGCAGCTCTGGATCGCGATCATCGCCGCTGACTTTCTGCTCGGCTACGCGGCGTGGACGGTCTGGTACGAGACGTGGTTCGTACGCGCGGCCTTCTGCGCGGTGCTCGGCGTGACGATCCCGCTCGTCGCGGACCGCGCTGAGTCGCGCGTCACGCGACTCGCGCATACGATCGCGACGTATTCGTACGGGATCTATCTGCTGCATCCGATCTCGCTCTGGCTCGGCTTCTACCTGCTGCGGGAGATGCCGCTCGCGGTACAGCTGCTGGCGATCGTCGTGTCACTCACGCTCGGCTGCCTCGCCGCGTTCCATCTCATCGAGAGGCCGGGAATCGGGTTGGGGCGACGTATCGCGCACCAGCGCGCATCGTTGGCGGTGGAACCGGCGGCGCCGTAAAGCGTCATGTCCGCTTTCACCGAGCTTTGTGCGCAGCACCCGATATGAGTGAACGGTCGAAGATGCGGGCGGTTCGGCGCACGTCGGTCGGATTTGTCCTGGCACTCGCCTCCTCCAAGCCGCAGCTTGTGACGCCAGCGTCGGCGATGGATGCGCCGCCAGAGGTCACGGTGGGTTACGGCGATGCCACGGGGCTCGGACCCACGCCTCCCACGCAGCTCTCGTATACGCGCGCACACTAGTTCGCACCGTGAGCGGTAGCCGGGCGCATCGTTAGAGACGTTGCGGCGGCGTGGCCCTGATCATGCGTAATGCACAGGTGATGCGGCCGCGCAGGGCGGCCGCCACTCAGACGTCGGTCACGCGCCCAAGAGGACAGATGAAAGTGCTCAAGCTTGCTTCGGTAGTCACATCGTTCGCCGCGATCCTCGGCACCGCCGCGTGCGGGCACGGCGACACGACAACGCAAAAGGCGGTCGACACGACCGTCGTCATGAGCAAGGTTCGCGACACGACCATTGTGAAGTCCGACACGACGGTGAAGGTCGACACGGTGAAGAACACGCACAACATTCCGGGCTCGAAGCCGTAAGCGGGAGCGCGACGAGCACGAAGCCATCTCGCTGCACGGAGATATGTGCAGCGAGTGCCGTGCGCGCGTCAGGTCGAGCGCGCGAGAATCATTCCCCAGGCGAGACACACCACGACCGCGAGCGAGAATACCGCCTGCGGCGCGGCGAAAGGCTCCCAGGTCAGCGGCGCGCCGAAGAGCAGAGAGGCTGTGACGGACAGGCGGAACCCCCGATAAAAGTCCACGTACGAGCGCACGGCCCGACCGAAGTGGAAGCTCATCTGGTCATCGCGCTGCGCACTGCGAGACCTTCGGGATCGGGGGCTTGAAGGTGAGAAAGCCAACCGTGTGGCCGATCGCGAACACAGCAGCATCGCCCGCCGGCGCGGCCCTGCGTCCGACATCGGCGTCACTCGTCGTTGGAGGGGAAGCGGCTCTCGACTCTTCTGGCGAAGGACCGGAGCGCAACGCCCCAGAATTCGTCGAAGTACTCGCGCAACGACGCGAAGGCTGCGGGGTTGAGCTCATAGACGCGCCGCGTTCCCTCGGCGCGATCGATGACCAGCCCCGCGTTCTTGAGCACCTTGAGATGCTGCGAGATCGCCGGCCGGGATATGCGAAAGCCCTTCGCAATTCTGGCGACGGGGAGCGGCCGGCTGCGGAGCCGGGCGAGGATGCGCCGCCGGGTGGGATCGCCGAGCGCGGAGAGCTGCCGTCCTTGGTTAGCTTTCACTTACGGTAAGATATCACTTACCAAAAAAACGTCAAGATCGCACCCGGAGACAAAGCATTCTTAGTGTCGCGCGTCGCGAACTGTAATGAACTCGACAGGCCACTCGCGTACCTTGCAGCTATCGGCGACACATCTCGATGCGCGTCACGCGTGTCCGGCGCCCGAAAACGCGCAGCCGCGCCCCTCCCCCGACTTCCCGTTAGTGCTCGTGTGAACGATTTCCGCGCCTTTCTCAAAGACCCGCTCGGGCCGCATGGCGATCGTGTGCGCACCGTCGTCCACGTGGTGCTCGGGATCGTGCTGCTATCCGTCACGGCACAGCGCAGCCTCTTCCCGCATCACACGCATCCCACTTTCCCGATCTTCCGCGCCTCGTTCTGGCATCTGCTGAACGGCGAAAATCTGTACGCAGGGTACGGCCTGGGCGACCGGTTCAAGTACAGCCCGACAATGGCGCTCCTCTTCGCGCCGTTCGCGATCCCGCCGTTCCCCGTCGGCCTGCTGCTGTGGAACGCACTCAACGTCGCCGCGCTCGTCTACGCGCTCGACCGGCTGCTCTCCCGCTCCGACGCGACCATCGCGCTCGTACTGCTCATTCCGGAAATTCACGGAGCGATGCAGCGCTCACAGAGCAACTCGCTCGTGGCGGCGTTGATCATCTTCGCGTTCGTCTCTCTCGAACACGAGCAACAGGTGAGAGGCTACCTCTCGATCGCCTTCGGGGTCGTAATCAAGCTCTTTCCACTCGCGGCATTGAGCTTCGCAATCTTTCATCCGCGTCGGCTTCGCGCAGCGCTGATCTTTACCGTCTGCCTGCTCGCGCTCCTCCTGCTGCCACTGCTCGTCACCTCCGCTGCCGCACTCAAGGCACAGTACGGATGGTGGCACGCGATCGAATCGGGCGATTCCTTCGCACGCGGTTCATCGGTCATGGGGCTCGTCCACAGCGTTTTCAAAGTGAATTGGCCCAACTGGCCGATGCAGCTTGCAGGAACGATCGTGTTGCTGCTTCCACTGTTGCGGATCGATCGCTGGAAGGATGCGCAATTCAGATTGGGCTTTCTCGCCTCACTTCTCGTATTCGTCGTGTTGTTCAATCATCAGGCGGAGCGAC
>JBDSHG010000127.1:0-9943 GCA_039918615.1 Gemmatimonadaceae bacterium | reverse complement strand
CAACTTTGAGCTATGCCGGGTTCCGTGGACACCATCTTAAAGGTGTTCTTTCGGAATGGAGGTGCGACATGCCAGGACGACGACGGTACAGTCGGGAGTTCCAGCTAGAGGGCGGTGCGGTTGGTGCGGGAGCGTACGGTGTCGATGGCGCAGACGACGCTGAGAGGCGGAACTCATGAAATGGCCCACAGCCACACGCGGGTCAGAAAGGTGCCTCCTGCCGGCCTAGCGGAAACTCTTCGCGCGAGCCGGCTGTCGACGCTGAATCCGCGGTTCGAAGGAGTGAAGAGCACGAAGAGATTCGCCGCGAGTAAGGCGACGTAGATCCACGGACCCTCAGGCGTAGCGCCTTGCGCAATCAAGAGGTTCACCGCTTGGAGCGCGCCGAGGAGCGCACCGGCTCTGGTCAATGCGCCCAACACCAGCGACGCACCGATCGCAACCTCCGTGAATCCGATGAGCCAGCCAAAGAGATGGAAGTGCGGCACGACCACGTCCTGTAGAAACGCTCGATAGAGATCGAGGGTGGGATACTGGATGCTCTGCCGGAAGGCGAACATGAGGCCTCGCGGGTCGTGCAGGCCGAAATCCGGTGGGAGCTTCCAATGCTGCTCGTACAGCCAATACAAGCCGAGCGCGATGCGGGCCGCAGCAAACGCTGCGGCGTACCGCGACGGGCGACGCTCCATGGCACCCTGGGCGCGGTCGTGAGGCTGCTGGGCAGTCATTTTCTGTGCTCCGTTATCCCGTGAGTCCGGCCGGCACGTCAGCGGTGGGGCTTATACCACCTGATCATCGCGTCGCTCGACACGCCGAGTGTATGCAGCAGCGTCATGATCCAGATGGTACCGATCGTTTTCACCCACCCCTTCCTTCGGTGCCGCCGCGCTGAGGTAACGACCTCCTCGTCGAGGAGCGCCAGTCGACCGTGCGGTCGCAGGCGGGCGAGGATCTCCATGTCCTCCATCACGCTCCAATCCTTGAAGCCACCCGCCCGCACAAAAACCTCGCGGCGGACGAACAGCGCCTGGTCGCCAAAGAAAACATTCGACAGCGAAGATCGAAAATTCACGTGGCGGGCCAGGAGCGCAGGCAGCCGTCCCGGCTGATCGAAGCGCAGGCGAAACGCGCCGCCGATCACGTCCGTCTCCTGCAGCGCCCCCACGATGGCCGCCGCCGCTCCCATGGGAAGCATGGTGTCGGCGTGCAGGAAGAGGAGCACCTCCCCCGTGGCGATCGCGGCCGCACTATTGAGCGCGCCGCCGCGAGTCATCTTCAGATCGAGCACGGTGGCGAATGGTCGCGCAAATTCCGCCGTGCGGTCCGCGCTGCACCCATCGGCCACGATCAGCTCGTACGGAGCCAGCACAGCGACGACACGGCGTAGCGTCTCCGCGATCATCGATTCTTCATTGAACGTGGGGACGATAACCGACAGCTTCACGGAACACTCGGGTAGCGTGATTGACGCGAGGTGCGCCATGCTGGATATTCGGACACCGATCGCATCCGACATCCGAACATCGTGCGTCGGCAGGAGATTACTCATGAATCTGGAGATCGCCGCGAGCGCCGCAAGTGCGATCGCGCGAAGTGTTCTGGCGCCCGCCGCCGCCGAAAATGATAAGCAGGGTCGGTTTTCGACCGAAGCCATTCAGGAGCTCGGCAACGCGGGATTGCTCGGCCTGATGCTCCCCGCCGACGTCGGCGGAGCGTCGCTCGGGCCGCGCGCGTTGGCCGACGTCATCGCCGCCCTCGCGGAAGCGGATGCGTCGGTTGCGATGGTGTTCCTCATGCACACGCTCGCGTCGGTGACGACCGCCGCTGCGCCGCGGACTGCCGCGATTGAGGAGGTACTGAAGGCGATGGCGAGCGGTCGGCACCTGTCGACGCTCGCGTTCAGCGAAGCGGGATCGCGCAGCCACTTCTGGGCACCGGTTTCGCGCGCCGAGAGTTTGAACGGCGACGGCGCCCGTCTCTCGGCGCGCAAGTCGTTCGTGACGAGCGCCGGCCACGCCCAGAGTTACGTCGCCACGGCGCTGTCGCCGAACGGTGCGAGCGCCACCGATTCGACACTCTATCTCGTGCTGGCGGGATCCGCGGGGTTGACGGTGGCCGGCGCGTGGGACGGTCTCGGGCTGCGCGCCAATGCGTCGTCGCCGATGGTGCTCGAAGAGTGCGTCGTGCCGGCGGACATGCGTCTCACCGAGGAAGGCGGAGGGTTTCCGGCGCTGCTCAACGTCGTCTTGCCGCTGTTCAATCTCGGGCAGGCGGCCGTATCGCTCGGTCTCTGCCGAGCGGCTACGGCGGCGACGATCGCACACCTCAAGAAAGCGAAGTTCGAGCATCTGGGCTCGGCGTCGCTCGGCGAGGCGCTCCCCAACCTCCGCGCGCAGCTCGCGACGATGCAGATCGAAACCGACGGTCTGCATGCGCGCATCGACGACACGGTCGGTCACCTGGAACGTCCGGGAGAGTTGACGATGCTGCGGGTGCTCGAGGTGAAGGCTGCTGCCGGCGAAACCGCGATCGCGGTGACATCGCTCGCGATGCGCACGTGCGGCGGCGCGGCGTTCTCGCGTCACACCGGCATCGAGCGATATTTCCGCGACGCGCACGCGGGCGCCGTCATGGCGCCGACCAACGACGTCCTGCGCGAATTCATCGGCAAGGCGCTGCTCGGCCTTCCGCTGTTCTAACTAGCGTGGAAGAGGAGCAGAGCGTGACCCTTCGAACGATCTGGCTGGGCGCCGTGGCGTACGACGCGAAGGTCGTTCCCATCTGGGAAGGCATGCGCCGGTATTTTCGCGACGAGGCGCGCCTTGATGTCGAGGTCATACTTTTTCAGACCTACGAGGCGCAGCTGCAGTCGCTGCTCGCCGCGCCCGGCGACCCCGGACCGCACATCGATATCGCGTGGAACACCAATCTCGCGTTTGTGCAGGCGCGCGAATGGAGCGCGAACGCGTGCCGGCCCATCGCCATGCGGGACACCGATCTTGGCTGGGCCACGCTGATCATCGCGCCGGCGGGCGGCGCGGTGTCGTCGCTCGACGACCTTCGCGGGCGAACGCTCGCGTTGGGAAGCCGCGACAGCGGACACGCCGCCATTTTGCCCGTCCACTTCCTCGCGCAGCAGAACATGGTCGAGGGGCGCGACTACCGCGCGCTGCGGTTCAATACCGACGTCGGCAAGCATGGTGACACCGGCACGAGCGAGGTCGATGTGCTCAAGGCCGTGCTCGACGGGCGAGCCGACGCGGGCGCCGTCGGCAGCCCGTTCTGGGCGGGCGCGCAAGACCAGCACGTCGTCCCCGTGGGCGCGCTATCCGTCGTGTGGTCGTCGCCGCAATATTCGCACTGCATGTTCACCGCTCGAGTGGGGCTCGAGCCGGAGATCGAGCGACGATTCACCGAGGCGCTGCTGCAAATGAGCTTCGACAATCCCGTGCATCGGCCAACTCTCGAAGCGGAAGGGCTGCGACAGTGGATTCCCGCAAACCTAGATGGATACGGAGCGCTCGAGGATGCGTGCCGCGAACAGGGCTTCTTCAGAAATCCGGCGGCGCGGCCGGGTTAAGCGCAGTGGAACACGGAGGCGAGGCGATCACCGTGCGCGCGCTCGCGGGCCAGGTGCTCTCGAACCGCTTCGAACGCGTCGGCCAACGGAAAGACCTCGCGCGTAACGAGCATGTCGGCGTCGTCGGCGCCGACCGGATGCCAGTAGACGCCGTCGGCGGTGATCGTGATCTCCGGAACCAGGTCGCTACGCGACAGCGCGACGCCGCTCTCCGCCGCGCCTCGCAGCGCGACACGCCGGATGACGCGATCCTCCGCCGCGATCTCTCTGGCATCGAGAAACGCCGCGAACCGCTCCTCGTCCGCGTCCGTCGCCACCGTCGCCGCCAGACGCACGCGAAAGCCCTCGGCCCGCGCCACATCGATTCCGTCGAGCGCACGCCGCCAGGCGCCGTCGCCGCGATGCGCATCGTGCAGAGCGGGATCGGGACTATCGAGGCTGATCTGAAGCGTTACGCCGGAGCGCGGCAACCGTTTGAGAGCGGCGAGCCGCCGCCCTCGAAAGAGCATGCCGTTCGTGAGCAGAGTTACCGGCGCCGCTTCGACGAGTGCGATGACGATGTCGTCTATATCCTCCAGCAGAAACGGCTCTCCGCCCGTGACGAAGAGCTCGCGCACGCCGAGCGGGGGCGCCTCCAGCGCGATACGGCGAACGCGATCGAGACCGAGTACGCGCGGCGACGCCGTCGGCGACGAACGCACGCAGCAGTAGTCGCAATGAAGGTTGCAGTGAAAGTTGACGTAGATCCACAGGCGTTCGCCGAGCGGCCGCGCGTGGCCATCGTGGCTGGCCGCGGCACCGTGCCGGATCACCCAGCGTGTGCCGTCGTTGCCGGTGGTTCGTGCGACAATCGAGTGACCGGTGAGGCGCGACCAGGCGTCGAGATCGGAATCGATGGCGGACGCATCGCGGCCAGTGAGCGCAATCAGATCGCCGACCGTCGTTCGTTTGAGGGCAGACAGGAGATCGAGTAGCAATCCCGATTCGAACGTGCGATCGCCGGCGTCGAATTCGACGCGCGCGGGTAGCAGTGCGGGTGTCATGGGCCGTGTGACTTTTGAAATTGAAGTTCCGAAAATCTCTAGCTGAGGCGACGACCTGACGCACTTCGATCACGACCGTCTGCTGGCGATCATGGCGAAAGCTCCGCGTGCCGGACACGTGAAGACACGCCTCGCTTCGGTGTGCACGTGTGCTCAGGTCGTAGAACTGTACCGGGCGCTCATCGAAGATACTATCGCGCTGGCTCGCACCGTCGGCGTCAGTGTGGCGGTCGTGTGTCCGGCTGGCGATGCGGAGGAGATCAGGGCGTGGCTGCCGTCGGACGTTCGCGTGGTGGAGCAGTGGGGGGAGGGACTCGCGGAGGGGCTGGCGTCAGCGTTCGAGCTACTCTGCGAGCCGGCGCGCCGTGTGATTGCCATCAATGGGGACAGTCCGCATCTGCCGCCGGCGGTACTGGTGGGTGCGTTTGAGTCGCTCGCGGATCATGACTTGGTGTTCGGGCCGAGTGAGGACGGCGGGTTTTACTTGGTGGGGGGGAGTCGGGCGCATGCCGGGTTGTTTGATCCGATTGCGATGGGGACGGGGGCGGCGCTCGAAGTGCTCGTCGCACAGGGTCGGGAATTGGGGCTGTCGGCGGCGGTGAGTGAGGAGTGGTACGACGTGGATGTGCCCACGGACCTCGAACGGCTTGCGCGGGAGTTGCGGGCTCGGCCGGAGAGTGCGCCGAGGACCGCAGCGCTGCTCTCGAAGTGGACGAATGTGTGAGGGTGAATGGCGAATAGCGCGCGGGAATGTACCGACCCGTTCGCGGACATCCAGTAATGCGCTGGTGCGTTCTCCGCGCGCGTGGGGATGTTGGCCAGCGGGTCGGTCGCCGTCAGAAATCGCCGCTTCAGCATATTTTCACTTCGCCCATGACACGATAACGAGCGTTCGCGTTACTGCGATCAGTGTGCTAAAGCGTAGTGCGAGAGGTGCAATTCGGACGTAAATCCGCATTGCGGCCATCTCGGCGCGTGAAACGTTTACCGATGCTGAGCTCAATGCGAAGCTCGCGGCATCGACAGCCGATTCGTCACCAGTTTCGATGCGCCTATTCTCACTAAACTACCCTGAGCCGAATACTCGGGAACAGCTCAAGAGAGTGAGATCGCATCGCTGGATCCCGAAGGACGTCCCGGTACGAGGATTTGTTTTCGATGTGGAGACAGATCTACTCAGAGAAATCCGATAGGCTGCAAAGCTGGCTCGTGTCTGAGGGGGTCAGCTCCCTGGCGAGTTCCTTACTCGCCGCCGTGCTCCGCCACCTGCATATTGTGGCATTCCACCGGCGGCCTCCTCGCACAGGTCGAGACAATGGCGCGATTCAGCAACGAGGATTGGCCTGAACTGAGCCGCCTGCTCGACGAGGCGCTCGACCTGCCGGATGACGCTCGCGCCGCCTGGCTCGCGAGCCAGCGCGCGCGGAATTCGGCGATCGCGGCCGAGCTCGAAGCGTTGTTGAAGCACGAGTCCACCATGGACAGGGCCGATTTCCTCGGCGAGAGCCAATCGGCCAAACTGCCTCGATGGTCGACGCTCGCCGGCCAAACGTTCGGCAGCTACGTCATCGAGAAACCGCTCGGGCAGGGCGGCATGGGCTCCGTGTGGCTCGCGCGTCGCAGCGACGGTCGATTCGAAGGCCGCGTCGCCATCAAGTTTCTGAGTCTCGCGGTCGCGGGGCCGGTGGGAGAGGAACGATTTCGTCGTGAGGGGACTGCGCTCGCGCGACTCACGCATCCCAACATCGCGCGACTGCTCGACGCCGGTATCAGCCCGGTCGGCCTGCCGTATCTCGTACTGGAATACGTCGAAGGTCAGCCGATCGACGAGTATTGCGATGCACGCAAACTTTCCATCGACGCGCGACTCCGACTATTCACTCAGGTGCTCACCGCGGTCTCTCTCGCGCACGCGAATTTCATCGTGCATCGCGATCTCAAGCCCGCAAACATCCTCGTGACCGAGGACGGCACGGTGAAGCTGCTGGACTTCGGGATCGCGAAGCTCCTCGAAGAGGGAGGGGAGACCGCCGAGCTCACCGCTGCACAGGGTGGCGTCTTTACCTACAAGTACGCGGCGCCGGAGCAGATTCGGAACGAGCCCATCACCATCGCAACCGACGTCTATAGTCTCGGAGTGATACTATATGAATTGCTGGCAGGGAAGCATCCCACGAGCAGCACGGCGCGCACACCGGCGGAGCACGTCGTCGCGATCCTGAACACGGAATCGGGACTACTGTCGCTGGCGTTGACACGTGGTGGCGCGCTGAACCGCGAGGACGTCGAACGGCTCGCGGCGGCGCGCGATACGTCACCGGAGCGGCTGCGCCGCGTCTTCGCGGGTGACCTCGACAACATCGTGGCGAAGGCGCTCAAGAAGCTGCCGGCCGAACGATATCCCACTGTGGGCGCATTCGCCCAGGACATCCGGCATTACCTCGGTCACGAACCGGTTAGCGCGCGTGCCGACGCATTCGGCTATCGCGCGGGAAAGTTCGTGCGACGGCATCGTCTCGAGGTTGCTCTCGCCACGCTGGTAACGATCGCCCTGCTCGGTGCGGCAACGCGCGAGCGGCAGCTGCGCGGCCGTGCGGAATCGGAGGCGCGGAAGGCGGTGGCGGTCGAGGGTTACCTCATAAGTATCTTTGGCGCCGCAGATCCATTCGCACCTACCGCGGACAAGCCCAGCGACGTCACGGCGCGCACGCTGCTGGATCGCGGCGCTCAGCGGATAGACACATCACTCGTGAATCAGCCAGACGTCCGAGCCGAACTGCGTGGCGCGCTTGGCGGGGTCTACATGAATCTCGGCGAGTACACGGAGGCCACGAAGGAGCTTCGTCAGTCGCTCGCGGAGCGGCGCGCGCTATACGGGCGCGACAACGCGTCAGTCGCGCAGGCGATGGACCAGCTGGGTGACGTGCTGACGAAGCAGGACAGTCTCGCCGAGGCCGATACGCTTCTGCGTGGCGCCCTCGCGATTCGTCGAAAGCTCTTTGGCGAGAACAACGACGCGACTGCGCTGAGCCTCGATCACCTCGCGGAGCTCTTCAATGAAAAAGACGACTTTCCCAATGCAGAGCCGCTATATCGTTCGGCACTTCGCGTGCGACGTGAGCTCCATGGCGACAGCGATCTGACGGTTGCCACGAGCCGCGTATCACTGGGCGAGCTGCTCTTGATGAGAAGCGAGAACAAGGAAGCAATCGGTGAGTTCCAGCAGGCGCTCGCGATCCGGCAACGCAAGCTGGGTCCCGATCATCCGTCCACTGCCGAGGCGATTCGTCGCATGGCGAGGGCTGAGGATGCACTGGGCGACTATGCGGATGGCGAGCGGCACTATCGGGAGGCACTTGCAATTGACCGCAAAGCCCTCGGCACAAACCATCGGAACGTCGCGTCGATCCTCAACGATCTCGGGCAGCTGCTCCGCACACAGGGTCGCCTGGATGAAGCAGACACGCTGCTTCGCGAAGCACTCGCCATCGATCGAAGGCTCTTTGGTGAGAACCACGATGCGGTGAGCGCGAACCTGAGCAATCTCGCCGTCGTGGTGCGCGAGCGGGGCGATTTCGACGAGGCCGAGCGGCTACTGGAGCAGGCCATGGCCATCGACCGCAAGCTCTATGGCGCCGACCACATAAGCATCGCTTTCTACCTGAACGAAATGGCGGTCGTGCTTCGACTGGAGAGCCGGCCAGACAGTGCAGCGCTGTTCCTCCGTCGGGCGCTGGCGATGAATCTGAAGTTGCAAGGTCCCAACGGTCAGGGCACGAAAGCGATTTCCGTGAATCTCGGGCGCGCGCTGGAAGAGGGCGGACACTACGCCGAGGCGGAGAAGCTCTTGAGAGGAGTGCTGGCGAAGATGGATACGAGCAACGCCGACGCACAGCTGCAAATAATTCCAGCTCGCATCGGCATGGCTCGCGTGCTGCTCGCCACACATCGCGCGAAGGAGGCATTGCCGGTGATCGAGAGTGCGGTGGTGCTGTGCACCAATAGAGTCGGGCCCAAGCATTGGCGCACGGCCGAGGCGAAGCTGGTGCTCGCTGAGAGCCTGATGGCGCTCGGGGAATACGACAAGGCTGCGCAGCCATTGAATGAATCGACCGAGGTGCTGGAGAAGGGCGAAAAAGCGCGCCCCGGGTTGGCGCGGGAGGCGAGGAGTACGAAGGCGGAGCTCGCGCGCCACCGCGCTGGGTGACGGTTCAGGGCGTTTTACGCCGCGTCACGCAGCGGCGATCTACGTGTCCGAAACCCCGACAAGCTGAGCATCTACATTCGCGCGACCTGTAACGCTTCATCCGCTGCTCTCACAAGCACGTCCGAAAACGGCGCGCCTGGTTCGCATCGCGACCCTATGCTCCCCGCATACATCATATCTGGGGGGTCGATGCGCACTTTCATGTCTGCCTGTATTCTCACCGCGCTTGCGTCAGGCTGCCACTCCGCACCGCAGGCAAATGCCGCGCAGGCCGATAGTGCCGCCGCGGTCACGACCGACGGCAAGATCCCGATCACCACGCACTCCGAACAGGCACGTGCGCTCTTTCTGCGCGGGCGCGCGCTCAGCGACAAGCTGCAGCTCCACACCGCGCACTCGGCATTCGAGCAGGCGGTCGCGATCGATCCCTCGTTCGCGATGGGCGAGTACTACCTCGCCACCACTGCGCCAACGGCGAATGATCTCGCTGTACATCTCCGGAACGCGCTCGCGCTCGCGCCCAACGCCTCGCCCGGCGAACGGATCTTCATCGAACTGCTCGACGCGCGCAGCCACGCCGATCGCGCGCGGCAACTGCAGCTCGCCGAGTCGCTCGTCGAGCGCTATCCGCGCGACGAGCGCGCCCATCTCGCGCTCGCCTCCGTCTACTCGGCGCAACAGATGCGCCTCGAGACGATCGCCGAGTATCAAAAGGCGATCGCGATCGACCCTGAATACTCGCTCGCCTACAATCAGCTCGGCTTCGCCTATCGCGCGGTGAACAGGCTCGACTCGGCCGAGTCAGTGTTTCGCCGGTACATCGCGCTCGTGCCGAACGATCCGAATCCGTACGACTCGTATGCCGAGCTGTTGATGAAGATGGGACGCTTCGACGAGTCGATCATGCAGTATCGCAAGGCGCTCTCGATCGATCCACACTTCGGCGGCTCGTTCGTCGGCATCGGTGCGGACCAGATGTACTCGGGTCGATACGCCGCGGCGAGCTACGAGCTGCAGCAGTACTACAAGTCCGCGCGCGACGACAGCGAGCGCAGGACGGCGTTGCTCAACCTCGCGATGATCGACGTCGATAATCACGCGACCGATGCCGCG
>JBDSHG010000126.1:0-15890 GCA_039918615.1 Gemmatimonadaceae bacterium | reverse complement strand
TGCTACATCACGACCTTGGGCGCCTTCACCATCACCGCGGGAACATCGAGATCCTTCATCAACCTGTTGAACGCTCCGACGTCGGTGTTTTCGATCTCGCGGAGCTTCTCCATCTGTGTGTCGACTTTCGCCGATAGCTCCTTGAGTGACTGAAGTTGCGACTCGGTGGGCGCGGCATCGCCGGTGAGCAGCTGGCCGTTGAGTGTCAGCATCATGTTATAGAGCTTCACGGGATAGTGGAGCGTGATCTCGTCGGCGTGCGAGTGCACCTCGATGAGCGCCTCGCGAACTTCCTCGAGTTTCGCGCGAAGCGGCTTCCCGGCGCTGCTCACGCGCGACGCGTACGACCGATCCTTCACCTGCTTGATGCGTGCGTCGATCTGCTCCTGCATCGTCTCGACGCCTTTCGCCGCGCTGACGGTGGAGTCGAGATGATCGCGCAGCTGCGTCCAGGCGGCGAGCTGCGCCTGCAGCGCCGAAGAAGTCACGGTGGTGCGAGGGTCGTTCACGACGGTGAACGGCTGTGAGTAGGACTTGCCGCCCGCGGTGAGACGCGCGGTGTAGGTGCCGGGCAGCACCATCATCCCTGTGATGGTGCCGTAGTCGACGACGATGTCCGTGATGTGCTTGACGTCGGGATACCGCAGATTCCAGACGAAGCGATTCACCCCCGCGCGCACGGAGAGGAGCGAATCACTTGGCGCATAGGACACGCTGTCCGCGGCCTCGATTTTCTTCTTGCGCCCATTGGGAGCGGTGGTATCGCGCTGCGCCTTACCCACGGAGTCTTTCGCGACGGAATCCTTCGCGGCGCTGTCGGGCGATGGCGCGACTGTGGAGGAGAAGGTGCGAATGACCTTCCCGGCGCGATCGAGGAAGTCGAGTGTGACAGCTCCCGTCGGTTTCTCCCGGAAGTAGTAGTCGACGGTGACCCCGCCTCGCGCGTTTTGCCCCGACTCCACGTTGCGCCGCGATGAGCCGCCATCCCACCGAATGGCCGTGTCCGGCACGAAGACATGCGCGGCTTCCTTGCGCACGGCATCGGTGATCTGCCGCAGCACAGACACGTTGTCCATCACCCAGAACGAGCGGCCGTGCGTGGCGACGAGCAGATCGTTTCCGTGCACGGCGAGATCGCGGGCGGAGCTTCGCGGAAGATTCAGCTGCAACGACTGCCAGCGCGCGCCGTCATCGAACGACACGTAGACGCCGCTCTCGGTGCCCGCGTAGAGCAGGCCGCGCGCGACGGGATCTTCGCGGATGGTGCGCGTGTACGCGAGCTCCGGAATGCCGGTGTCGATTCTGGTCCACGTCGCGCCATAGTTCGTGGTGCGATAGAGATACGGATGCTTGTCGTCCTGCTGATAGCGATTCGCGGCGAGATACGCGGTGCCGGCATCGAAGTGCCCGGGCTCGATGATGCTCACCCGGGTGAACTTGCGGCCGAAGTGCGGAGTGACATCCTGCCACGACGTCCCGTTGTCACGCGAAACGTGCACGAGCCCATCGTCCGAGCCCGCCCACAGCACGCCGGCCTTCACCGGCGACTCCGCGAAGGCGAAGACGGTTGCGTAAATCTCGGTTCCCGTCTCATCGCGCGTAATCGGGCCGCCGACATGGCCCAGCGTGGCGCTGTCGTGCAGCGTGAGATCGGGAGAAATGGCCGTCCAGCTGTGTCCCTCGTTTGTGGTGCGGAACACGCGCTGCGCGGCGGCGTACAGCGTAGACGGCGAGCTCGGCGAGAGGACCATTGGGAAGGTCCACTGAAAACGGAATGGAACATCCTTCGCGGCGAAGCCGTCGTAGTTCGGAAGCCCCACGCTGATGTCGCGCAGCTCGTTCGTCTTCTCGTTCAATCGCTGAATCTGCCCCCAGTAGGACGCGCCGTAGGAAATTTCCGCGTTGCGCGGATCGACCGCGATATAGCCGGACTCTCCGAAGGGAAGTGCATCCCAGTCCTGCCGCGTGATCGCGCCCTGGTCGGAGCGGCTCTTGATACGCACGCTCGAGTTGTCCTGCTGCGCGCCGTAGATGCGGTACGGGAACTCATTGTCCGCGAGCACGTGATAGAACTGCGACGTAGGCTGGTTGTCCTGCGATGACCAACTCTCGCCACCATCGAGCGACAGCGTCGCGCCGCCATCGTTCCCCTCGATCATGCGCTTCGGATCGTTGGGATCGATCCAGAGCTCGTGATCGTCGCCGTGCGGCACGTGCATGCGCTGGAAGGTGTGAGCGCCATCGATGGATTTGTACGTGCCGAGATTCATCACCCAGACCACGTTCGGATCCTTCGGGTCGGCGGCGAGCAGTCCGTAGTACCACGGACGCACCATGAAATCCTGGTCGCCATTCTGGCGCTTCCACGTCGCGCCGGAATTCTCCGAGCGATAGATGCCGCCGAGCGAGTCGTCGGGCGACGTCTCGACGTAGGCGTAAACGCTATTGGGCATCGAGCCGGACACCGACACCCCGATGCGTCCGACCGGGACGTCGGGCATTCCAGGATTGTCGGTCAGCTCGGTCCACGTGTCGCCCCCGTCCGTGCTCTTCCAGAGGCCGCTCTTGCCGCCGCCGGCGCTGAATCCCCACGGGTATCGCTGGAAGCGCCACATCGACGCGTACAGAATTCGCGGATTCGTGGGATCCATCGCGAGGTCGATCGCGCCAGTGCTGTCATCGACGAACAGTACGCGCTTCCACGTCGTGCCACCATCGCGGGTGCGGTAGATGCCACGATCCGGATTCGGCCCGAAGGCGTGACCATACGCGGCGACGAACACATCATCGGGATCCTTGGGGTCGATGCGGATCGTGGCAATCTGCTCGGTCTTCTCGAGCCCGATGTGCTTCCACGTCGCACCGCCATCGGTCGAGCGATACATGCCGTCGCCGACCGTGAGATCCTCGCGGAAGTCGGTCTCGCCGGTGCCGACGTAGATCACATTGCGATCGGACGGCGCGACGGCGATGGCACCGACGGACGCGATCGCCGATGTGTTATCGGAGATGTTCTGCCAGGTAACGCCGGCGTTCGTCGTCTTCCACACGCCGCCATCGACGGCACCGAAGTAGAAGGTGCGCTTCTCGACTGGATCACCGGTGACCGCGACGGCGCGACCGCCGCGAAAGGGCCCGACGAGGCGCCACTGCAGCGCGCGTAGCATGGGATCGGAGGCCAGGCGCGCGCTCGAGTCCGTGCCCGCCGCAATTGCGCTCGTGGACTTCGAGGCGGCAGCGACCTTGGGCTTCGGCTTTGGCTTCGGCTTGTTCTGCGCGAGCGCGGGGGTGGTGATCGCAAGGACGAGCGCGGTCGCGAGAGTGAAACGCATGAAGAGGCTCCGATTGAACGAAACGGTACGTGATAATGCTAAGATATTGAACGGCGCGGCAATCCGCAGCGGAGACGCTCGCGCAATCAGTCGTGCGCGCGCATGGCGGGCCGCGCGGTCCACTGCTGATTCGACCGGTCGACATCGGGGAAGAGGCCGTCGGGGTCGATCTCGACGCGCGTCACCGCTGGCATCGCAGACACTCGCGCAACGTAGCTGCGCGCGCCGCGCAGCCATACGCTCGCAGGCACGTGCACGCGCTCAACCGTCCCGTTGGCGCGCGTGACGGCGAGCTCGATGGGCATCGGAGCGAGTCCGCGATCCTCGACCGTGATCGAGAGCTGGCTTCCGGACTTGCTCACGCTCGCGATCGCCTGGTCGAGCGGCCACGCTTCGAAGAACCACGAGCTCCAGAACCAGCTCAGCTCCTGCTTCGACACGTCCTCGATCGTGTTGAAGAAGTCGTAAGGGTACGGATGGCGACCGGTCCATCTGCGACCGTACTCGCGGTACGCCCGATGGAAGGTCTCGTCGCCGAGGATGCCGCGCAGCGCGGAGAGGATTTGCGCGGTCTTGTCGTAGTACATCACGTTGTAGAGATCCGAGGGGAAGAGATCGCCCGGCGTCATCAGAATCTGGTCTTCTCCCGCGAGCGCGCGGCGGATGTAGAGCGCGCGCTGGCCGGGCTCCTGATCCGCGATGCGACCGCCCTTGCGAGGCTCGCCGTACAGCTGGCGCATCCCCTGCGCCGCATCGAACTGCGTGAAGCCCTCGTCCATCCAGGGATACCGCGTCTCGCTCGAGCCCACCTGCATCGGGAACCACATGTGCCCCGTCTCGTGCATCAGGTCGCCCGCAAGCGACAGCGTGTCGGCCCATGGCTGCATGAAGGTGAGCCGGGGGTACTCCATGCCGCCGCCCGTGAGGACGCCCTCCATCGACGTCATCGTGGGCCACGGATACTCCCAGAGGTACGACGAGAGCTGCTGCACCGCATCGCGCGTGTAGCGCGCACCGCCCATGGCCCACGCCGACGCGCGCGCATCGAGGCGGTAGAAGGAGTAGATGTCGACCGTGTCCTGCTTTCCACTCGCGCCGGCGATCAGCGCGCGCGTTGCGTCCCACTGGTAGCGATCACTGGTGCCCCACGCGAAGTCGCGCACGTTGGGCGCCGTGAAGTGCCATGTCACGCTCGGCGATGGCGACGCGAACGCCGCGCCGCCATCCGTCGGTCTGCTGATCGTCATGACCGCACCCGTCGCGCGCGCCTGCGCGAGCTTCGCGCGCGCGGCCGCGCTCAACACCTCGCTCGGGTTCTGCAGTGATCCCGTTGCGCCGACGACCCAGCCGCGCGGCGCGGTGATCCGCACGTCGTAATCCGCGGGATCCATGTAGAACTCAGCCTCGAGCAGATACGGGTCCGCGACCCAACCGTTCACGTCATCATAGACCGCGACCTGTGGATACCAGTAGCCGAGGAGGTAGAGATGATCGTCGCGCCCCTCGCGGCCATCGGAAGGGGTGAGGGCAGGGATGAACGACCACGCGATGTCGAGCGTCGCCGAGTCGTGAGGGAGCAGAGGAGTGGAGAGCGTCACCCACATCACGGTCGCATCAACTACGTAGCCGGCCTGCCGCTCGGCCTCATCATCCGTCGTGGATAGTTTGACGAGCGTCAAACCATTCGCGACAACGCGTGCGAGCTTCACGCCGTCCGTGATCGGCGCGACATCCCGCCGCGGGCTCTCCGCGCGGAAGACGTTCTGGCGCAGATAGACGGCGAGCTTCGCGAGCGTGTCGGGCGAATTGTTCAGATAGACGACGTGCTCGGTTCCAGTGACGGTGTTCGTCGCCGGATCGATGGACGCATCGATCGAGTAGCGCACGTGCTGCACCCAGCTGTGCGGGCCGGGCTCGCCGCTACGCGTGCGCGTGCCGTTGGCGATCGCACGCGCGAAAGTGGGGGGCACGATCACGGCGCCCGGAATCGGACGGCGGCCGGTAGCGGAGTCGGTGTGCGTGGCGGTGAGTCGACGCGTCTGCGCGCAAGCTGATTGCGCCGCTGCGAGCGTCAGGCTGAGCGCGATGCACAGCGCGAGCGAAAACGGGCGATGGCAGTGGATCGGGGGCACGAACACTCCGGGAGGTGAACGCCGAAATGTTGGTCGAAGCTCGCGAGCCGACAATGCTGCGACGTTCGCGAGAGGCTAGCCTGGAAGCTTCGGCGTCTCGCTGCGCTCCTGAGCCAGTTTCGCCATGAACCGCTGCGACTCGGCAATGCGCTCGACCTCGATGGCGATCGAGTCCACCGACTGCTGCAGCTGTTCGAGCTTCCCGGCATCGAGCATGGAGGCTCCGCGCTCCTTCCCCTTGGCGGCGCCGAGCGCGAATCTCGCGGCGACGTAGATCAGCGTTCCCGAGGCGACAGTGACGATGATCGTGAGCATGACGCCCGCAAAGCTGACCACATCCGGATCGATCATTCCCGTCGCTCCTCGCTGGTGGGCACCTCGTTCCCGTGCCCGAACGTACGGTGGGCTTGGAGCCGGGGTTTCGATGCCCTCCAATCAGGCGATGGCGTTCGCGCTCCGCAATGCCTGGCGAGCGGAGCGCTCGCCGCGACGCGCTTTCGATCAGGGAAGCTGCGAGATGCCGGAGCGGAGCGCACCAGCGGTCACACGGGCACCGTAAGCGGTTTCGCCTTGTCGACGAATACCATCGCGAGGAAGCGGCACTGCTTCGTCGTGCTCGCATTCGCCGACACGCGGTGAATGGTGCCTGGCGACTCGTAGAACATCTGCCCGGTGTGGTACACGATCTCTTCGCCGCCGTCGACCTTGAAGCGGAGATCGCCGTCCAGCACGTAGCCGAAGACGAAGCCGATATGCTGATGAGCGCGATCGACCTCTCCGGGCGCGTAGGTGATCTCGAGCGCGGTCATCGTCCAGCCGTCGAGCGAGACGGGCGGAAGATCCTGTGTGAAGATCGGGGCCTTGCCTTGCGCGTTTGGAGCGGAGGCGTTCGTGAGCATCGGTGTGAGCAACACCGCGCTTCCGGCGATCGCCAGTCGCTCGAGCATGTCGCGCCGACTCATCTGGGTGTTGCGTGTCATGGTGTATCCGAGTCGGAGTTGCGACGTGCGCTACGCGATTGACGGGGGAGGCGCGCGCCACTCGCGCCGCAGGCCTCTCGCGCGCGCCATCGCTCAGTGAACCGGGGTGAGCCCCTTCAGCATTCCCTGAGCGGCATCAGTGGCTGCGGCGTCGACGCGCTCGACGTTCGCGCAGCGCCAGGTGAGCGAGCCAGCGAAGGACTTCTCCTTCGTGTGCAGATGCGGAGCCTTGATCTGGACGTCCTCCATCGCGATCGGCGACGTGAAATCGGAGAATTCCGCGGTGCCGCGCGAGCCGCTATCGGAGATCGTGACGGTCAGATGCGATTCCGAGTGCGTGATCACCGCGAGCGGAACGGTCGAGTTTGCGCGACCGATCATCATCGAGAGCGGGCCGCTCACGCCGCGCTTCCCGCCGCGCGCGACCTTCCCCGTGTCGACGGTGGGGGTGAAGGTACCATCGTGATCGTAGCTCTTCACCGAGAGCGTGAGTAGCTGTAGCGTGCCGCGCCCCGCTTTGGCACTCATGTGATAGCCGTTGAGCGGTCCATCGCCCGCAAGGCCGATGGAACACTGCTCGACCGCAAAGTCCGTGTCGACGATCGCATCGCCGTTGAGCTGCAGGTGGCCGCGGCTTCCCTTCGACTGTGCGTCCGTCCCCGCGACCGACGCGGTGCTATCGGTGGATGACGACGACTCGCGTCCGACGCACGCGACGACGACCAGCATCGTGGAGATCGCGAGCGCGCGCGTGGTGAGTTTCGTCGTGCGATGTGAGTGGCGGCGGGCGGCGGGCATGATCTCGATCCTCTCCGGGATGCGGTCGTAGCGGACTGACGATCGTTATAGAGCAAATAGCCTGTCAGCGGCACCGCCGCAAGGCACGCAGATGGCGGCGCATGTCCCGTCCCGGGGCAGGCAGTTGGACCGTACGCTCCTCGCCCGGCTTCGTTTCGGTGGCAAGTCGTGATTCATCCCGCAATGATGAGGGCGACGAGTCTCGCAGCCGTGCGCTCCTCGTCGCGCGCGGAGTGCAACGCGCCGAAGGACGCGATGGCGCGCAGCCAGGCTTCGTCAGGGAGTGGGGCGCTCGCGAGCTCGTCGAGGACTCGCTCGGCCCCCAGCGGGTAAGGCGCGCTCACGACGCGGCGCGCGGCCATCGCGAGCGGTGCGATGAGCGCGCGGCGATGGTGGGGTGCGCGCGATGCGAGCCCCGCGATGCGGCGGAGCGCGAGTCGACGCGACGCACCTCGCCACGCCAGCGCGCCACCCGCCTGCGCGCCGGCCCGCAACGCGAGCCAGCGCTCGGCGCGCGCGATGGACTCGGCGCGCACGCGATCATCGAGCGCGGCGTCGGGGCCGGAGGCGAGCTCGATCGCGCGCAGCACGGTCAACGCATCGTCGGTGAGCTCGTCGTCATCGAGCGAGCCGGCGAGCGTTGCGTGGGCGCCGTGGAGCGCGAGGGCGAGGATTGCGTGGCGTGGCGCGGCGACGCAGGCGACCACGATGCGGTCGGGTGACTGTGCGATACCCCGCGCTCTCCATTCGAGCATCAGGCGGTGTATCTGCTCTCGCCGCTCCGCACCGCTGGTCTCCGAACCGCGATTCACTGGCGCATCGACCGGCGCCGGCAACACCGCGCCCGTGCTGCCGATCACCTCCTCCATCGTTCGCAGCTTCGCTCGCAACCGTTGCTCCACCGCGAGCACGGACTCGGTGCTCGCCGGTGGCGCCAGTGCGTAGCTGTGGGTGCGCGCGTGCAGCGCGCCGATGCGCCGCGAGCGCGCGACGCGCTGCTCCATCCGCGCGGGAGTCCACGGCAGGTCGAGGTGCACCACGACCGAGGCATCGTGAAGATTCAGCCCTTCGCTCGCGAGATCGGTGGTAAGCAGGAGATCGATGCGCTCTGCCGCAGGCGGCGGCGCTACGCCGGAGGCTCGCGGCGCGAATCGTGCGAGCGTCTCCTGCCGCGACAGCCTTCCACTCGCGATTCGCGCGCCGCGAGAGGTAAGTGCAGCCATCGCGCCGATGCCGTAGAGTTGCTCGTACATCGCGTGCACGGTGTCAGCGTACTGCGAGAAAGCCAGAATCTTCTCACCTGGATGTCGCGCGCGCAGCTCGCGAATCGCCGCTGCGCGCGAGGCGTCGACCTGCGCGTCATCGCGTGCGCGGCGCAACAGCGCGCGCACGGCGTCGAGATGCTCGCGCACGAGCCGCACGAGCGCGTGCGGCTCAAGGGCGGGACCCGCCACGAGCTGCGGGAACGCAAGCTGAATCGCGTCGTCCGCGCAGCTCCACGCGCGGAGCTCGCGCTGATTGGGGTAGCGCCCTTCCTCGAGCGCACTCTCGAGAGCGATCCCGCGCGCGATGCGCCGGCGCAGCGCGCCCGCCAGCGCACCCCGGCTCGATGCCCACTGCCGAAGCAGGCTCCAGGTGAGCAGTATGCCGCCGGCGCCGCCATCGGATGGGGGAACCGGCGGGGGGAGCGCGAGTAGCGCGTGCAGCAGCGGAGAGTCGTCGCGCACCGTCAGCCAGATTGGCGCGGGTGCATCAGGGAGCGGCACGGCGAGCGCGACATCCTCGCGTGCGCGTCGCACGATGTGCGCGACGATCCCCTCGTCGCTCATCGTATATGCCTGAGCGCCCAGAAAGAGCGCGAAGAGCGCCGACAGCTCGGCGCGCCGATTGTGCACCGGCGTCGCAGTGATGAGTAGCACCGTCGCCCGCGCACAGAGTGATGCGAGCACCGTGTAGCGCAGCGTCGATGCCGTGCGCGCGTGGTGCGCCTCGTCGAGCACGATGAGGTCGAAATCGTCGGCCGGAACCGTTCCGCGCGACAGAGCGGTGTACGTCACGATCGTCGCGCGCACCCCCGCGGCGAGGAGCGCGTCGCCCCACATTGCGCGCAGCGCGGCAGGAATGACGAGCAGCGGGCGCGCGGCGTCTCGCATGAGCGCGACGGCGACGTACGTCTTGCCGAGGCCGGCCTCGTCGGCGAGCATTGCGCCGCGGTGCGCGCGGAGGAGGACCCGCAGCCGCTCGACGGCAACCTGCTGATGCGCATGGAGAGTGATGGTGCCGAGCGACTCTCGCTCCCCGGTTGCCGGAAGCCAGTGACTCGCGATGAGCGCGCGCGCCTCCACGCCGCGCACGATCATCGAGCAGCCCATCCGATGAGCGGGGCCACGTCGGCCGCACGCAGGCGATAGGCGCGTGTCGCCGCGTCGAGGAGCTCGCACGCCTCTGGCTCATCGCCATCCATCGCGCGGCGGGCGAGCGGGGCGAGAAGCTCGCGCGCGTTACGCCAGTCGCGCGGCAGCGGGAGGAGCGCCATCGTCCAGCCGAGGTAGCGATGGTAGCCGCCGCGCGCGGGCTCGGCGAGCACGTGGAGCCATGCAGCGGCGAGCGAGGAGTTGAGGAGCGCGGCGAGCGCGAGCGCGTCGGTTTCGTCGTCGCACGGCGCGACGTAACAGCTGTTGAGCGGCACCGTCGGATCGCCGGCACGGAGGAGGAGCGCGCGCGGCGTGCGTCCCATATCGGCCCAGACCACGCGCGCGCGCGCAGGCGAGGCGGCTGGCGTGCGGAAGAGCGTCCACCAAACGCCGCCGGCGCGCGCATCGCTGCGCGCGACGAGCCGTCGGCGCCAGCGCGCGAGCCAGCGACCGGCGTGCTGCGGGAGTGCGGGCATCGCGATGCCGTGCGCGTCGTGCGTCCAGATGATCGACGCGTCGCCGGGAATCGCGCGCCAGGGCGCCGTGCTCTCGCCGCGCAGGAGCGGGCGCAGCATCTCATTTTCGATGAGTCCCGCGCGCTCGCAGGCGCGCACGCGCACGAGGAGGCCATGCTCAACGGCGCCTGTGCTCTCGTGCCCCTCGCGCGACACCACGAACGCCTCGTTGCATCCACACTTTACCCCGAGCAGTGGAGCACCGATCGGCGTCTCGGCGATCGCGATCCCTGCGCGGGAAACACGGTCGAACGCATCGCGCACCGGCGGCGGAATCGCCACCCATGGGCTCGCGGGATCGCCGTCGAGCGAGAGGCGCGACGGCGCGACACACCAGCGCAGGACGTCGCGCTTGCGGTGCCGCGACGCGAGAATCGGCGGCGCGTCGTGAGGGTCGCCCTTGCGCGCGACGACGAGCGACGGATAGACGGCAGCATCGAACGCCGCTGGCGATTCGGACCAATCGTCGAGCGCGAGTATCTGCGCGCCGGTACACAGGAGCCGTCGTGCGCCGCCGCCAGCGAGCGCACGCCACATCTTCGCGGGAAGGAGGAGCGCGAGTGTGCCGTACTCGCGCGTGAGGGCGAGTGAGCGTTCGAGGAAGAGCGCGCCGAGGTCCACCTGCGCGGAAAAGCCGGCGCCGGCGTTCGCGGCGCGTGCGCCACGTTCCCACGCCGCGCCGCCGAATACCATGTATCGTGCGCGCAGAACCGAGCGTGTCTCCGCCGGAATGCGATGCAGTCGCACCCATGGCGGATTGCCGATGACCAGGTCGAAGCCGCCGCGTAATGCGACATCGGGGAAGTGCGTCGCCCAGGCGAAGGGGAGCGCGCCGCCCGCGCGCAGCATGCGGCGCCGTGCTGCTAGTTCCCGCGCGCGAGCGCGCTCGCGCGCGAGGCGCGTCACCTCCGCGGGCGAGGGGCGCACGCGCTCGCCGAACAGATCGCGTCCGCGCATTACCGCGAGCAGATCGCGCCGCCGCGCCGCGCACCGCTGGATCTGCTCGGCCACGTGCGCAAGCGCGAAGGCGCGCTCCGAGCGCTGCAGGGCGCGATCGAGCGTTCGCTTGCGCGCTCCCGTCGCGCGCGAGTAGCGCTGGCGCATGCGCGCGATGGTGCTGCTTCCGGTGCCGCGAAGCTCCTCGAAGGCGTCGCCGGCGAGCGAGTCGCCCACGCGGATGTGCCGGTCGAGATTGGGGAGCGGGGTCACTCGCATGCCATTCGTCTCCTCGCTCTCGATCACCACCGAGAGCCAGAGACGCAGCTCGCAGAGCCACACGGCGGTGGGATTCACATCGACGCCGAAGATCGAGCGCGTGAGCAGCTCCCTTCGCAGCGTGGCGAGAGGGCGCGTGTCGCCCGCACGCGACTGGAGCGATGCGAGCGTTTCGAGGGCGTGAACGAGGAATGCGCCTGAGCCGCAGGCGGGGTCGAGTACGCGCAGCTCGGCGAGGCGGGCGCGCAGGATCGGCGCGATGCCTGCGGCTATCGCGTCTCCCGCGAGCGCGCGCTCGATGACCTCGCGCGAGAGCGGCGCTTGCATCAGCGCGGATGTAAGCGCGGCGCGCGACACCTCGCTCACGAGCGTCTGCGGCGTGTAGAACGCGCCGCTCGAGCGACGTTCCCGCGATGACATCAGCGATTCGAACGCCTTCCCGAGCATCTCCGGATCGATCGCGGCCTCGGACCACGCATCGCTGTCCTCACGAGCCGTGAACCGATATCGCGTGAACAGCTCGGCGTAGGCGCGGCCCAGCGATGCGTCCGTGAGCTCGACCCTGGGCCAGCGCCGCTCGAGCCGCGCCGGCGCGAAGAGCCCACCATTGAGGAATGGGATCGCGCCGAACGCGCGCGCGGCCGGCGCACGCGATGACACGGGAGTGTTGAGCGTGCCGAAGAAGAGCGGGCGCAACACGCGCTTGTGGTAGTTCCCGCCGCGCTCCATGCATGCGGTGAAGCCGTTGGAGAGGAAGCGTCGGTCGCCGTCGAGCCACCCCTTCGTTTCGAGGAAGGAGAGAAAGAGCAGCCGCGAGAGATGGAGCAGCGCGAGCTCCTGCCTGTCTTCGAGCGGTGCACCGCCGCGTGCCTCCCCGGCCACCTCGGCCACGACATCCTCGAGCGTGCGATAGAAGCGGCGCGTAAGCGACTCGCGCCCGAGCACTTCGAGCCACGACGCATGGGCGAGGATGTCAGCGGCATCGGTGGTAGCGGCGAGCGACGCGAGGGCGAGTGCGTCGCTCGGGAGGACGCGCGCGCGATCGACCACGAGCGCCGAGACGCGCGGTGTCGCGCGCTCGGCGGCCCATGCGACGATCGCGAGCTCGGTGGAGTCGCGTCGCGCGGCGAAGACGAGCCAGAGGAGATGCGGCGCGCGCGCGGCGAGGCGGGCGACGACGGTCGCGAGGGACTCGCGCAGCGGAGCGCACGCGGGACATTCGATGAGGAGCGCGCGGAGTGTCCCGGCGCCCGAAACGATCCGGAGGTCGCACGCGACGTCGCGGAGTCCGAGTGCGGTGCGCGCTTGAGCGTCGAGGGGGAGAGGCGCAGCGGTGAAGCCGGCCGGAAACGCGACGCGGGCAAGCGTGTCGACGGTCGAGGCGGCGGCGAGAAGCTGGGCGGCGGAGCGGAGTGGAAGCACGCCGCAACGATGCCGCGAGCGGGTGCGGCGCCGTCATCGCGCCGCCGCGCGCGTTGCTAAAGTCGCGCGAAGACTGGCGTGCGAGTGGTTACGAAACGCTCATCCGGCCTGGTATCTTCGCCCCTTCCACTCGACACCGCGCCCGCGCACCGTGGCGCGCGCGATGATGAAGATCACGACGAGCGCGCCGAGCGGGATCGTGAGGGCGTAGAGCGGCGACTGGCGGAAGCCGCGCCAGTAGATGAGTGCCCACCACAGAACGAGCAGCAGCGTGCACGCGCGCGCCCACATGACCACCGTCGTCGCGAGCGGAACGAAGGTCGAGAGGATCAGCGTCGCGATGGGGGTGAGCACCATCAGCGGCACGACGAGAAGTAATACCGGCAGCAGCGCGCGAATGAACGCGCTGGAGGGAAGCGTGTCCGCGCCTCCCGTCACGATGTTTTTCGTCCATCCATTCACCACTTCGCGCAGCGACGTGTACATGCGCGTCGAGAGCTGATCGGGGCCGATCGCGAGCTCGCCGCGCAGCCCGCGCTCGTGCACGAGCTGCGCGAGCGCGAGATCCTCGGCCGCCTTGCCGCGCACCGACTCGTGTCCTCCGATCGCGTCGTATGCGGTGCGCGTGAAGCAGAGATACTGTCCATTCGCGATTTTGTCGCGCGAGCGGCGCGCGCGATTTACCTCGCCGGCGCCGCCGTAGCGCATCACGATCATCGAGAAGACCTGCGGCATCACCACGCGCTCCCAGAAGGAGCCGAGCTCCTGGAAGCCGCCGACGGTGAAGAAGTCGAGCGCGCGCGCGTGCATCGCGTGCATCGTGCGCGGGAGGAGATCGGGCGCGTGCTTCGTGTCGGCGTCGGTGAAGATGAGTGTCGAGCCGCGCGCGTCGTTCGCGCCCTGCGCGCATGCCCACTGCTTGCCGAACCATCCGTCGGGGACCGGCGTGCCGTCGAGCACGCGCACGCGCGGGTCACGTGCCGCGATCGCGCGCACGAGCGCACCAGTTTCATCCTCGGAGCGGTCGTCGACGACGATGACTTCGAGCGCGGGCCAGGTCGACGCGAGGATCGACATCACACAGCGCTCGATGTTGCGCGCCTCATTGCGAGCGGGCACGATCACCGTTACGAGCCCGGCGTCCGGAGGCGGAGCGGAAGACTCGGCGCTCAGCCACGGGGAGCCGCGCGCGCGCCATCCCATGATGGTGGGGCCGAGAAGCCATGGCAGACTCGCGATGATCCATGATTCGTTCACGCGCGCAAGCTAGCTCGGCCGCCGGGCACCGGCAAAAGAAAAACGGACGCTCGTGTGAGCGCCCGTCTCCGCAGCGAATATGCGCCGGTCAGCCGATCTTCGATCAGCTCTTACCCGCGCCTGCCTCACCGCTGAGATCTTCACCGTCTTCTTCTTTCTCCATGCTCTTGTTCAAGCTGCCACCGCCGGCCGTAAAGCCGCCGTGGCTCTCGGTTCCCGACTTGGCGGAAGTGCCCTTCGAGCCGCTCGCGCTTCCGGCACCGCTGGCGGTGCGCCCTCCCGTTGCTCCTTCGCTGTCTCCGTCCGCCTGCTTCGCGTCCGGATTTCGATTCTGATCTGCCATGACATTATCCTCCGCTCATGAAGCGTGCATCGATTGCCCGGCTCTCTGGTATCGGCGTTGAGCCCGCGCATGGATCAGGGCATGGCGTGTGCCACCTGCGATGATTGCTGGATGATTCAACACAGTCGCCTTTCTGCGCTCATTGGTTCACCTTCAATGCACGGATGAGCGTTCCTTATACCACTCCCCCACCTCTCGCCCCCGGCGCGCGCGTCGCACTGCTCGCGCCCGCGGGTCCGCTCGCTGGCGTGAATGAGCTCGAGCGCGCCGAGCGGAATGTGCGCGCGATGGGATGGGAGGCGTACGTGTATCCGAGCGCGATGGCGCGCGAGGGATATCTCGCGGGCGATGATACGTCGCGACTCGCTGACCTCAACGCTGCGATTCGTGATCCGCGCATCGATGGGATCTGGTGCCTGCGCGGCGGCTATGGCGCGATGCGCCTCCTCGACGCGATCGACTACGACTCGCTGCGTCGCGCGCCGAAGGCGATCATCGGCTTCTCGGACATCACCGCGCTCCATCTCGCGGTGCGTGCGCGCGCGGACATCGTGAGCTACCACGGCCCGACAGCGCGCGCCGAGCTGACCCCCTTCTCGCGCGAATCGCTGACGAGGGCGACGAGCGCGACGAACGGGACGAGCATCGCACGGGACCCGTTCGCCGGTGCGCCTCCCCTAACCTGGTTGCAGGAAGGAAGTGCGGCGGGGCGGCTCGAGGGAGGGAACCTCGCGCTTCTCTGCTCGCTGCTCGGCACGCCGTACGCCGCGCGCGTCGATGGTGCGATCCTCGTGCTCGAGGATGTAAACGAGCCTCTCTATCGCATCGACCGCTTGCTTCGCCAGCTGATCCTCGCGGGCGTGCTCGGCCGTCTCGCCGGCCTGGTGCTCGGCGCGTTCACGGAGCGCGGAAGCGAGAGTGATGCGGCGCCGCGCACACTCGATGTACTATTCCAGGAGGCAGCCGCGCACGTTCGTGGACCGGTAGTGAGCAACGCGCCGGTCGGGCACATTCCGGATCAGTGGACGCTGCCGCTGGGCGCGCGCGCCGAGCTCTCGCCAGCGCGCGGGCTCGTGCTCGTACGCTGAGCACGAATTCTCAAACCGAGCTATCGACTCCGATGTCCGACGCCTCCCTCAACGAGATCTCTCCCGGCGTGCTCCTCGCGCGACAGGAGCACGGCGACCAGAGCGTGCTGCTCGACGTACGCGAGCAGAACGAGTGGAATCTGTTCCGGATTCCGAATGCGATCCATCTGCCGCTCGCGCGCGTGAGCGACGCGGCGACCCAGGCGCTCGCGCATGTTCCCGATGCGGAGGTTGTTGTGTATTGCGCCCACGGCGCACGGTCGGCCAAGGCCGTCGAGCTTCTACGCGCGCAGGGGTACCAGGCGACGTCGCTCGCGGGCGGGATTGTCGCCTGGATCGATGCCGGTGGCGAGGTCGAGGAATAGCGGCGCGGCCTCGATGCGCGCGATAGAGA
>JBDSHG010000125.1:0-18884 GCA_039918615.1 Gemmatimonadaceae bacterium | reverse complement strand
ATTCCTGATGGTACGAACTCGGGAGGCCGCTCAGGAAGCCGAGGTGCGGCGTGCCGATGTTCGCGGGATCCGCGTAGTATGTCGTCCACGTCGTGCCGCCAAAGCCTGCTTCCGCGGGAAGATTCGTCTTGCCCACGATGTATCCGGCGGTCGCCGTGATGTCGAGCTTCTCGCTCGGCGTCACCGAGATGTTCGCGCGCGTCGTGTAGTTGTTGACGTTGTTCGTGATCTCGACGCCCTCGTCGCGTGTGTACGCGCCCGAGATGCGATAGCGGATCAGCTGGCTGCCGCCGCTGACGCCGACGCCGTACGACTGTAGATGTCCCGTCGTGAAGATCGGCTGGCCGTACGCCTTCTCCAAATCAGAATACACCTCGCTTATCGTGTCACCGTTGGCGTTGGTGTCGTAGTTCCGCCAGAGACGACCCTGCGGGTTGCTGAACCAGTTGGCGCCCTGACGCATGTTGAACTCGTACGTGGTCTTTCCCGGCGCGCCCTTCTTCGTGATGATCTGGATCACTCCGTTCGCGGCCTCGGTGCCGTAGAGCGTCGTCGCGGCCGGCCCCTTCAGGATCTCGATGCTCTCGATGTCGTTTGGGTCGAAGTCGTTCCAGCGAGTCGTCGTGTTCGCGCCGAAGCTCTGGTTGCCCGTGCCCGTGCCCTGCGAATTGTCTATCCGAACCCCGTCGATGTAGACCAGCGGCGTGTTCGTGAGCGCGAAGCTCGAGATGCCGCGAATGCGGACCGTCGAGCCGGCGCCCACGACGCCCGAGTTCGCGACCAGCGTCACGCCGGGGACGCGGCCATTGAGCAGCTGCTGCACATCGTTGATCGGCGCCTTGTCGACGAGCGTCGACGCGTCGATCTGCGCGACGTCGACGCCGAGCGCTCGCCGCACGGTGCTTCCCGGCGTGCCGGTGATGACCATCTCGTCGAGCTTGACTGCCGACGGCTCGAGCTTGATCGCGATGTTGTCATCGCCGACGTGAACCGCGGCCGAGCCACTCGCGTAGCCGATACGGCGCGCCACGATCGTGACTGCCGTGCCCACGGGCTCGGAGATGCTCGCGATGTGAAAGCGACCGTTGTTATCGGTGGCGGCAGCGTAGCGTGTGCCGGTGATCGAGACTTGGGCCGCGACGACCGGCGCGCCGACATTGTCCGTGACGGTTCCCGAGATCATGCTGGTCTGCGCGTACGCGGCCGTCGACAACAGTGCCGACAGAACCGCCGCGGCGACCAGAGTGGTACGCCAGCGCGACGGCGATGACCGTCGCGCGTGCAGGCATTCGTTCGACTGGTGGCGCAATGCACACCGGGGGAGTGTCATGAGCCGTCCTCCGAGGGGGGAATTGGTGGAGCGAGATTGGATGTCGCATCTGTGCGCCGCGCCGATTGTACCGTGCGGGTGGAGGAACATATCGCGCGTTCCGCCGCTCGCAATACTCTCTTTGTACGAAAATTCACTCTGTTCGCACAAATCGCGCGCCGATGTGAAAGGGCCCGGCTTCTGGCCGGGCCCTTCTCACACTCGAAATCGTGCGCGAGTCATCAACGGTGCCGGGCGCGTCGCCGGCCGGACAAGGTCGTGCTGGTCGGCGAGGCTACGGGAGGTAGAGCTCCGACCCGCCGCGCTTGATGTCGCGCACCCCATGCGCGACCGCGGTGCCGACGCTCGTGCCGAGGATGAGCGCGGTGCCGAGCCCGACGAAAGGGAGAAAAGCGGCCACGGGAATGCCGACGAGGGCGACGGCCGCGCCCGCGAGCCACGGGGCAACGGGACTCTGCACCTTGTCGACGTAGCGAAGGCGTCGGCGCACGAAGTCGCGCGTCTGCACGTAGGCGATCACGGCAACCGCGATCGAGATTCCGATTCCGATGAGACTCAACATGCGCGCTCCTGGTAAAGGCAGGTACAGAATGCCTTACGAGGACGACGGGCGATCTGTTTCGCGCGGGCGGGCGCGACGATCAGGGGGCGAAGCTGAACGTGAGCAGCTTGGCGCCATCGGTGGTCGCGGGGTCGCTCGACGCGAACGTCCAGTCATGCGCGAGCGCGCGCACGCACGACTCCACCTCGCCGGCGCTGATCCCCTGCCAGCTGCGCTTGGTCACGACGGCATCGGACACCGCGCCGTCGCTGCCGACGACCAGCGTCACGGTGATCTCACCCTTCAGATCCGGGTTGTACTTGAGCCCGAGCTGCGTGTAGCAGTACTGCACCTCCTTGTCGCGATCGGAGAGCAGCGCGCCGGGAATCGTGAACGGTCCGAGCGGCGTGTGGATCAGCTTATCGGCGGGAACGGCGGGCTGTGCAGGCGCGGCGGGAGCCACGGGAGCCATGGGAGCGGCAGTAGCGACGGGCTGCGGCACTGTATCGGCAACAGGCGCAGGCTTGGCCGCCAGCACCGGCGCTGGCGCCACCTTCGGCGCAGGCAGCGGAAGCGGCATGACGTCCACCCGACTCGCGAGCAGGATCACCGGCTCACTCGGCGCGGGTAGCACGAGCTCGGGTGGCACCTCACTCGTCGTGGCCCCGAGTGGCACGTTCGGCATCGAATCGGGAGTCGCGGGCTTCACACCGATGGCCGGCGGCGCGGCTGGCAGCACGATGCGAGCTGGCGGCGGTGCAACCGCAACTGCGACAACCACGGAATCGCGCACCGCTACGGGCGTCGGTATCGTCGCTGGCGTCGGCGCCGCTGTCGTCACGGGCGCCCGAGTCGGCATCGGCACGACTACGGATGTCGTCGCCACCGCGATCATCGTCGCCGCCGGCGAGAGATCATGCGTCGCGTAAGCAGCCGAGTCGAGCATCGCGAGGAAGTCGCGCGCGGTCGGCTCCGCCATTACGATCGGCTCCTCTCCCGTCACCATCAGTCGCAGCCCTGAATACGAGCCGCCCACGCGGCGCGTCATGGTGACACCCCCGCCCATGGGCGCACCACTCGCGCGCGCATCGACCGCGCTCGAGTCGTCCGCTGGCAGCGGAGCGATCGCACGTACGCTATCGATCCAGTGTTGCAGCTTCGCCGCATCCATTTCGTGCGCCTGCGCAAATGCGTCGCGGAAGCCACGCCCCACGAACAGCTCCACCATGTTCGCGCTCGTGCCGCGCACCCACACGATGTAACCGCCAACGGTGACGGAGCCCGTCTCGCGAAAGGTCGTTTGCGCGCGCGTGGACGCGGCCGATGTCGCCAGCAGCCCTGCACACGCGATCGCGATACGAATTCGTCCTCTCATACTGCTCCTCGGCTCACTCACGGGCACACGCGTTCTGCCACCAGAAGGACAGACGTCGCGCCACCTGCGCAACACGCGTAACGCTGTGTTACATGGGCCATTGCGTTACATGCGCTGAGAAGAAGATTTGCACGGGGCTTGCGATGTCCCCATTATCGAGGGCACTCACCAGCACGCGGAGCGTAGGTGGAAGTCGGATCGATTGTCGTTTCCTGGATCGCGCTGCTCGCAGCGGGGGTCGGGGCGCTCGCGGGCGCCGTGATCGCCTCGTTCGCGTGGGCGCGCCGTGCCCGCCAGACGAGGCAGGATTTCTCCTTCTCGATGCGCAAGCGCGCCGCGCAGTCGGAGAAGCTCCGCGATCAGTTCGGCGAGCTCCAGGAACGGCTGCGCCATCACGACGCACAGACGATCGAGCTCCTCGCCGCGCGCAAGGATCTCGCAGCGCTGCGAGTCGAGCTCGAGCAGTCGCGGGCCACGCTCGATGATGCGCAGCGCGCCCTGGATGCTGCGCGCGCCGATATCGGCGACGCCGATGCCCGTTTTGCCTCGCGGCTCGACTCCGAACGCATGGACAGCGCCGAGCGCCGCCACCATGTGGAGTCCGAGCTCGGCGGCGCACGCGACGCGATGCTCACGATGCAGGACGAGCTCACCTCCGCGCGCGCGAATGCGCAGCGCACCATCGAGCGACTCGAGACCGACCTCGACTCCACGCGCGCGCTGCTCAACCAGCAATCCGACGCGCTGCGCGGCGAGCGCGAAGCCTCTGCATCGATGCGCCATGAGCTGCGCGCACAGATGGCGACGGTTGATTGGGATCGCCAGCGCGCCGAAGTCGAGCTGCAGGAGGTTCGTCGCGAATGGGCCGACAAGCTCGCCGCGACGCAGCCGTACATCGCGACGATGCGCGAGCAATATCTGCTCGCCGCGGCCGAGCGCGACGCGATGCTAAAGGAGCTCACCGCGCAGCGCGAGCGCACGGAGGAGAATGCGCGCACGATCGAACAGACGCGTGCCGAGTTCGCGCTCGCGCTCGACGAGGAGCATCGCACGGCGATGGAGCTGCTCAATCGCGCGTGGAGCTACGTGCAGACGTATCCGCGCGTTCCTGATTCGTGGGGGCGCCCGAGCGCGGATACGCGCGCGGCGCGGCTCCCCGACGACATGCCGCAGCCACAATCGCAGCCGCACGTGCGCCGCACCGAGGCGGAGGCGCGCATCGACGTGGAGCCGCAGGCCGATCGCGCACCCTTCCCCGACCCGGCAGCTTCGTTTTCGCGCGCGGACCCTCACTCCGACTACGACATCGAGGCAGAGCTCTCGGATGCGATCGCCGAGGATCTCGAGGCGCGCAGCTTTGCGCGCAACCGGAAGCCGCGCAAGCCGATCGGCACGGTGAAGCTCGGCAACGAGACCGTCGTCGTGTGCGACGACGGATCCACGTGGCGGAAGAGCGAGCGCGGATGGCGGCAAGTCACACCACTGCCAGGCACGCCGGTACTCTCACGGGAGCCCAGGATTGAGCGCGCGGGGTAGCTCGCCCGCGCGCCATGCGCTTGCTGGCTACGCGGCCGCCGCGCCCGCGAGCTGGGAGGTGCAGTTCGGGCAGCGCGTCGCGGGGATGGGGATCTCCATGGCGCAATACGGACACTTCTTCATTGCCGGCGGTGGCACGTTCACGTGCACGAGCTTCCCCACCGCGCGCACGATGAGAAACGCGCAAAAGCCGACGATGAGGAAGGACACGAGGTTGTTGACGAAAATACCGTAGTTGAGCGTCGTCGCCCCAGCCGCCTTCGCTGCCGCAACCGACACGTACGGCCCTGCCGCCTTCGCGCCGTCCTTCAGCACGATGAACTTGTTGGAAAAGTCGATACCGCCCGTCGCGATGCCAATCGGCGGCATGATCACATCGTCGACCAATGACTTCACCACCGCGCCGAATGCGATACCGATGATGACACCGACCGCGAGATCGACCACGTTGCCGCGCAGAATGAACGACTTGAATTCCTTGAACATGTGCACAGTCTCCTGGTGAGGGTCGGACGCCTCATGGGGCGGGCGTCGCATGGCTGCGCACAATGTACGGCATGCGAGAGCCGCGCGAGCGATGGCGAGCTAAGCTGTCCCCATCTTACAGAATGCGTACGGACGGCTACTTGACGAGGGCGGCAGCGTTGGGCATTACACCAGTCCTGTTCCTCAACCGAGGTGCTCAATGTTTGCCGCACATCGCACGCGCGCACTCGTAACGCTTGCCGCCGCGTCGATCCTCGCCATCGTCGCCTGCTCCGAGCAGGCCCCACTCGCACCACGCACGGACGCAAGCGTCGCTCGCGCCGCATCGCACTCTCGAAGGTCGGCGCGGGGCGCCGGATCATCGCGCTCACGGACGCTGCGGCCGCATCGCTCGCGACGCAGGCCGACGTCTCCGACGTGCTCGAGGATCGCATGGTTCAGTGGGTTGCGCCGAAGGCGCTGAGGTCGGGATCGGTCAAGTCTTCTGCGGCGGGAGCCGTCGCCGCGAAACGGGGGGGCGCGCCGGACGATCAGAGCGGCGCCGAGTTCTTCCCGGAGTTCCAATGGAACATGCGCCAGATCCGCGCATCGAACGTCTGGCTGCTCAAGGATGGGCACGGCAAGGGAACCACGGTCTGCGATCTCGACACGGGGATCGACCCCACGCACCTCGATCTCGCCGGAAAGGTCGACGTCGGCATCAGCACGTCGATGGTCGTCACCGAGCCGGACATCCTCGATTACAATGGACATGGCACTTTCGTTTCGAGCCAGATCACGACGAATGGGCTCGGAATGGCGTCGGTCGCTCCACAGGCGACGCTCTGCCAGGTGAAGGTGCTCGACGCGACGGGATCGGGGCTGTTCTCCGATGCGATCGCAGGCGTGATCTACGCTGCGGATGCGAAGCTCGACGTCATCAACATGAGCTTCGGCGCGTACTTCACGATCCGCGATCCCGACTTCAGACAGATCGTGCAGGACTTCCAGCGCGCGGTCAACTACGCGCATCGCAAGGGCGTCACCCTCCTCGCCGCCGCTGGCAATGGCGACGAGCTGGGCGTTGGCATCGACCTCGCCACGGATCAACGCAGCCTGTTCGAGCTCCCCGCTCAGCTCAACAACGTCATCAGCGTCGGCGCGACCGCGCCGCACGCGCAGCAACCGGGCACCTTCGACAACCTCGCGACGTATTCGAACTACGGATATCCTGGCACCGACGTCTTCGCACCAGGCGGCGACCACACCGACGGCAGTGTCATCGAGGATCTCATCATTGGCGCGTGCAGCAGCTACTCCGATCCGCAGTGCGCTGACGGCCGCACCTGCTCGATCGGCGCGGGCACGAGCTTCGCGGCACCGCTCGTCGCGGGTGAGGCAGCAGTCATCGAGTCGGATACGCCGGGGTACAAGGCGGATCTCGACGCGTGCATCCTCGGCAGCGCGGACAAGCTCAGCCGCCACGTTCCCGATCGCGTCTACGGCTTCGGACGCATCGACGTGCTCGGCGGAATTCACTGCAGGAGAATCAACTAGCGACGACAGGCCGCGGGCGAGCGACGAGCTCGTCCGCGGCACTCGCTCGCACCGTACGATCATGCACGGTCGCGACGCGAGGGCATGGAGCGTGCACCCGCTACCTTTACATCATCGCTGCACCGTGCGCGCTGACCCAACAGGCTCAGGAGTAGCTACTATGCCACTGAAGAATGACGAGGTCGTGTCGATCCTCAACGAGTTGATCGAGACCTGCGAGAATGGACTGCAGGGATTCAGAACTGCGAGTGAAGCGGTCGAGAATCCGACGGCGAAGGCGCTGTTCGCCTCTCGTCTTCCGAACATCCAGCGAGGCGAGTCCGAACTGAAGGCCGAAGTTCGCCGGCTCGGAGGCGATCCCGAGAAGCGAGGTACGATCGCGGGCGCCGTCCATCGCGTGTGGATCGATCTCAAGTCCGCCGTTACCGGGAAGAACGAAGAGGCGATCGTGATGGAGTGCGAGCGCGGCGAGGAGCACGCGGCGCACGCCTATGAGGATGCGCTGCAGAAGGATCTGCCGCTCGATACGCGGGCGATGATCGAGCGCCAGTATCGCGGCGTGGTGGAGAACCTCAATCGCGTGCGCGCGCTGAGCAAGGATCCGTCCGCGGCGAGCATCGACAGCATCGCCGTTCCGGCGCGCAAGCCGGAGAGCGAGACCCGCCCCTCCACGTAGCGCTTGGTAAGGCTCAGTCGGCTACGTGCCCGCGCCGCGATATCCTTTACGGCGCGGGCACGCTCGCATCCGCTCTTGCCGCACGTCGAATCGGGCGCTATCTCGGTAGGTTCCCCGCAGAAATTTCTCCAGTCATCGAGGTCCCGTTGTCGCTACGTCCCCAGCGTCGTTACTCGCACGCCGTGACGCGCCTTCTCGCGCGCGCCGCGCTTCTCTCCTTGTTCGCTGCCGGCGCTCTCCAGGCGCAGAAAATCACCTACCCGGGCTCGATCACGGAGGACACCGTCGCCTGGCATGGGCTGAAGTGGCGTGACATAGGAATCTTTCGAGGCGGCAGGAGTATCGCCGTCGCGGGATCGGCAAAGCGCCCCTTCGAGTACTGGATGGGCACGACAGGCGGCGGCGTCTTCAAGACTACCGACGGCGGCAACAGCTGGTCGCCGGCGAGCGACGGCTACTTCGGCGGCACCATCGGCTCGATCGCGGTGAGCGCATCCAATCCGGACATCGTCTACGCCGGCACGGGAGAGCATGCGATTCGCGGCAACGTCTCGCACGGCGACGGGATGTTCAAGACGACGAACGCCGGCAAGACGTGGAGCTATGCGGGGCTCTCGACGACGGAGCAGATCTCGCGCGTGCGAGTGCATCCGACGAACCCCGACATCGTGTGGATCGCGGCCTTCGGCCACGTCTATGGCCCGAACCCGGACCGCGGGATCTTCAAGACGACCGATGGCGGAAAGAGCTGGCGCAAGGTGCTCTTCCGCAACGACTCGACGGGCGCCGCCGACCTCGCGCTCGACCCCACGAACCCCGATGTACTGTACGCCACCTTCTGGCAGGCGTACCGCAGGCCCTGGTCGCTGTCGTCCGGCGGTGCGGGCTCGAGCATCTACAAGAGCACCGACGGCGGCGAGCACTGGAAGGAGATCACGCACAACAAGGGATTGCCTCCCGGCGTGCTCGGCCGCATGGGCGTCGAGGTTTCGCCGTCGAAGCCGTCACTCGTGTGGGCGCTGATCGAGGCGGATTCGGGTGGGCTCTACAAGTCAGACGATGCAGGTGACAGTTGGCGCTTCATCAACGGGGATAATCGGATTCGTGAGCGCGCATGGTACTATACGCGCATCGTGGCGGATCCCGTCGACACGAATCTCATCTACGCGCCGAACGTGTCGCTGATGAAGAGCACGGATGGCGGTCTGCATTTCGCGAAGCTCAACGAACCGCACGGCGACGACCACGATCTCTGGATTGCATCGAACGACGGAGCGCGTATGATCCAGTCGAGCGACGGCGGCGCCAGCGTCACGTATACGCGCGGCACGACGTGGACGGATCAGGACTATTCCACGGCGCAGTTCTATCACGTCGCCACCACAAATCATTTTCCGTATCGCGTGTGCGGCGCGCAGCAGGACAACTCCGGCGTCTGCGGGCCGAGCCGCTTCCCCGGCGGCATCCCGCGCAGCGAGTGGTACGATGTGAGTGGAGAGTCAGGCTACATCCAGGCGCGCCCCGACGATCCCGACATCACGTACGGCGGCGACAACAGCGGCTTCATGGGCCGTCTCGATCATCGCACGGGCTTCATGCGCATCATCAGCGTCTGGCCCGACAGCCCCGACGGACATCCCGCGATCGAGGCGAAGTACCGCTTCCAGTGGACGGCGCCGATCCTCGTATCGCCGCATGACCCGCACGTGCTCTACACGGGAGGCAACCGCCTATTTCGCACCCTCACCGAGGGACAGAGCTGGACGCCGATCTCTCCCGATCTCACGAGACACGACCCCGCGACACTCGGCATCTCCGGCGGTCCGATCACCTCCGATCAGACCACGGTCGAATATTACGGAACGATCTTTTCGCTCGCCGAGTCGCCGTTGGTGAAGGGCGAGCTGTGGACCGGCTCCGACGACGGGCAGCTGCATCTCTCGCACAATGGCGGCTTGACGTGGAGCGATATCACACCAAAGCAGTTCGGAGACTTTACGCGCGTGTCGAGCATCGAGCCCAGTCACTTCGCGCGCGGCACCGCGTACGTCGCGGTGAACCGGTATCAGCTCGAGGACATGACGCCGTACATCTGGAAGACGACGGACTTCGGCAAGAGCTGGACGCGCATCGATGGGGGAATTCCCGCGACTGAGTTTCTTCGGGTGGTGCGCGAGGATCCGGTGAAAAAGGGATTGCTGTACGCCGGAACGGAGCGCGGCGTGTGGGTGAGCTTCGACGACGGCGGCACGTGGAAGTCGCTGCGACGGAATCTCCCGATCGTGCCGGTGCACGACCTCGCGATCAAGGACAACGATCTCATCGCGGCAACGCATGGCCGCGGCTTCTGGATTCTCGACGACATCTCACCGCTTCGGCAGATGAGCGACGCGAGCGCCGGAGTGCAGACGAGGCTCTACAAGCCGAAGGACACGTGGCGCGTGCTGTGGGGAAATCCGCAGCCGCCGGATCCGGCGCGCCCGGTCGGTATGAATCCGCCCGACGGCGCGCTTATCTACTATTCGATCGCCGAGCCGCATCAGCTCGTAACGATCGACATCCTCGATGCGCGCCACAAGCTCATCAAGTCGTTCTCGAGCGTACAGGACTCGATCGCGCGCGTCGACAGCGTGCACGGTGACAGCGTTCATCATGTGACCGTGGACAGCGCGAGGCGCGTGCTCAACGACTCCCTCATGCACGCCGGAAAGCAGCCCGACACATCCAGGGTCGAATACGGCGGCGAGGAAGAGGGACTTGGCCAAGACGAAAAGCCGTGGCCACAGCGCGTTCCCCCAGCGCCGCGTGCTCCCGACAAGCCGGGGCTCAACCGCTTCGCCTGGAATCTCCGCTATCCGGACGTGGCCGGCTTCGCGGGAATGATGGACATCCTCTCCGATGGACCCATTGCGCCTGCGGGGCGCTACTGGGTGCGCGTGCACGTGGGCCCGTGGGTAGACTCCGCGAGCTTCGTGCTGAAAGAAGATCCACGCGTGAAGGCGACGCCCGCAGACCTCGCCGCCCAATTCGCGTTTCTCCATCAGATTCGCGATACGGTGACCGCGGGGACGATGGCGGTGATCACGATTCGCAACGTGCGCGCGCAGCTCGACGACCGGCTCGCATCAATGCGCGGAAGCGACAGCGCCGCAGTCGCGGCGGTTGCGGGCGCCCTTCGCGATTCTCTCGCGGCGGCGGAGTCGCGTCTCTACCAGGTGCGTCTGCGCGCGGATGAGGACAACCTCAATTTTCCCGCGGCGGCGGTGGAGCGGATCGCCGGATTGACCGGCTCCGTCTCGTCGACAAGCGCGCGACCCACGGATCAGGAGGTGGGCGTCTACAGGCAGTTCGCGCCCATCCTGCAGAAGAATCTACTCGCGTACAAGCGCGTGCTCGCGACCGAGATTCCCAAGATCAACGCAAAGCTGCAGGAGCTCGGCAAGCCCGCGATCGTGCCGCAGGCAAAGGAGCTTCGTCCCCCGAAGACGATCGCGTCCACGAGGAGCGCGCACACGTAGCCGCGCGCGCCGGTGCGCTGCTAGCTCGGTAGCGCGTCGGGAAAGAGCGCGCGCATCACCGCGTCCGCGACCACGGCGCGCAGCATGCCGAACTTCGGCGTGTCGCGCGTCGGGTTGACGCGGTTGGTGAGCAGCACAATTACGATGTCGCGGGTCGGGTCCACCCAGATCGACGTGCCGGTGTATCCGGTGTGCCCGAAGCTGCGCGCCGACATGTAGCTCCCCGCCGAAGAATTCTCCGACGGCGTGTCCCATCCGAGTGCGCGCGATGAGCCCTCGGGCTCGTTCTGCCGGACGGTCCACGCCGCGAGCTCCGCAGGAGGCTGCAGCGCGCCGGGAACACAGCGCCCGAGCGAGCCCGCGAGTGCCCACTCGCCGAAGCGAAGCAGATCGTCGGCATCGCTGAACAGCCCTGCATGACCGGAGACCCCGCCAAGCCGCCACGCGTTCTCATCGTGCACGTCCCCGCGCAACGCGACAGTCGGGCGCCCGGGCACATTTTCGATCTCCGTCGACGCGATCTCGCTGCGCCACTCGCGCGGTGGGAGGTAGCGCATGCGCGTGAAGCCGAGCGGCGCCGCCACACGCTCGGCGAAGAGCGCGTCGACGCGTTTGCCGTACTGCTTCTCGAGGATCGTCGCGAGCGTGATGTAGCTGAGGTCGGAGTAGACGAAGCGCGCGCCGGGCACGGTATCGAGGTTGGCGCCGAGCGCTTCGAGGAGCGCGTCGTGTCTGCTGCCGGGATGCTTCCAGAGCGGCGACACGGGATCGGGAGGCAGTCCCGCGTCGTGGAGCAAGAGATCACGCACGCGCACGCGTGACTTCTCGCCGGTTCCGCGCGCGAACTCGGGAAGGTAGTGCACCACGGGCGAGTCGAGGGCGAGCTTCCCGTCTTCGACCGCCATCATTGCGAGCGTCGTGACCGCGACGACTTTGGTGAGCGATGCCATGTCGTAGATCGTGCGGCCATCGGGGGGACGCGGATCGTCGACGGCGAGCTGCCCGATCGCGTGCTCGAAGTGCAGGCCGCCTACGGAGACCGCAAGCACGGCACCGGGAGCTGCGCCCGCGGCGATCGCGGAGTCGAGGGTGCGGGATGCCGGCGCGAGCAGCATCGAGAGCGTGGCGCTGAGCGGGATCGGCACCGAGTGCGGCAGCGCGGCGTGCGCGCAACCACTGGCGACGAGGATCACAGGCATCGCGAGCGCGCACGCGAGTGACGAAGGGGTGAGACGCATCGGTCGAAGCTAACCCACGCGGCCGTGCTCTCGCGAGTCGTGTGCCGACGAAAAACGGGTGGACGCCGAGGCGCCCACCCGTCATCCATCGTTCAGTTACGGACTAGAACGCGAAGCCCGCCATCACAGAGAACACCTTGTTCTTGGAGTTGGAGTTACTGAACACCTTGGTGAAGCCCATGCCATAGCGTGCCGCAACGCTGAGCTCTTCCTTGCCGACCTTGAAGCCGAGGCCAGCGCCAACGACACCGCTCACGTCCACGGACTTGGCATTCTCGCCAGCGAACTCGGTGCACGAAGCATTATTGCTGCCCTGCGTGAGCTCGCACTTCACACGAAAGCCCACGGACGGCCCGAGAGTAATGAACGGAGCAACGGTCGAGTGTGTCGGAAAGTCGTAGCGGAGAAGCACGGGAACCTGAACATAGTCCAAATGGAGGACGACGTCGCCGCCTTCCTGACTCAGCTTGGCACCCTGCTGCGAATACAGACCATCGATCTCGACGCCGAAATAACCGCCGAGCTTAAAGTCCGCGGAAAGACCACCCACGAACGCCGTGCGCGTCTTGGCGCCGTTGGCGTCGCTGCCGGAGAGATTGGCGAAGTTCGCACCGGCCAGTACACCCCACTGCGTGTGCGGCACGATGGACTGCGCAGATGCGGTGGAGACGCCGGCGAGAAGCAGGATCGCGGATGCAACGACGATGTTGCGACGGTTCATATAATCCCTGTTTGGTGTGAAGACGGTCGCGAGGGCGCTCGAGGCATCTCACCCCTGACACCTGCACGGATCCGCGAAACGGGCAGACCCGTGCAACCGTGGATAAGACGATCGAAGGGTGAGGAAGGTTCTGCATCCATTTGTATTTTGTGATAGCCCGCGAAGTCCCTGCGTAGTATGGGTTTACGCTAATCGAATGCCGCTCGCTGGATCGCTCGTTTTGACGCAGCGCTCACTCAACGGCTGACCTCCGGCCGGGGATCCCCGACTCAGCTCCAAACCATGTTCTTCCGACCCTGTCTGTATGTTCGCGAGCGTGGTTGCCCCGCTTTCGCTCGCCCCGCACGCGCCGCATCTTGAGTGACAACGGTGTAAGCGGCCCGTACGTAAGCTGAGTGCGGCAGCTCTTTTGCTCGCGCATCCCCAGCCCGCTCAATCATGATGACGTCGCTCACTCGATCCCTCGGCACGCTGACGGTCGCCTTCGCGATGGCGGCTTGCGCCAGCCAGAGCACCGCGAATCGCGGCGCCGCACCACCCACTCCTGCGCAGACGCAGGGCGAAGGTGCCGCGGTCGCGCGCGCCAAAGCGGACAGCATACGCAATCCGTACACGGCTGCGGATGTGCACTTCATGCAGGGGATGATCGGACATCACTCGCAGGCGATCGCGATGGCGGCGTGGGCGCCCACACACGGCGCGAGCGCGTCGGTGCGCACGCTGGCGGAGCGCATCATCAATGCACAGCAGGATGAAATCTCGACGATGCAAACGTGGCTCGGCGACCGGCACCAGACCGTGCCCGCGGCGGGCCCGATGAAGACGATGATGAATGGAAAGGAGGAGGAGATGCTGATGCCCGGCATGCTCACCGCCGCGCAGATGCACCAGCTGGATCTCGCGAAGGGACCGGACTTCGACCGGCTCTTTCTCACCGACATGATTCAGCATCACCGCGGCGCCGTCTCGATGGTGAAGGACCTCTTCGGCACTTACGGCGCCGGACAGGATGAACTCATCTTCAAATTCGCTTCCGACGTGAACGTCGATCAAACGACGGAGATCGCGCGCATGGAGCGGATGCTCAACTCCTTCGCGCTCGAAAAGAGCGCGCAGTGATCTACATCCACACGCGCCCCCGTCCGCTCCACCCCGCCCCTCTGGAGGATTTCGCAATGGCATCTGTTCTTCGTGCGACCGCCGTCCGCCGCCCCGCGCTTCCGCTCGCCATCGGGCTCCTGCTCACGGCAGCGTGCGCGCATTCGACGTCCTCGATGGGCGGGAGCTCGATGTCGCCCTCCTCGAACATGTCGGCAACGGCGCCGAGCCCCGATCCGCGCATCGGCCTGCGCGCAGGGCTCATGGATGCGCAGGAAGCGACGTGGAATCTCCGCGTCCTCTCGCGCACGCAGCCGTCCGCAAAGTTCGCCGGCATCACGAACTCCGATCTCGCCTTCACCGGACCGTACGCGATCCAGGGGAGCTACGCAGGCTACCAGATCTGGGACATCTCCGATCCGAGTCACGTGTCGCTCAAGACGGCGTATTACTGCCCGGCTTCGCAGAGCGATGTATCAGTTTACAAGAATCTGCTCTTCGTCTCTGGCGAAGGGCTCACGGGACGCGTCGACTGCGGCGCCGAGGGCGTGAAGGATACGGTGAGCAAGGAGCGCCTCCGCGGCCTGCGCATCTTCGACATCACGGACATTGCGAATCCGAAGAACGTCGGCAACGTGCAAACGTGCCGGGGCTCGCACACGCACACGGCGCTGGTCGATCCGAAGGATCCGGACAACGTCTACATCTACATCTCGGGCTCCTCGCGCATTCGCTCGCCCAACGAGCTTCCCGGCTGCTCGAGCGCCACGCCCGATCAGGATCCCAACTCGGCGCTCTTCCGCATTGAAGTCATCAAGGTGCCGCTCGCGCACCCCGAGCAGGCGGCGATCGTGAGCTCGCCGCGCATCTTCAACGATCTTACCAAGCCCGCACGCCACGGCGAGTCTGAGCTGGACATCGAGCAGGGGAAGCAGGAGATCGCGACGGCAAAGGCGAAAGGCGCGTTCACCGCGATGATCTTCGACGAGGAGAGGGTGCTTCCGAGCGGAATGATCAAGCCGGTGCTCGACAGCATGGTGACGGCGCGCGGCGGGAGCGGCAATCCGACGGCGGCGGACAGCGCGGCGCTTCGCGCGGCGCTCCCGGCGATGATCGCCAAGCGTTTCGCGCCGACACCGGGCACCGAGAACGCCGGTCCGACGCAGTGCCACGATATCACGGTCTATCCGGCGATCGGTCTCGCCGGCGGTGCGTGCGAAGGTTACGGTCTGCTTCTCGACATCCGGGATCCAGCGCATCCCGTGCGCCTCGCGGCAGTCTCCGATTCCAACTTCTCGTACTGGCACTCTGCGACGTTCAACAACGATGGCACGAAGGTACTGTTCAGCGATGAATGGGGCGGCGGTGGGCAGCCGAAGTGCCGCATCACGGACAAGCGCGAGTGGGGCGCAGATGCGCTCTTCACGATCGCCAACGACAAGATGCACTTCCAGAGCTACTACAAGCTGCCCGCGCCGCAGACGAAGAACGAGAACTGCGTCGCTCACAACGGCTCGCTCGTGCCGATCCCGGGACGCGACGTGATGATCCAGTCCTGGTATCAGGGCGGCATCTCGCTCTTCGACTGGACCGATGTCGCGCACCCGCGCGAGATCGCGTTCTTCGATCGTGGTCCGGTGGACTCGACGCGTATGGCGAGTGGCGGGACGTGGTCGGTGTACTGGTACAATGGCGTAATGGTGAGCTCCGAGATCGCGCGCGGGCTCGACATCGTCGAGCTCGTGCCGAGCGCCTTCATCTCGCAGAACGAAATCGATGCGGCGAAGTCGGTGAAGTGGGACTACTTCAACGCGCAGGGTCAGCGGAAAATCGTCTGGCCGCCGAGCTTCGCGCTTGCGCGCAGCTATGTCGACCAGCTGGAGCGGTCGCACGGGCTCGCGTCGGCCAAGATCGCGGCAGTGCGTTCTTCACTGAAGAGCGCCGAGGGTGCCTCGGGCTCCGCGCGGCAGACGGCGCTCACGCAGCTCGGTACCGAGATCGATGGAGATGCGGCCGGCTCCAGCGATGCGCCGACGATCCAGAAGCTGTCGGAGGCGGTGAAGGCGCTGGCGACGGCGCAGTAGCGCGCCGATGCGGAAGCGCCTCGCTCAGGCGAAGCGCTTCTGCGTGCGCTCGCGCGCCTTTCGCGCCTCTTCGTCGCGATTGCGCGGAGCCGCGTTGGTCGCGAGCGATTGAACCAATCGACGGGCGGCGGCGGTTACTTCGTCGACCGCCCGCTCGAATATCTCCTCGTTTGCGCGCGACGGCTTCGTCGTTCCGCTCAACTTCCGTACGAACTGAAGTGCGGACGCATGCACCTCATCCTCTGTTGCAGGAGGCTCGAAGTTCGCAAGTGTCTTGATATTCCTGCACATACTGGTGTTCCCTCCTGGTGAGGCGCGCTAAAGCCGCTGGGCAATCGCGAGGATGTTGCCCTCGGTGTCCTTGAACCACGCGCTCTTCACTCCGCCTCCGGTCGCGATACTATTCACAGTCTTGTAACCCGGCGTATCGTATTCTTCGAAGACTACTCCGCGCTTCTTCAGATCGGCGACCTCCGCCTCGATGTCCGGCACGTCCCAGAACGCCGTGCTCGCCTTGTTCGTCCCGGCGCCTTCGGATTTGTACGCGAAGAACTTCGAACCCTTTCCCGATTCGTACATGCTTCCGATGTCGGCGCTCTCGAGCGGACGAAAGCCGAGCGTCGTCTCGTAGAATTTTCTGGCGCGAGCGAGGTCCGAGACGGGAATATAGGCGATGATCTGCGATTGACTCAACATTGTTGCGCTCCTGGGCAGGCTCCTTCTGCGCGGCGCAAACGAGGGACCACGAGTGCCACGCAAGCGCCGAGCGCGCGCTCGGCGGCGCGATGGCTGAAGTGCTAATTTACCCGCATATTCCCAATCGTACCTCTGGAGGAAGATCCGCATGAAGCAGCTCATTCGCTCGGCTCTCATTCTCGGCGCCGCGGCGTCACTCGCGGCGGCTCGCCCGCAAGCTGCTACGAATCCGTGGACCATCGTCGTCGGCAACGGACCGTACGCGGGGACGTACAGCGCGAAGGCGAAGGATGTCATCTGCCTCAATGCGAAGCCGCAGAAGTTCTTCGCCGCGTCGTTCAGGGATCTCGATGCGAAGAGCCCCCGCGCGCTCGGGGAGGGCCGCATCAGCGTGGACAGTCCCGACGTCGACGGAGCGAAGCACGGTGACCTGCACATCGCGTTTGGAGATGACAAGAAGCGCTCGATCGCGTACGACATCTTCAACGTCCCGATCTCCTTCACGGCGAAGGGAAAGGTCATGGAGCTGTCCGGCACCGGGAAGACGAAGGGCGGCGTACTGCTCAAGATCACCGCGACCTGCAACGACATCACGACGATATGACGGTGGTAGGGGGGCGATCGGCTCATGCGATCTCCTCCCTCGTTCGCTCTACGGAATGCGTTCGACCTGAATGTAGAGCACGTACTGCCCCTGAAAGTCCGGCCCCGGTCCGTCGATCAGCGGAATTGCGATCGTGCCGTACGGCATGCCGGCATTTGGCTGGGTAGAGCTGCTCGAAATCGAGGTGCCGGCGGTGCCCGCGGTGCCCGAGGCATACATGTCCTGTATCGAGAACTGCATTTCGTTCAGCGCAGTTGCGGCGCGGCTCACCGCATCGGCGTCGGAGGTCGGCGTGGCCGCGAGTCGCTGAAGTGATGCCTCAATGATCTCTCGAGTGATCACGACCGCGCGGCGAGGGAGCATTGCGAATCCGCCCACGTTTTTCATGCCGACCGGCCGGTCGAAAGAAGTGACCCCGAACATCGCGCCGATCTGAAGCAGCATCGTCTGGAATCCGGCGGGCGCGGTCGCGGAGACTCCGCCCGGTGCTCCCAGTTCCCCCGATGGAAGCACAACGCCGAGCTGATGGCCTCCGATTAGCTCCTGCACGCCGACGTCGGTCCAGATCGAGTGCTGATCGGCCAACTCGCGCGAAAACCACTGGTCGTACGCCCCGCTGCTGCCATCGTATTCCCAGATCGTCGGCAAAATGATCACCGCATCCTGATCATTGGTGAGCGGGCCGTCCCAGATGAGAAAGGGGAAGCTGTCGCGCGAGGGTACCCCGTGTTGCACGAACGGCTCACCAGACGCGGGATATGTATCGCCGGCCTTGAACCCGCCTGTCGCGCTCCACGACCCGCCCTTGACTCTCCCTGGAAAATTCCAGACATCACCGATGACCAGCGTGCGGCGCAGATCGCGATCGAGCAGCGTGCCGGTGTGGCGATCGTAATGAAACATCGTGAACGCACCGTAAACCTCGTCTCCCTTTCCGTCGCGCGAGAGGATGTCGTCCTTCGTCTCGTGCAGCACGCGAAAGCCGTTCGCGACGATGCGATAGCGTCCACTCGTCGCGACCGGCGCGGCGGCGGGTACGGCGGCGCGTGCGGTGACGGGTGCGGTGACGGGTGCGGTGACGCGTGCGGTGACGGGTGCGGTGACGGGTGCGGGAGAGATCGCGGGTGCTGGTGCTGGAAGCAAGACGCCGGAGCGCGGGGCGCGCGAATCAGTAATGGCAATGGGAGCGGTCCCAATCGGCGCGCTCGTTGGAGGCGCCATCACTGCGACCGTCGCTGGCGGAGCTGGCGTGGTGGCGACGACCGTCGACGCCACCTCATCGCATCCGTTGGGGTTGAGCGTCCCCGGCGCCTTCTCTACGGGAAGCTCGATCGATGCGCGGAACGCGAGCCCGGGGATCTGCGCCTTCGCGCTCAGCGAACGGGCGGGGTAGCTCGCTGTGATGTTGATCGTGGTGCCCACCACCGCCGCCTGGCACGCGCACA
>JBDSHG010000124.1:0-17931 GCA_039918615.1 Gemmatimonadaceae bacterium | reverse complement strand
CGCTGCCGGCGCGCGACGACGATGCCGACGATGATGAGCATGGCGACGACTGCGGCGGCGACGCCGAGCATCGGGCCGCGTCTGCCGCGCACGGTCGTCGGCGCCGTCTCCAGCGCATCGCGAAACTCCTCGGCGGTGCGGAAGCGCTCGTCGGGGAGCTTCGCGAGCGCGCGCGCGATCGCGGCATTTACCGCGGGGGGCGTATCGGCGCGGAGCTTCGCGACCGGCGGCGCGGGCTCGGTGAGATGCGCGACGACCATGCTCTGCACCGACCCCGACTTTCCGAAGGGATGCACGCCCGCGAGCATCTCGTAGCCGACGAGCCCGAGCGCGTAGATGTCGGCGCGCGCGTCGACGTGGCTCTCGCCTGCCGCCTGCTCCGGCGACATGTACGTCGGCGTGCCCACCGACATCCCGGTGCCGGTGAGATTCGCGCCGTCCACGGTCGATGCCGCACGCGCGGCGACGATCGCGCGCGCGACGCCGAAGTCCGCGAGCACCGCGTGCCCCTCTTCGAGCAGGATGTTCTCCGGCTTGATGTCGCGGTGCACGATGCCCTTGCGATGCGCATAGGCGAGCGCGTCGGCGACCTCGATGAGAATGCGCACCGCGTCGCGCACGGGGAGCTTGCCGCTCTCCCGAAGTCGATGTCGCAGCGATTCTCCGCGCACGTACGGCATCACGTACCAGAGCAGATCGTCGCCGGAGCCGGCCGCGAGGATCGGCACGATATGCGGATGCTGCATCTGCGCGGCGAGCTCGATCTCCTTCTTGAATCGCGCCGCACTCACTTCGCTGGCCAGCTCCGGCGGGAGCACCTTGATCACGACCTGTCGGTTCAGCGACCGCTCGGTGGCCACGAACAGCCGGCTCATCCCGCCGCCGCCCAGCTCGCGCTCGAGCTGATATACGTCGCCGAGCGCCGCCTGTAACCGTGCAGGAAGGAGCAGGTCGTTCACAAAGGATCCTGTGTGGAAAGCCCGAATAAGATAGTGGGAATGGCAGTTGCTCCGTGAGAGACAGCTGACCGGGTCTTCGAGGTCCTTAACGAATCGTAAAAGCGAACGTCAGCCAGGAAGGCCTTATCTCGGAGGAGGATATGTCACAGCGTTTGAAGAGCGCACTGCTCGGCTTCGGCTTCGCCGTCGCGGCTCTGCCGCTCGCCGGATGCGCGAGCGCGCCGGCGCAGGGCGGACGTGTGTATATACGTCAGGGACCACCGCCGGTTCGCAGGGAAGTGATAGTCGAGCGACCGGGTCCGGACTTCGTCTACATCCGCGGCCACTGGGGCTACGGCGGCGGCGCGTATGCGTGGGTGCCTGGTCGCTGGGATCGTCCCGATGGTCGGCGCCGGTGGCAGGAAGGGCACTGGGCGCACGACCGCTACGGCTGGTACTGGATCGAAGGGCGCTGGCGCTAGTAGTGCCTCGAGTGCCCGGAACGGCCTCGCGCCGTCCCGGGCAATTGGTTCGTGACGGTTTAGGCCTGTGTCCGGGCCAGCAATCTGCTGTCGCGGCCGCTCGCCGCACGCTCGAGCTGCTCGCCGAGTGCGCGCGCATCCGTGACCGGGGCCGCGCACACGTACTGGCGGCACACATACGCCGTCGCGCGGCCATCGATCATCGCGCGGTCGCGAAGCAGCGGCAGCGACTCGCTCGCGCTCTCTGCGCCGGGCGGAGCGCCGCCCGCGAGGACGAGAGACGGGAGATAGTGCGACGCAGTCTCGCGCACGAGCGCATCGAAGTCCGGTGCGCTCACATCGCCGATCAGCGCCACCTCCGTCGCGCCGTGCACCGCCAGCTCCGCCGCGCCGAGCGAGTGGCCGAATGCCGTGGGATACCGGGCGAGCGGCTCGCCGAGCGTCTCGACGATCCAGGCCCCACGGCGCCGATCCGAATCGTTGCCGGTGAGATCGCCAAGGCGGAGGAGCAGCTCGGCGGCGAGCGAGCTTCCCGCGGGTACAGCGTTGTCGGTGAGCTCGCGCGGACGCGCGATGAGCGCCTCCGCGTCGTGCGCGGTGTCGAAGAAGCCGCCGATACCATCGTCCCAGAACCAGCGCACCATCGACGCACTGATCTCTCTCGCGCGCGCGAGCCACGCCGCATCGAAGGTGAGCTCGTAGAGCGCGAGCGCCGCCAGCGCGACCGCCGCATAGTCCTCGAGAAAGCCGCTCCCCTTCGTGACGCCGTCCTTGTGCACACGCATCACGCGACCGTCGCGCACCATCTCGCGAAAGAGAAACTCTCCATGGCGCACGGCCTCGGCGCGCCACCGCGCGTCACCGAACGCGCGCGCCGCTTCCGCGAGTGAGCGGACCATCAACCCGTTCCATGCAGCGAGGATCTTGTCGTCGAGACCGGGATGCACGCGCGCCTCGCGCGCTGCGTAGAGCGTGGCGCGCGCGTCGGCGGCGAGCGATTCCAGCGCGTCGAGCGCGATCCCGTGCTCCGCCGCGACGTCCGACGGCGGGCGCGGCACGTTGAGGATGTTCTTCCCTTCGAAGTTTCCGCCGGCGCTCACGCCCCACAGCTCGCCCAGTACCGCGGCGTTCGCGCCGAGCAGCGCATCGATCTCGGCGGCGCTCCAGACGTAGAACTTCCCCTCGTGCCCCTCGCTGTCGGCGTCGAGCGAGGAGTAGAAGCCTCCCCCCGGCGCGGACATCTCGCGGAGCGCCCAGTCGAACGTCTCACGCGTCACGCGCTCGATCTCGGCGTCACGCGTCACCTGCCAGAGATGGACGCCGAGTCGGGAGAGGAGGGCATTGTCGTAGAGCATCTTCTCGAAGTGCGGGACGAGCCAGCGGTCGTCTACCGAGTAGCGCGCGAAACCGCCGCCCACCTGATCATAGATTCCGCCGCGCGCCATCTTGATGAAGGAATCGCGGACGATCGCGAGCTCCTGCGGCGCGCCGCTGCGGCGCCAGTGGCGCAGAAGAAAGTCGAGCGCCATCGTCTGCGGAAATTTCGGCGCGCCCTCGAAGCCGCCGTTGCGCGCATCGTAGCGCGCTATGACTCCCCGCGCGGCCGCGTCGAGCTGCGCGGGGGTGAGCTCGCCCGTGCTGACGGCCGTCTGCTTCGCGGCGGCATACAGCTCGCGCACGCGCGCCGCGGTGTCGAGCACATCGCCGCGCCGCGTGCGATACGCATCCGCCACCGACCGCAGCACCCGCACGAACGAAGGCATCCCGTGACGGTCGGTGGGCGGATAGTACGTGCCGCCGTGATACGGGACGCCCTCGGGAGTGAGGAACATCGTCATCGGCCAACCGCCCTGGCCCGTCATCGCCTGGACCGCGCTCATGTAGATCGCGTCGATGTCGGGGCGTTCCTCGCGGTCGACCTTGATGTTGACGAAGAGCTCGTTCATCACTTTCGCCGTCTCCGGATCCTCGAACGACTCGTGCGCCATCACGTGACACCAGTGGCACGCCGCGTAGCCGATGCTCAGGAGAATCGGCTTGTCTCTTTCCCGCGCACGCGCGAGCGCCGCCTCGCCCCACGGCTGCCAGTCGACCGGATTGTTCGCGTGTTGCAGGAGGTAGGGGCTCGTCTCGCCGGCAAGGCCGTTCACGGTGCGGTTCTCCGTCGATGCGGGATGAGCGCGAAAGTTACTACCGTCTTCTCGCCCTTATCGTTCATCTCCATGCGGACTCACGAATCAGACGCGCGAGCGCACCGCGCCGCATGGGCGGTGCTGGCGCTGGCTATCGCGGTGCGGCTCATTGCGGCCGCGCTGGTGCCGCTCGCGCCGGACGAGACGTACTACTGGGAGTGGTCGCGGCATCTTGCGGCCGGATATCTCGATCACCCGCCAGCGATCGCGTGGCTGATCCGCCCCGGCACGACGCTGTTCGGCGCGACGCCGTTCGGCGTGCGCGTTGGCAGCGTGCTCGCGGGCGCGCTCGCATCGATCATCGTTGCGCGCACCGCGCGGGTGCTCGGCGGCGATCGCGCGATGTTGCGCGCCGCCGCGATCATCGCGTGCATCCCGCTCGCGCAGATCGGCCTCGCGCTCGCGACGCCCGACGCACCGCTCCTCCTCTTCTGGGCGCTCGCGGTTGCTGCGCTCGTCGCTGCCCTGTGCACCGATGCGCGCCCGCGCGCCGAGCTCGCCGCGTGGGCGCTCGCCGGGCTCTCGCTGGGCGCCGCGCTCTCCGCGAAGTACACCGCGCTGCTACTCCTCGCGAGCGCGGCTGTCGCCATGCTCACGATCCCCTCGCTGCGACGCCAGCTCCCGACCCCCGGTCCCTACATCGCGCTCGCGCTGGCACTGATGGTATGCGCGCCGAATCTCGTCTGGAACGCGGAGCACGGCTGGATCTCGTTCGCGTATCAGCTCTCGCACGGCCTCGCGGTACATCGCGGCTCGGCCCTCCTGCACGAGCTGCAGCTCGCCGGCGGGCAGCTCGCGCTCGTCTCCCCGCTCCTCCTCGCTGTACTTGCCATTCCCGCCGTGCGCGCGATGCGCGAGCGCGACGACGCCGTGCGCACGGCGCTCGCGACCATCGCGGCGGTCACGTGGCTTGCGTTCGTGATCAGCGCGCTCCGCAGCGCCGTCGAGCCGAACTGGCAGGCGCCCGCATATCTCTCGGCGATCGTGCTCGCCGCCGCATACCACGGAGGGCCGCGCTTCGCGAAACTCCTTCGTGCGGGCTGCGCGCTCGGCGCCGCGACGACGCTGCTCATCTACGCCCATGCGCTCGTCCCGTTCGTTCCGACGAACATCGCACTCGATCCGACGGCGTCGGGCTTCGGCTGGGGCACCCTCGCCGCGCACGTCGACTCGCTCCGCCCTGCGACGCCCGCCACCGCGCGAATGTGGATCGCCGGCGAGCGCTATCAGGAGGCATCGGAGCTCGCCTTCCACCTACGCGACCATCCGCAGCCCTTCGTGATCGATGTGCACGCGCGCCCAACACAGTACGACCTCTGGCCCCGCTTCCCCGACCGAGCGCGACGCGGCGATCGACTCATCCTCGTGCTCGGACTCTCCACGCGCGCCGATGCAGATCCAGTCATAGCCGCCCTCACTCCACACTTCACGCATGTTGCGCTGCACGACAGCGTCGCGATGCGCCGCGGCACCACGATCCGCGCGTGGCGCCGCATCTGGATCCTCGAAGGCTGGCTCGGCAGCTGGCCCCGCACCGAGCTCTCTCATTAGTACCGCAGTTATCCGTTTGTTGTCCGTTCAAAACGGAAGACGGCACGGACAACAAACGGAGACTGCAAATTCGCTGAATCCGTGCGATCCATCTGGTTCGGATCACCAACTGCTCGCGCCTGCGTTCCCACACGCCGCGACGGCCTGTTGACTCCGCGCTTGCGATGCGGACAGTCGCGACGCGAAGTTCAGGGCTGCACGCCGCCTCGACCTCCATTTCACCGGACCTCAAGCATGCCCGCAACGCTCGCCAGCGACCTCGCGCGCTATCTCGACGACAACGACCGTCGCTTCCACGACGAGCTCTTCGACTTCCTGCGCATCCCCAGTGTGAGCGCGCGGTCCGAGTACGATGCCGACATGCAGCGCACCGCGAAGTGGGTCGCCGACAATCTCATCGCCGCCGGACTCACCGCCGAGATCATGCCCACGCCCGGCCACCCGGTCGTCCTCGGCGAGTGGCGCAAGGCGCCCCCAGGCGCTCCCACGGTGCTCGTCTATGGTCACTACGATGTGCAGCCCGCCGAGCCCCTCGAGCTGTGGACCACCCCGCCGTTCGAGCCTACGATCCGCGACGGACGCATCTACGCGCGCGGCTCCGTCGACGACAAGGGACAGCTCTTCGCGCACATGAAAGCCATCGAAGCCCATCTCAAGGCGCGCGGGAAGCTCCCCGTCAACATCATCGTGCTCGCCGAGGGTGAAGAGGAAGTCGGCAGCGACAATCTCGAGGCCTTCGTCACGAAGCAGGCGAAGCGCCTCGCCTGCGACTACGTCGTCGTCTCGGACTCATCGATGTTTGCGCCTGGACTGCCCTCGATTCTCTCGTCGCTCCGCGGGCTCGCATACTTCCAGATCGATCTCGAGGGTCCCACGAGCGATCTGCACTCCGGGAGCTATGGCGGGGCCGTCGTGAATCCCGCGATGGCGCTCGCGCGCATCCTCGCGACCTTCTTCGATGACAAGGGACACGTCGCGATTCCCGGCTTCTACGATGCCGTTCGCAAGTGGGATCCGAAGGTGCTGGAAGGGATGCGCGCACTCCCCTTCGATGAGAAGGAGTTCGCAAAGGAAGTCGGCGCCCCCGCCCTCGGCGGCGAGGCGGGTTTCACCACGCTCGAGCGTCTCTGGGCGCGCCCCACGTGCGAGGTGAACGGACTGCTCAGCGGCTATACGGCCGAAGGCTCGAAGACGGTGCTGCCATCGAAGGCGATGGCGAAGGTGAGCTGTCGGCTCGTCGCCGATCAGTCGCCAGCGGAGATCGAGCGGCTCATGCGCGCGCACATCGCGAGCGTGACGCCGCCTGGTGTGAAGGTGACCGTGCAGATGCTGCATGGCGGACAGCCGTGGAGCGCCGAGCTCGAAGGACCGCTCTACGATGCCGCGAAGCGCGCGCTCAACGCCGCGTTCGGGCGCGATCCCGTGATCATCGGCGAAGGCGGCTCGATCCCCGTCGTCAGCGACCTGCAGCGTGTGCTCGGCGCGCCCGTGTTGCTCGTCGGCTTCGGACTTCCCGGCGAGAACGCGCACGCACCCGACGAGTGGTTCCTCGACGAGAACTTCACGAAGGGGATGCGCGCGATGGCGTCGCTCTGGGACGAGCTCGCGGCAGGCGTCAGCGCACGCTGACGCCGGAGCTCAGAACTTCCACTCGCGAATCAGGAACGCGCCGAACGCGGCTTCGGATCTGATGGGCACGTCGGTCGACAGCGTGGGCCGCGCCACGAGATAGCGCGAATCGATGCTCGCCTCGATGCGATAACCCTTCGAGAGACGACGCTGCACCAGGAAGCCCGGCGTCGTCCCCGATCCGCGGATCTGCGTCGCGACGTACGTCTGACGATCGACGTACTTCCCCGCCTCCACCTGCGTGCCGGCGAGAATCGTCTGAAGTCCGTACTTCCCGACGCCGCCGTCGGGCACTTCCGCCGGCGTGATCGTGAAGACATCGGCGCCAAGCGAGCGCGCGGCCGTCGCCGCGAACTGTCGCGTCATCACACCGAGCGCGGTCGCCGTGAGCTGGCGCGTCGCGAGCGCCGCTGCGCTGCCGACGAGACTCCCGCTCGCCGAGCCTCCGCCCGAGTTCGAGCTTCCCGCCGAGCTGACGAGCGATGTCGACGACTGGCCGAAAGCGAGATAGCTGAGCAGATCCGACTGCGAGAGCGGCGGCTGGGCGTCGCTCGTCAACTGAATCACCGGCTTCTTCACCGTTCCGTTGATCGCGATGTTGATGTTGAGCGCGGGCCGTCCCGCGGGCTGAATCGTGTACTGCGCGCCGAGCTGCAGAAGCGGATTGATGTCCGTGCCGCCCGTGAAGATCGCCGATCCGCGCGAGAGGATGAATCGGCGGCCCAGGAATGCATACTCGCCGCGATCGGTGTTGACGACGCCGTCGATGGAAACTCCTTCTTCGTCGGGGTTCTTGAGGATTGTCAGCGGTCCCTGACTGTAGAACTCGACGTTCGCATCCGGTGAGCGCGCCCACGTGTCGCGCGCGACGCTGAGCTTCACGTCGATCGCCATGTTCTCGAGCAGGGGCGAGTCTGTCTGCACGATCTTCTTCATCACCGCGTCCGACGTATCGACGACGTTGATGACGGCGGGATCGTCGGCGCTCACCTGTCGCGGACCGCCGCCTGTTGGGATGTAGATGGTGCCGTGAACGATGTGCGCTCTGCCGGAGACGACGACGCCATCCATCGGACCCTTCATCGCGACGTTCGCGTTGGCGTGCAGCTCGCCGATCTCGTTGTTCAGCACCGTCGCATCCTTGGCGGTGAACTTCAGATTGAACACGGGATTTGCCGCGTTGTCGATGCCGATCTTCCCGGCGAGCATGATCCATCCCTCACCGGACTTGCCGCCGATCGTATCGATGACGATCTCGGTACCCGTCATGTGCACGAGCCCTCCGATATCGCTCATGGCGACGCCGAGCGGCTCGAGGGTGAACGTCGCGAAGTCGAGGCCGAGCTGGCCGAGTACGCGCGGATGCGTGCCGGTGCCGCGCGCGGCGACCGCGCCGATGACGCGCCCGTGCACGTTCGACACGATGTCGGTGAAGTGGGGAAGGACATCGAGCGGAAGCGAGTCCGCCACGAAATCCACCTTGAGCGGACGGTCGAGCACGCGCGGTCCCGTCACTCCCGCGAGCGCGAGGTTGACCGGCGCATCGACATCGAGACGCGCGAGCGGCTGTCCGCCTTCACGCGAGAGATCGCCGTGCGCAATGAGCTTCTCGCCGGCGTACCGCATTCCGAGCCGCAGGTCAGGGAGAGGCGCTCCCTTGTACGAGGCGCCCATCACGCTGAGCGCGCCGCGAATCGCAGGGGCGCGCTGGGTTCCCTCGATCTTCCCCTCGAGATCGATGACGCCGGTGGCCGAGAGATCGCTCTCCGCGAGCCCGACGAGATTCGCGACCTCGAGCCCCGCAACCTCGAACACGAAATTCATCTGCCCGTCGACGGGCAGATCGCCGTTCGCGTAGATGCGACCGTCCGCGCTGTGGCGCAGATCGAGACTGCGCACGAGGATGCCGTGCTTCCCCCACTGCACGTAACCCGGCGTCGCCGATGTCCAGCTCGCGGTGTCGAACTGCAGCGCGAGCGTGCGCCACCGCACCTGGCTGCTGTCGAGACTCAGGAGAAAGTCGGCGCCCGCGCGGTAGACGTAGCCGGAGTCCTGATAGACCCCGAGCTCGATCGTCCCCGAGGGCGCCGCGTACGTCGCCTGAATGGTCGCCGAATCGATCGCGAAGCCGCTCACCGAGAGCGAGTCGAGATTGCCGCCGACGACGTACTTCATGTGCGGCGTGCCGCCATTCGTGAGCGCGTATTCGATCTTTGCGCGATGCAGGCCGTTGCCTCGCGCGATGATGTTGTCCGCCGCGAGCCTGCCGCGCACGTCGAAGTCGCTGATCGTGCCGCGAACGATGCCGGCGGTACGCAGTGAGCCGTCGACGGAGTCCTTGTGGAGCGCGCGCAGCGAGTCGAGCGTGACCTGCGGCTGCGGGCGCCCGGTCGCGCGATACGCGACCTCGTTGCGGTTCGCCTCGCGCGCGGAGTCCGCCTTCGCGCGCGCGATGGCCGCAGCGAGGATCGCAGGGCGCGGACGCACGACGCCGCTGTCCGGATTCGCGATGAAGCGGCGCAGAGAGGCGAGTGTGTCGACGGACGCGATGTAGCGCAGCTGCCCCGTGCGCCCCGGCGCCGTGCCGATCGTTCCATCGACGAAGAGCTGCGCAAAGGGCGTGTGGATCGTGACGGAATCCATCGTCGCAACACCATCGGCGATGGCGACGCGGATGTTCGCGGAGTCGACCGCGAGGCTGTCGACGGCGGAGTGCAGCACGTTGGCCGCGAACGCCGCGCGCATCGTCTTCGGATCGAAGCCGCGCCCCTTCGCGATCATCGATGCGGTGAGCGAGGTCACGGGACCGCGCGACACTACGCTGCGAAGATTGAACAGTCGCAAATGCGTCTCGAGATCGTATCCCTTCTCCTTGCTCTCGAGATCGAGTGTGCCGGTGGTGGCGAGCTCGCCGCCATCGGGGAGATGCAGATCCGCGGTGAGATCGACCGCGTGCATCGCGCCGCCGAGGTGCACGGTGCCCGTTGCGGTGCCGCGGAGACCGAGCGCGGGGGCGAACTTCCCAGCGGTGATGAGCGAGATCGGATCGAAGCGCATGTCGGCGGAGACGCCATCCTTGCCGCCGCGCACCACCTCCCCTGTCGCGACCATGCGCGTCTCCTCGACGCCCTCATGGTGCACGATGTCGGCGGCGGCGGTCATGCGGCCGGCGAGCGCGCCGTCGAGCGTCACGGTGCCCGTGAGCACGCCGCCGATCGGCAGCGACGGATCGAAGACGCGCGCGAGCTGCATCTGGAGCGGCGTGATCGTGAGGCGAAGATTCTTCGCGACGAATCCCTTGCTCCCGGATCCCGCAACGCCGACGATGCGCACGCGGCTCGTCCCGGAGCGCGGCTCCGTAAAGGCGACGTCGGCGTCGATGCTCATCGCGGCCGTCGTCCCGGCAAGCGTCGCGCGGCCGGTGAGGCGCCCACGGCGCGGCGCCTTGAGCGCGGGCGCGAGCTGCTCGATGGTTCGCGTGTCGATCGACGTGAAGGCGAGCTGCGTGTCGTGCAGCCGCAGCTCGTCTGGCCCCTGTCCCATCGCGACCGCGATCTTGCCCTCGAGCGTGCCGCCGTCGACCGAGAGATCGATGTTGCGTGCAGCGTAGTCACTCTCGCCGGTGTGCCGCATCGCCGCGGTGAGATCGAGCGACCCCGTGCCGCTCGCCGGAATCCTCGGATACGCGAAGGCAAGATCCGCGAGCGCGAGCGGCGCCGCGTGGAAGCTTGCGTTCAGGTCCCCGGATGTCAGCATGTACGTGCCGTCGCCGACGAGCTTCGTGTTCGGCAGCGCCGCCGAGAGTCCGCGGAACCAGAGCGAGTCCTGCGACATCAGGATCGTGCCGCGCAGATCGCGCACGTCGGCGTCGGGCGGATTGAAGAGCGCCGCCGTCATCGCGAGCGATCCCACCTGGAAGACCCGCGTTGTGCTGTCCGGATCAGCGAGACGGACGCGCGGCAGCGCCGCCTGCACGCTGCCGAACTCCATCACGTTCTGGTAGCCGCCCGGCACCTCGATCACACGCTGGCGCGCCTTCCCCGCAAGTGCGTCGCGCAACACGCTGTCGCGCGCCGCCTTCGGCAGCGAGTCGCTCGGCGTCCACGGCATCTTCACCAGCACGTGCCCGTCGATCAGCCGCACGTTGTGCAGCGTGATCCACGAGCCGAAGCCGCGCGCGGCGGTGTCCTTCTTCGTCGTGTCGGCGCTCGCGAAGAGGGTGGTGAAGTTCCACTCGCGGCCGGGCTGCTTGTCCAGCACCACCGTCGGCTTCGAGATGCCGAGCGCGTCGATGATGATGTGCTTGGAGAGGAAGTTCCGGAGTGTGTAGCGCGCCTGCACGAGCGGCGACGCGAAGAAGGGGCCGCCCGCGCTGTCGGTGATCGAGACGTCGCGGAAGGTGATCCCACGCAGCAGATCGCCGTCGACGCGTCCGATCTTCGTCACGCCGTGCACGCTCGTGTTGATCGCACTCTCGGCTATCCGGCGCACGCGCTCGCGACCGATGTCCGTGTTCGTGAGCCCAAGCACGGCGAGCACGACGAGGAGCACGATCGCCGCGATGGTGATACTGGCGATCTTCAGGACCTTCCACATCAGAAGGCCTGCCCGATCGAGAGATGGAGCGCGAGACGGTTCAGGATCTTGGAGATCCCGCTGCCGCCTTCGACCGGATTGTATTTACGCTTCTCCCCGAGCTGCACGAGCCTGTGGGTGCCGTCCGGCTCCACGACTTCGGTGATCACGGTGAGCGAGTCGGAGAGCGACGGACGGAAGCCGAGGTCGATGCGGATAGGGCCGACTGGCGACATGTAGCGCACGCCAAAGCCCGGTGTGACGGCGGCCTTGCCCTGCGTCACGGTAGAGCCTCCCGCACCAACGTATCCGGCATCGAGAAACACGGCGGCCTGCAGATTCTTCATGAGGAAGGGGAAGCGATATTCAATACTCCCCTCGAGCAACGAAGTGCCGCCGGTGGGCAGCGACGTGAAGTCGTTGGAAGATGGGACTACAAGGGCGTCCCCCAGGCCATTCGTGGTGTTCGGATTGCAGCTCCCACTCGCAATCATCGCGTTCGTGCACCCCGACTTGACCAGCTTCGCCGGATCGATCGTCAGAATCCGCGGCCCCAGCTGATTCTCCCCATACCCGCGCACCGAGTTCGCACCGCCGGCATAAAATCTCTTCCGCGGATGCAGCACATCATCGAGCCCGTCGCCGCTCGTCAAACTGCTCGACGACATCGCCCTCACCCACCCGCCACGCAGATGCGCCGCGATGACCGCCTTCCCGAACGGATGGAAATACGTCGCCTCCCCCGCTGCGCGATTGTACCGGAAGTCCGACAACGTGTACTTCGACGCATGCTCGAGGTCCGCGCGCGCCGAGTAGCCGGTGGATGGATTGAATTCGTCGTTGGTGCGGTCCATGTAGTAGTCGAGCGACACCGGCGAAAGCGCATTGCGGTTGCGCAGAAGCCCGATCGTGTTCTGCTGGCACACGCCGTAGTTCACGCAGAAGTACACGTCGCCCGCGTCCACCTGTGTGAGCTCGTAACGATAGACGAGGCTCAGCGGCGTGTGCGGCACGACGTTGCGCGTGAACGAGATGCTCGCGCCATACCCCTTGTCGATGTAAATGCCGGGCTGGCTCGTGCGATGCACGAACAGCCCGAGCCCCACCGTGTTGCGCGGGTCGCGGAACCACCTCTGCGTGACATCGATGCTCGCCTGGAACGTCGGATCGAGATACTTCCCCGACGAGTCGCCCGGCAGCCCGTTGTCGGCCAGCACGTCGCGGAAGATCCCGGTGCCGTTGAGCGCAGGCCCGAGCAGATTCGACACGACCAGATGCAGATCCAGCCGGCGCGCGTTGCCGAAGAAGTTGTAGTCGGTGTAGCGCGCCTCAGTCTGGATGAAGTCGATCGTGTTGAAGCCGGCGCTCAGCTTCACCGCGTGCATTTTCGACTCGTTGACGTTGATGTCGATGAGCTTCGCGCTGTCGCCGCGTGGCGGCAGCACGATCGTCGCGCGCCTGAAGAGATTCGAGCTGTAGAGCGCCTGCTGGCTCTCGATGACGTCCGCGCGCTTGTAAACGTGCCCCGGCTTGAGCGTAACGATCTTCTTCGTGATCTGCGGAGGCAAAATCGAGTCTCCGTGCACGGTCACCGATTCCACCGTCGCCACCCACCGCGGATTCACCTTGATCGTCACCTCGGCCGTGCGCGCGCTGTCGTGAATCGTGATGGTGTCCGAGATGATCGCGTCGGAGTATCCCTTGTCCCAGAGCGCGTCGCGCAGCCGCACGTGCGACGTGTCGAGGGCGACGAGGTCGAGCGGATGGCCCGCGCGCATCAACACGGCGCTCTTCACGATCCTCGGCTTCAACGCCGTGTCCGAGGGCAGGATCACGGCCACCGAGTCGACCATTACCGGCAGCCCCTCCGTGATCTTGAAGGTGACGGCGACACGGTTGGTGTGCGGATGCGCACGCGTGACCAATGTGTCGACTTCCGTCTCGCGATAGCCGCGCTTGTAGTAGTACACCTTGATCCGTACCACATCGCGCGCGAGCTCGAGGTGGTCGAGCGTGCGCGTATCGTAAACCAGATGCGACTGTGTCAGCAGGCAGAACGGCTTGAGCAGGAAACTCCGACACCCCGATGCCTTCGTTGCCTGTCCGCCTTCCATGTCGCCCTTGTCCACCGCCTTCGTCACGCCGAGGTAGGTGACCTTGTCGACGACCGGGTGCGTGCGCCGCTCCGCCTCATTGGTGGCGGCCTCGATCGCCTTGCTGCGCTGGTCGGGGGGCGGGTCAGTCGTAGTCGCCTGCGCGGAAAGCCCCCGCGCGCACAACAGCGCGGGGACTGCGAGCACCAGCAGCACGTGCGCGCGCCAGACAGCGAGGAAACGGCCCATATGGGAGCGCCTTAATGCAAGCGGCAGGCCGGGCGCCGCTACCGCTCGCGCCTAGAGTCCGGAGAGCAGCGTGTCGTTGTTGGCCGTGTTCTGGATCCGCTTGATCAGCCACTCCATGCCGGCCTGTGGTGGCATCTGCTGCAGCCCGCGGCGGAGAGTGAAAATCGCGTCGATCTGGTCGGGACGAAAGAGTTTGTCCTCGCGACGCGTACCGCTCGTCGCCACATCGATCGCCGGAAAGACGCGCTTCTCGGCCAGCCCGCGATCGAGCTTGATCTCGCTATTTCCGGTTCCCTTGAACTCCTCGAAGATCACGTCGTCCATTCGCGATCCCGTCTCCACCAGCGCGGTCGCGATGATCGTGAGCGAGCCGCCGCCGTTCGCCGGCGACACCGAGCGCGCCGATCCGAAGAATGCCTTCGGCTTCGCCATCGCGGTGGCATCGAGCCCGCCGCTCAGCGTGCGCCCCGTGCCGCGCTCCGCCGTGTTGTGCGCACGGGCGAGACGCGTGATCGAGTCGAGCACGATGACGACGTCCTTCCCCTGCTCCACGAGCCGGCGCGCGCGCTCGAGCGTCATGTCCGCGACGTCGACGTGCCGCTCCGCCGGTTGATCGAAGCTCGACGCGACGACTTCACCACGCCCCCACTCGATCATCTCGCTCACTTCCTCGGGACGCTCGTCGACGAGGAGCACGAGCAGCGTCGCCTCGGGATGGTTGATCGCGATTCCCTCGGTGATGGCCTGGAGGAGCATCGTCTTGCCGGCGCGCGCCGGCGCGACGATGAGCGCGCGCTGCCCGTAGCCGATCGGCGCGATGAGATCGATCGCGCGACGCGTGAGCTCGGGGCCGATCTTCGCCGACTGTCCCGTCTCGAGCGTGAGCTTCCGCTCGGGATACGACGCGATGAGGGAGCTGAAATCCGGTCGACGAAGGCCGCTGTCCGGCGCGCCGCCGTTGAGCTTCTGCACGTCGGCAATCGCGAGACGACCGCGCTGATCGCGGCCGGTGGTGGCCTCGATGAGATCTCCGCGACGGATCGCGAACTGCTTCACGATCTGCGACGGCACGAACGCATCGTTCGGGGAAGGGAGGTAGCTCTCCTCGGCGCGGCGGACGAAGCCGCCATCGCGCGCGGAGTCGAACCAGCCGATGGTCGTGCCATCGGCGACGAGCACCGACACCGGCGCGGTGCTCTGCTGCTCGGGGCGCGGCCCGCTGCGCTGGCGGCCGCGTCGTCCACGACGGCCGTTGGCGTTGTTGCTGATGTCGCGATTGCCGTTGTCCCGGCTTCCGCTGTCCCGGCTGTTCCCCTGCTCGCGATTGCCCCGGTTGTCCTCGCGCTCGCTCCGGCTCTGACTGTTCCGGTTGTTGTTGTAGCGAGGCTCGCCGCCGCGATCGTTCTGCGAGACGGGAGTGTACGGAGGCTGCTGCTGTGGGGGAGAGGCGGGAGCTCCGCCATCGCCACCATCGGAAGACGGGGCCGGCCTGTTGTCCGGCAGCGCGGTGTCGCTTGGCGCCGGCAGTGAGGAGTCATCGCGATACGGGCTGGACTCGGTATTCGAGTCGAGCGGCGGGCGGTTTGGCGGACGGTGTCCGCGACCGCGCCGGGTCGGGCGTCGACGTTCGTTCATGCTGCGAAAGGTGTCATGAGGTGAAGGCGTACACGCGTGACGGGACCCGGTTATCGGGCGACGAACACGCTTGGTGGAGCGTTAACTGGAGTTGGCGCCGCACTGCGCGGTGCACATATCATCCGATCCGGCCGCGGATATATCACGCGAGCCGCTGGGTGCTGCCAAAATATTTTGTGGCCACCGTCGGCGTGCCGACGATGCAACGAGTATCACCTGATTCGGGCGAATGCGCAACCCTTGCGTGCATTCCGGCGCCCGGAGGCGCCCCCGGCGTGAGGGCTTCAGGCGACATGGCGTAGCACCACGAAGGGTAGACCCTACGTCACCCCGCCATCCACCCTGCACGTCATCTCGGGAACATCGAGTCGTTGACCTGGCCGTCCAGATCGCGGACCAGCGTGATCAATCGGCGCACCAGCTCCGTCATTCGGTCCACCGCCGCCCGGTGCTCCCGGTCCAGCGTCGTCTCCATCGCCAGAAGCTGCGCCTCGGCGAGGAGCGCCGCCAACGGATTGTTCAGCGAGTGCTGCACGAGCGCAGTGATTCGCTGCAGGTCTTCGCGGCGCTGCGCATCCTGTGGAGTTGACGAGTCGTTCGATGCTTCAGTCACGGCTGACGTCCCTCCTGCGGAGACGGTAAATTCCGCCGGTCATGAGACCACAATCACTCGATCCCATCGCGGAGCTCTCGGCCGCCGTCTCAACATACCACGCGACCAACGAGTACGGGGTATTGCTTGAGCGACTGCTCGCGATAGCCGACGTCACCGATCCGGAGAGGCTCGCTGCCGCCGCGGAGCCGTATCTTCCCATCCCGGAGGTAGCGGGGCCGCTATACGAGAAGATCGTGGCTGCGCGACCCAACGACGCGCGGGCGCTGGTCATCCTGGCGAACTCGTACTGGCTCACCGGGCGCGGGCCGGAGGCGACGGGCGAGCTCGCGGCGCGCGCGATTGCCGCCGACCCCGTGAATCGCGGCGCGTGGCATCTGTGGGCGCTCACCGAAGGCGTGCCGCGCGAGCGCATGATGCGGTGGAAGCAGGTAGTCGAGCGCTTCCCGGATGACGATCTCGCGCGCGCGAGTCTCGCCGACAACGCCGCGGGATTGGCAGCCGGAGAGCGCGACCGCGAGGCGCTGCAGTTGGCGATCCGGAGCTACGAGGTGTTGCGCCGCAAGGCGACGGAGCCCGAGCAGCGCGCGGCCGTGGAGCAGGCGCTCACGACGCTCCGGAGCTGGACGCTGTAGCGGGTGACGGGGCTACGCGCGTGCGTCGCGTACGCGGAGGGTGAGCTGCCGCGTGAGGTCGAGCAGGTCGCGCAGGTCGAATGGTTTGCCGAGTGAGGCGCAGCCGCAGGCGGCGATCAGCTCGTGGGCGCGCTCACTGCCGTCGCCGGTGGTGATGATCGTACGGTGACGCAGGTGCGGCTGCACGGAGGCGGCAATCTCGAAGAGCTCATCGCCGCCCATCTCGGGCATGCGCAGGTCGACCACGAGGCAATCGAAGTGCTCGCGATGCAGCAGCTGCACCGCGTCGTCGGCCGACTCGACCGCGCGCACATCGTAGCCAGCGCGCGTAAAGCTGATCGTCAACGCCCGGCATATCGAATGCTCGTCGTCGACCACCAGAATACGTGTCGCCTGCGAATCTTCATTCATTCAGCGCATGCTCCAACTCACCGATGTCATCCCCCGGCCGGCACAGGAGCGCCGCCATTCGAAGTGAAAATTCCGCCGGCGTAAATGCCGAACGCATGGTGGACGGAGTCATTCCCGTCGCGGTGCGAACCTGCCTGGCAAAGACGCGGATCGAGCTGTATCCGAGCTTCTTCGCGATGTCCTCGAGCAGAAAGCCCGGGTCACCCATGTAGTGCTTCGCTCGCGTGAGGCGGGCGACGAGAATCATCGTACGAGCAGAAGCCAGGCCACTCCGTTCAAACCAGCGATCGAGGCTGCGTCGCGTCATCCCCGAGCTCCGTGCCAGCTCCTCGACATCGAGGAACTCCTGCGGCGCTTCAAAGAGTCTCGTGACGGCGCGTACGAACAACACCGGCGCGTGCTGCAGATGCGGAAGAACGTGTTGCAACACCGAGTCGCTCAAGCGGGCAGCGGGCAGCTGGTCGAGCATCTGACGAAAGCGGCGGGGCTCGTCGTCGAAGCCGCGAAGGACGACGTGTTGAACGCCGAGCTTTGCGAGCATCACCGTGGCCTGCATCGAATCCGCGGCGAGGGTGGTGTAGATCACCACGGGCAGCGTAGGATGCCTGGCGAGCAGTTCACGAGCTTGCCCCAATTCGAGCCCTCCTGACGTTCGCGGATCCAGAACTACCAGATCGACGGGACGCTCCCGGATGGCGAGCAACAGCGCACCCCAGCCATCGACGACGGTGAGGGAATGTTCCCCCGCGAGGACGATTTGGAGCTGGGCGGCGAGTGAGGCAGAGAGGCGGGCGAGGACTTCCACGGCTTAAGCATAATTGTCCTAAAACAGCACATCGATGTCCGAAAATGTGCATTTACGACAATTCGCGCTACCGTAGCTTCGGATCAAGTCGCAACGCCAATTACAACATGATCCCTTCGAGGT
>JBDSHG010000123.1:0-15457 GCA_039918615.1 Gemmatimonadaceae bacterium | reverse complement strand
CGCGCACGGGCCCGCCGCAGCTGTTCACGACGCACGGCGGACAGCACGTCGCCGATGTTCCGTTGGTCGTACTCGTCGACGGCTACTCCGCGTCCGCGAGCGAGATCGTCACCGGCGCGCTGCAGGACCACGACCGCGCGCTCGTCATCGGCACCACATCATTCGGGAAGGGACTCGTACAGACGGTGTTTCCTCTCGACGGCGGCTGGGCGATGAAGCTCACCACCGGCAAGTGGTACACGCCCTCCGGCCGCTCCATTCAGAAGAACCGCAAGCACATCGACCCCGACTCTGCCGTGGGCATGGTCGCGAGCAACGACACGAAGCCCGACTCGCTCGAGCAGGACTCCGTCAAGAAGCATCGCCCGCAATACAAGAGCGACGCAGGCCGCACGATCTACGGCGGCGGCGGCATTACCCCCGACATGATCGTCGCGGAAGACACGGTGACGACAGCCGAGCAGGACTTCGCGAAGGCCATCGCTCCCAAGTTCCCCGCGCTCCGCGGTGTGCTCTACGGCTACTCCTTCGAGCTCAAGGATCACGTCACGAAGGACTTCGCCGTGAAGCCCGAGTGGCGAGATGAGCTCTACAAGCGCCTCGAAGCAGAGAAGATCGTGACGGACCGCAAGCAGTACGACGCCGCAACTCCGCTCGTGAACCGCTGGCTCTCGCAGCAGATCGCCCGTCTTGCCTTCGGCGACTCGACGGCATTCCGCCGCACCGTCCAGGATGACCCGCAGCTCCGCAAGGCGCTCGAAGTCCTGCACAAGGGACAGACGCAGAAAGACCTCTTCTCCATCGCACGGGCGGACGCAACACCCGGTCATTAGCTTTCCGGAATGCGAAACGCTCGTCAGGTAATCACTGCGGCCACGCTCGTGGCCGCAGTTGCTTGTCACGGTGCAGCCGCCCACCCTGCGCAGCCCGCTCCTGCTCCCGGCGCATCGCCACGCCCGGCCGAGCCACATCTCGCCAATATCCGCCAGCTCACCCACGGCGGCGAGAATGCCGAGGCGTACTTCAGCACCGACGGCAAGCGGCTGATCTTCCAGAGCACCCGCGATGGCCGTAGCTGCGATCAGGAGTTCGTCATGAACGCCGACGGTTCCGATCAGCGCCGCATTTCGGACGGCACCGGCAAGACGACGTGCGGCTACTTCTTCGGCTACAACACGAAAGTCTTCTACGCATCCACGCGAGCGGCCGACAGCGCGTGCCCGAAGAAGCCCGATCCCTCCAGGGGCTACGTCTGGGGGCTCGACAAGTACGACATCTACACGGCCAACCCGGACGGCAGCGGCACCCAGCGCCTCACCAATAACAACGTCTACACCGCCGAAGGCACGCTCTCTCCCGACGGCAAGACGATCGTCTTCACCTCGCTCAAGGACGGCGATCTCGAGATTTACACGATGAGCGTCGACGGCTCGAACGTGCATCGGCTCACGAACACGCCAGGCTACGACGGCGGCCCGTTCTTCTCCCTCGACGGCAAGCGCATCGTCTATCGAGCGTATCACCCCACCGACTCCACCGAGCTCGCACAATACCGCGACCTCCTCAGCCAGTCGATCGTGCGGCCGAACAAGATGGAGATCTGGGTGATGAACGCCGACGGGAGCGACCAGCACCAGCTTACGCACCTGGGCGGCGCCAACTTCGCTCCCTTCTTCACGCCGAACGGAAAGCGCATCATTTTCTCGTCGAACTACACCAACCCGCACAGCGGTGAGTTCGATCTCTACCTCATCAACGATGACGGGAGCTCACTCGAGCAGGTGACGAACGCCACCGGCTTCGATGGCTTCCCGCAGTTCAGCCCCGACGGCAGGCATCTCGTCTTCGCCTCGAGCCGCAACGCGACCGGCGAGCATCAGCTCGATCTGTTCATGGCCGATTGGAAACCCTGACGTGCACCATCTGACCACAAACCCGGAGCAACGATGATCGGAATCGGATTACTTCTCATCATCGCGATTGTCGCGCTGTGGGTAATCACCAGCACGGTCAAGATCATCGGCCAGGCCGAGGTGATGGTGATCGAGCGGTGGGGACGCTTCAACCGTATCGCCCGCTCGGGTCTCAACTTCCTCATCCCGTGGATGGAAAAGGGGAAGACGATCGACGTCCGCTACTTCGAGGCCGATCCGGGCGGCGTCAAGCGCGTCACCTCCGGCTCCACGTCGCGCATCGATCTCCGCGAGCAGGTGCTCAGCTTCCCGAAGCAGCCGGTCATCACGAAGGACAACGTCACGATCGACATCGACGCGGTGCTCTACTACCGCATCGCCGATCCGCAGAAGGCGGCGTACGCGATCCAGAATCTCCCCTTCGCGCTCGAGACGCTCACGCGCACCACGCTCCGCAACATCGTCGGCGACATCGAGCTCGATCAGACGCTCGCCAGCCGCGACATGATCAACAAGCGCATGCGCGACACGATCGAGGAAGCGTCGATCGGCTGGGGTGTCGACGTCACGCGCGTCGAGCTGCAGGCGATCGAGCCGCCGCGCGACATCCAGCAGTCGATGGAGCTCCAGATGCGCGCCGAGCGCGAGCGGCGCGCCGCCGTCACGAACGCCGAAGCATCCAAGAGAGCCGCGATCCTCGAGGCGGAAGGTGTCCAGCAGTCGCAAGTGAGTCGCGCACAGGGAGAGTCCGAAGCGGCGGTGCTCCGCGCGAAGGGCCTCGCCACCGCTCGTCTCGCGATGGCGGAGGCCGAGGCGCAGGCGATCGCGCGCATTGCCTCCTCCCTCCCCGAGGGTCAGGCCGCGATGTACCTCCTCGGCATGAAGTACCTCGAGGCGCTCCCGCAGCTCACGCAGGGAAAGGGGACGACGATTTTCCTCCCCGCCGAAGCCGCCGGCGTCATGGGCGCACTCGGCGGCATCAGGGAGCTGCTCGTCCGCTCATCGAGCGACGTTCCCGCGGGCGCAACCGGTCGCAGCGCGGCGCCGCCACGCATCGCTCCGCCCACGATCACGCCGGCATACGTGCCACCACCGATCCCAGACTCGGATAACAAATAGCAGTGGCCAGAATCACTCGTGATCGCGCAGAGCGAATCGCGCGCGGTCACGCCTGCGAGAACTGCGGTGAGTACAGCTACAAGAAGCTCACGGTGAAGCCCGCGTCGAAGGAACAGCGCGAAGGCGTCGACGTGGCATGGATCGCGTCCAAGACGTGCGGCGTGTGCGGCGCAATCCACGACATGGGCATCGATGCCGAGGGCGAGATCGTCTACGGGGGTTAGTGCACGCCGCCGACATCGCGTATCACTTTCCGCGTCGCCCAGTGTGTAGTAAAAATTGGAAATACGAATCAGTTCGACGCTCGTACTTCAGCTCGACCGAGCCATACCGTTACCGCAACACCGGGAGGAACGGCGCAATCATCCCGTCGTTCGGCGCGGGCGTCACTCCGAGCAGGCGTGCGAGGAGATCGTAGACATCGACGTTCGGAAAATCCGCGATCGTCGTTCCCGGCTTGAAGTCCGGCCCGTGCGCGAGGAAGAGCGCGCGCATGTCGGGGGTCGCGTTGTCGTAGCCATGCTCTCCGCGCACATCGAACGGCCTGCCGTGCCGCCATGCGATCATCCATCCGGGATCGGTCACCGCGATGATCGGCGTGATGCGCGCACTCGTGCCGTAGTGCAACCGCGCCGGGATCTCAGATTTCTTCCACACCGTGACGTGCGGCAGCTTCTTCAGCTTCGCGAACAGCGCATCGTTGTCGCCATCGCGCGCGCTGATCGAGAGATTCGGCGACAGCGTCACCACCTTGACGCTGGCCGAGTCGACGACGTCGTCGAGGTAGACGACGTTCGCCGGCGAGACGAGCGTCATCCCGTGATCCGCGACGATGACGATGTCGACGCTGTCGTAGCGATGGCGCGCTTCGAGACCGGCGACGAGCTGCGCAAGCGCGCTATCGACGCGCAGCACCGCCTCTCGCGTCTCGGCCGCATCGGGGCCGTGATAATGCCCCTGCATGTCCGGCTCCTCGAAGTACCCCATCACGAGTCGCGGACGCTCGCGCGCGGGAAGATCGAGCCACGCGAGCATCGTGTCGACGCGCGCGGTGAAGGGAATCCCGTGGTCGTAGGAGTGCCAGTGCGCGGGACGCACGCCGGCGATCGGCGCATCGGAGCCCACCCAGAACATCGTAGCGGCGGGCGCGCCCTGCTTCGTGGCCGTGACCCAGATTGGCTCGCCCCCCCACCAGTACCCCTCGTGTGCGATGGGCTTCGTGTAGACGAACGCGCTGTCGTGCGCCGGATCGAAGAAGCGGTTGTTCACGATCCCCGAGTGGTCGGGGTAGAGTCCCGTCGCGAGCGCGTAGAAGTTCGGGAAGGTGATCGTCGGAAAGCTCGGGATCATCCCGTGCGCGGTGACGCCGCTGCGCGCGAGCGCGTGGAGCGCGGGGGCGGAGTCGGCGTCGAGATAGCGACGGGCGAAGCCGTCGAAGCCGAGCACGATCACCGTGCGCGCGCTCGCGCCCGGGTGCGGGGTGGGAGCGGGCGATGCGCCATGGCACGCGGCGCCAGCGAGCAGCGCGAGAGCCGCGGCAGCCGCGGCAGCCGCGCGAAGAAATTGTCTTGAATTCAAGGTATTCTGGATCGTCGAGGTCATCACGACATCTCTACGCGCCAGCTCGGCGCGCGGTTGAGGCGTGGTCACGGGCGCCCGAGCAGGGCGCGGTCGCCGCTCACGTCGTGCCAGACGCGCGTATAGCGGCGCGGCTCCCATGGCCAGTATGGCTTGTGCGCGTAGTGCGGACCAAAGACAGCGGTGAGGAGCGAGTCGGGATCCGCCGTGCGCCCGATCGCCGTCAGCCGCGCGCCCAGCACGATGGGACGAGTGAATTCCTGGTAGCGCGCAAAGCTCCTGCAGAAGCAGAGCGGCCCTCGGCTCGAGAGTCTCCCGAACCACAGATCGGGGAAGAAGTACGTCATCGCGTAGAAGATCTCGAGCGACTTGTCGCGCGGAAGCTCCGACGGTAGCGTGCCGCGCGGAAGTGATCCATGCTTCCCCCACTGGACGTTCACCCCGAGTTCCCCCTTGCCACGCCAGTTAGCATGAAGGATGTCTCCGTGCCAGTAAGTCCAGAGATCGGTGGGGGCATTGGTGGCGTCGTAGCCTACCCAGAACTCCTCCTCGTCGGCCCCTTGCGCGAATGGGGACCAGCGGGCGGCGATATCGTGGCTATAGGTCAGGTAATAGGCGATTACACGCCGAGTGGGGTGTAAAACGGCAACGGTGCGCTCGAGCGGGAACGATTCGTCCCGCTGGAGGTATAGCATAGGCGCTAAATCTCTCGCGAGTAGGGCCGCACTGTCGTTCGACGCGAGGGAATTGGGGAGGGCTGGGGGCAGGATCGGGAAATGCGTTCTGGGACCACAGGCCGTCAAATAGACGGTTACCACGGCCGCGAACCCCAACACTCTGCGGATGTACGGCGTTCTTTTCCGTAGTGGCCGCTTGCGGCCGTGCGGCAAGCGGTATTCGATCGTCTCCTGTAAGACGGGAGACTTGTAGAGACTTTGGAGGGGTTCATGCGAAAGCCACGTCCGGCCACGTACAATCCTGCGCAAGCGTTGCAGCTCATCGCGAACGATCGCACCGGCGCGCCACTCAGCTGTCCTTCGTGCTCCGGCCCGATTCTCCGCGATCCGGACCAGGTCCCTCCTATCCCCCGCTCCCACGTGACGCTCCGCTGTTCGAGTTGCGGACGCATCGCCCGCTACATAGCGGGCGCCGCCTGATCCCGCCGATCTGACTGCTCTACCAGCTCCACCGGCGGTTCTACTCAGCAAGTCGCGGGCGTGGCCCAAATTATGAGATATGATCTGGTTACCATCGGAATCATTTGTTTAGATTTCGGTACATTCCAGATCGCGCGATAGCCAGCGGCAAATGTTTCGGCAGCTGAACCTCCGCGATCAGTACATCAGTTCTAGCCCCACAGGGGAGAGGGTAAGGTACCATGGCACGTATCACCGGCACCGTGAAGTGGTTCAACGACGCGAAAGGCTTCGGTTTCATCTCCCGTGAGGGTGGCCCCGATGTGTTCGTCCACTTCAGCGCCATCACCGGCAACGGCTTCAAGTCGCTCGCCGAAGGCGATCAGGTCGAGTTCGAAATCGTTCAGGGTCAGAAAGGTCCTCAGGCCGCCGACGTCCAAAAAGTCTGAGCTCCTCCCGCAAAAAGCCAAAGAGTCCCAGCAATGCTGGGACTCTTTTTTTTCGTCTATCCTCATCTCCCATTTCGAATTCCCCACTCCAGTCCTTCCCTGATCGGCACCAGATTTGCCTTTTCTCGCCTCGTCCGGCTACTCAACTCGTTCGGCTCACAGGAGTTCGCGATGGCTTCGATCTGGAAGGGCTCACTCTCGTTCGGTCTCGTCAGCATCCCCGTCGAAGTGCGTACCGCCATTCAAGGCGATCACATCAGCTTCCGCATGCTCCACGAAGAAGACCTCACTCCGATCAAGTACGAGCGAATCTCCTCGACGAGCGGCGATCCGGTTCCCTGGGGCGAGATCGTCAAGGGCTACGAATACTCGAAAGGCAAATACGTCATCATCACCAACGAAGACTTCAAGGAAGCCGCCGTCGAAGCATCGAAGTCGCTCGAGATCGTCGACTTCGTTCAGGAGACGGAAATCGATCCGCGCTATTTCGAGACGCCCTACTTTCTCGTTCCATCCAAGGGCGGAGAAAAAGCATACGCCCTCCTCCGCGAAGCCATCCGCAAGACGGGCACCGTCGGCATCGGCAAGATCATCATGCGACAGAAGCAGCACCTCGCCGGCATCCGCGTCGTCGACGACGCGCTGATTCTCGAGATCATGCGCTTCGCCAACGAGCTGATCGATCCGGACACACTCAGCCTTCCCAACTCGAGCCTCGTGCGCCCGCAGGAGCTGCACATGGCCGAGCAGCTCGTCACGAGCCTCGCCGAAGCGTTCGATCCGACCAAATACGCCGACGAGTACCGCAATAATCTCATGCGCGTGATTCACGCGAAGATGAAGGGGAAGAAAGCGAATCTGAAACCGGAGGCCGGCGCCGTGCGCGACACGCAGGTCATCGATCTCATGCAGCGTCTTCGCGAGAGCCTCGATGGCGGAAAGAAGAAGGGCGCCGTGCGCTCAGGGCCGAACGCCGCCGCCGCGCGCGAGCGCAAATCCGCATCGAAGGCGAAAGCCGCGAAGCCGGCCAAGCGCGCCAAGCGCGCCAAGCGCAAAACGGCGTAGCAGTCGATCATGGCCCCGCGCGCGAAGCCGGCCGTCCGACGCAAGCTCTCCGAGTACCGCGACAAACGCGACTTCTCGAAGACCGCGGAGCCATCCGGCAACGAGGAGCGCGCAAAGAAAAAGAAGTCGCTCGTCTTCGTCATCCAGAAGCACGCGGCGAGTCGTCTCCACTTCGACTTTCGCATCGAGCTCGATGGCGTGATGAAGAGCTGGGCAGTACCCAAGGGCCCGAGTCTCGATCCATCCGTGAAGCGCCTCGCGATGCAGGTCGAGGATCATCCCCTCGACTACAACACCTTCGAAGGAACGATTCCACAGGGCGAGTACGGCGGCGGCACGGTCATGCTCTGGGACCGCGGTACCTACACCTCCGCGCTCGATGAGAACGACCCGATCCCCGCGCTCCGCAAAGGCTACGCGAAGGGTGATCTCAAGATCCTCATGCACGGCGAGCGCATGCACGGCTCGTGGGTGCTCGTCCGCACGAGCCGCGGTTCCGACGAGAAGCCGCAGTGGCTCCTCATCAAGCACCGCGATGAATTCTCCGAGCCGGGCTCGGACATCGTCGCCCAGGAGATGACGTCGGTCGTCTCCGGACGCACGATGGACGAGATCGCAAAGAACAAAAAGAATAAAATCTGGCACTCGAACCGCGCTCCGAAATCCGCGCCGTCCGCCGGCGAGCCGAGGCCGAAGCGCGCCCCAGCCGCGCGCAAAATCGCCGCCCCCTCCTCCGCCTCACGCACCGCCACCGCCAAAGCACTCGGCGACGGCGCCCTCGATCCCATGCTCGCATCCGTCGGTACCGACGTTCCCGAGGGCGCGGAGTGGACCTTCGAGCCGAAGTACGACGGCATCCGCGTCCTCGCCTACGCCACGCCAGAGGCCGCGCGCCTCGTCACGCGCAACGGGAAGGACAAGACCGCGCAATTCCCCGGCATCGCCGAAGCGGCGCGCAAGCTCGCGTCGCGCGGACGCCGCGCACTGGTGCTCGACGGCGAAGTCGTCGCGCTGCACGATGGAGCACCGGCGCGCTTTCAGGAGCTGCAGGGACGCATGCACGTGAAGGACGCGCACGCGATCGCCGGCTTCGAGAACAGCGCGCCCGTCGCTCTGATGGCGTTCGACATTCTCCTCGACGGCAACGACGTCCTCGTGCACGAGCCGTGGACGAAGCGCCGTGGACGGCTCGAGAAGCGCCTCGCCAGCCACGAGTCGGCGGAGCTCCGCCTGACGGAGTCCGATCTCGCTGACGGACGCGCGATGCTCGCGCGCGCGAAGCACGACGGCTGGGAGGGAATCATCGCCAAGCGCGTCGACGCGCCGTATCAGCCTGGCGCACGCTCGCGCGACTGGCTCAAGCTCAAGCTCGAGTTCCGGCAAGAGTTCGTCGTCGGCGGATGGACGGAGCCACGCCAGACGCGCCAGCACATCGGCGCGCTTCTGCTGGGCTACTACGACCACGGTCGGCTGATCTACGCGGGCAACATGGGCGGCGGCTTCGACAACGCGGGGCTCGCCGAGATGTACGAGACGCTCGCGCCGCTCGCGCGAAAGTCGTCGCCCTTCGAGGAGACGCCGCGCCCGCGCGAGCCGGTGCACTGGGTCACGCCGAAGGTGGTCGTCGAAGTGAAGTTCAACGAGTGGACGACGGACGGAAAGCTGCGCCAGCCGATCTACGTCGGCACGCGCGACGACAAGAATCCGCGAACGGTGAAACGCGAGGGGACGAGTGTGCAGAAAGCAAAGCCGGCAACGCGCAAGAAGAGCGTAGCGAAGTCGCCCGCGAAAAAGTCGCCCGCGAAAAAATCCTCGCGCTCCCCCGCATCCACTCGGCAGGGCCCAGTCGAGCACCAGCTCACCGACGTCCAGCGCCAGGGCGGCGACGGCGACATCGAGATCAAGCGCGGCGTCTCGCTCCGCGTCTCGAGCCTCGACAAAGTCTACTTCCCAGGCGAGGGCTTCGCGAAAGGCGACGTCATGCGCTACTACGCACGCGTCGCCCCATACATCCTGCCGGCCATCACCGATCGACCTCTCGTGCTCAAGCGGACGCCGGAGGGGATCAAGGGCGAAGTCTTCTTTCAGCAGAAGCCGCCGCAACATGTGCCGCCAATCGTCCGCGTCGAGCCCGTCGTCAACGACGACGGCGTGAGCGCAGATCGCATCGTCGGCGGCGATCTCGCGACGCTGCTCTATACCGTGCAGATCGGATGCGTCTCCGTCGACCCATGGCATTCGCGCATCGGCTCGATCGACGATATGGACTACACGATCCTCGACCTCGACCCCGGGCCGCGCTCCACCTTCGCGCGGGTCGTCGAAGTCGCAAAGTGGGTGAAGCAGGAGCTCGATACACTCGGCCTTCACGCCGCACTCAAGACCTCGGGCTCGCGCGGGCTGCACGTAGCCATCCCGCTTCCCCTTCGCACTCGTTACGAAGCCGGACTCCTTCTCGCGCAGCTCATCGCGACACGCGTCGCCGAGTCGCATCCGAAGGAGGCCACGGTAGAGCGCTCGGTGAAGGCGCGTCCGCCGGCGGCGATCTACGTCGACTACCTGCAGAATGTGAAGGGGAAGAGCGTCGCCGGAGCCTACTGCGTGCGAGCGAGAGACGGGGCGACCGTCTCCACCCCGCTCCAATGGAAGGAGTTGACCGCGTCTCTCGACCCGCGGGCGCTCACGATCGAGACGGTCCCCAAGAGAATCGTAAAGCTAGGCGACATATGGAGTTCCGCCATCAAGACCAGGAATACGGCCACCGCCATCCGCGCTGCGGCTGACCGATAGAACGCTGAGTCGTCCTTTTCTTGGATGGTTCTCACTTGGATCCGCCGCATGGTTGCGGCCGGGGCGCTCGCGTGCGCCATGGTTCTCCCGACACTGGAAGCGCAGACCACGCCGCGCTCCCAACCCTCGGTGCACGTCGCCGGCGTCGTCGACGGCAGCACCGTCGTTGAAACCGCTCGGCGCTACCTGGGCGTGCGCTACGTGCTTGGCGGGACCACGCCAAGGGCTTTCGACTGCTCGGGCTTTATCCGCTACGTCTTCGCGCTCCACGGGCTTCCGATGCCACGCACGGCCCACGAACAGGCCGCGTACGGCACGGCTCCGGACGAGAAGCGCCTCGAGCCGGGTGACCTCCTCTTTTTCTACGGCGGGCGCGGAGCGCAGCACATCGCTATGTATATTGGCGGCGACTCCATCATCCACGCGTCGAGCGGCGGCCATCGTGTGATGCTCGCCCGGCTCTCCGGTACGGGCACGCACAGAACATGGTTCGGCCAACGCTTGATCGCCGTGCGCCGTGTACTACCAGCAGTTGGAACCTTCGATCTGCCAGCTTCGTTGGCAATTCCCGACCCCTTCGGCAGCAGTTCCGCCGAAGACATGGCGTTCGCCCCTTCTGCACCGCTGATCTTCTGATGTCTAGCGACGCGAACGAAACGGACGACGAAACGAAGATGGAAGACCCGGTGCTGCTCTACAGCCGCGGGCTGCCTGGCGGCGGAGTGGTGACCATCGAGGCGCTCTCGAAGGAGACGCCGGAGGTCACTGCACGCGTGTCCGTGGAGCGCCGAATCGACCCGCAGCGCCGCGACGGGCACGAGCCGCCGGTGATCGCTGAGGCGCAGGCACCGACGCAGTCTACCGCGTTCAAGGAGCTCTACCAGATCGCGTCGGACAACGTCGCCGTCGCCCGTGGACTGATCCAGTGGCAGGCCCGCCGCCGCGACGACCCCGAGGCCGAGCCCTAGCCGCCTCTGCGCTCACACGCATACGAGAAGGCTCCCGGTTCGACGCCGGGAGCCTTCTCCGTTTATCCCCCTCGGGCGCTATCGATCAGGCTCTGTTTCTGTGTGGCGACCCGTAGTCCCGCACCGCCGACGTCGCGGCGAGCGCGCACAACATTTCGTCATCCACCGAATGAAGCGATCGGGCGCGCACGGTCGCGACCCACGCCGGACGATCGGGGAACGTCAGCGAATCCAGCCGCACGAGGAGCCGCGCGGACCCGTACCCGGTGAGCGTATCCTCCGACACCAGACGAGCGACGACCGTGGCCTGCCAGCGAGTGCCATCATCGAGCGTGACGACGCGAGCTTCTTCCGTGAGTTCGGCCGGAGAGCTGGCCGGCGCGCCGCCATCCACTCCGCCGCGCTGCGCGCTGCGAAAAGAAGTAGTCCGGCGAATGTTGCGTGCAGCGCGCATGGAAGCTCCCTTATTTCTTAGGCACATCTTGCAACTAAAAAATAATCGTTTGCAAGACATGGGCCTCCCCTGTGGGGTCTAGATCGGGTCACGGATCCGCGACGATCAGCCGCCGAATCGGACCCCGCGCCGTCCCCCGTGCCGCTTCTTCGGCGCGTAGCGAAATAATTGCGCGGGGCGCCCTCGCCCCTCGCTCCGCCACTCGTCCGTCGACTCCACGAGCCATGCCGCGTGCAGTGACCGCCGAAAGCTCGCCTTATGCAGCCGCCTGCCGAGGAGGAGCTCGTAGATGTCCTGGAGCTGGGTGAGCGTGAACGTGGCGGGGAGCAGATAAAAGGCGATCGGCCCCTGCTCGAGCCGCGCACGGAGCGACGCCAGCACGCCATCGAGCATCCCGCGCTGACGCGGGGGCAGCGGAGGCAGGTCATCCACGGCGAACCAGCGCGTCTCGCCGGCGGCGTCCTCCAGATTCGCGACGGTGTCCGCGTCCTCGAGCGCGAGAAATGCCACCGAGAGCGCCGCCCCCGAAGGGTGCCGGCGTCCATCGCCGAAGGCGGCCACCTGCTCCACCAGCGCGGGCGCCAAACCGAGCGTCTTGCGCGCGAGCTTGGCGGCCTCGCTGTCGATCGTCTCGTCGGGGCGCAGCGCCCGCCACGGCAGCTGCCACCGCTCGCGCGACTTCGCCGGCCCGCGCACCAGCAGCACGGAGAGCTTCCTCCCGGACGGAGCGAGGATCACGACATCGATGGAGGGGACGGCTCGGCCGGATGCGGAGCGCGTGGAAGCGGTGCGGGCGGTCATGCCGAACAATTAGTAGCGCGCTGCGATTAATTCAAGGGCCGGGAATGGTGATCGGAAGCTTTCCCGTCATCGGGATCGTGCCGAGCAGTGCCCGCGCTGCGGCGCCCTGCGACACCGGGAAGCCGCCCCACGCAACGACGTACGCGCCGACGTTGGGGATCTGCTGCAGGAAGTACGGATTCCCGAAGGCGACCACGATCGGATGCTCCTTCCGCCTCTGTAGCTCCTCGATGAAGTCGACGAACGAGCGCGGCACATCCACCGTCGTCACCGTCGAGCTGTGCGCGACGTACGAGCTCACCAGAATCACGTCGGCCGAGTCCGCGATGGCGAAGAGGTGGAAGAAATCGGGGCGCTCGTCGTCGGCACTCACATATTCCGGGCGCAGCGCGGGGAACGTCTTCCGCAACTCCGCGTCGAAAGTGACGCCGGCGCCGAGATCCGCGCGATGCGCATAGGTAATCGAGAGAATACGCGCACCCTTGTTGATGTGCGCCAGCGGCAGCTGGTGCGCGCTGTCGCGCACGAGGGTGATCGAGCGGTCGGCTGCGTCGCGCGCGATGGCCGCGTCGGCCGAATCACCGACGACTTCCCGCGCACGATCGAGATCGACGACGCGCGCAGTGCGCAGTCCGACCTTCGCCTTCATTGCGAGAATGCGCCGCACCGACGCATCCAACCGACTTTCGGTGTACTTCCCCGCTGTCACCCCCGCCACCACCGCATCAATCGTCTGCGTCACATCCTGCGGCTGCAGCAGCACGTCCGCACCCGCGCCCACCGCCAGCTGCGCCGCGTTCGCCGCACCGTACGTGTCGAGCACCGCGCGCATGTCCATCGCATCGGAGATCACGAGCCCGGTGAAGTGCATCTCGTCACGCAGCAGCGACGTCAGCACGTTGTGCGAGAGCGTCCCCGGCAATCCGCTCGAGTCGAGCGCGGGCATCGAGCCATGGAAAGTCATGATCGCCCCGACACCAGCCTTGACCGCGCTCTTGAACGGCACGAGCTCCACGCTGTCGAGCCGCGCCCGCGACACACGCACGACCGGCAGCGCGAGATGCGAGTTCGTCCCGGTGTCACCATGCCCCGGAAAGTGCTTCCCCGTCGCGATCATCCCGTGTTCCTGCACGCCGCGGATGAACGCCGCGCCAAGCCGCGCCACGAGCGCCGGATCCTCCCCGAACGACCGCGTGCTGATGACCGGATTCGCCGGATTGTTGTTGACATCGAGAATCGGCGAGAAGTCGATGTGGATCCCGAGCGCCCGCCCCTCGATCGCCGTGATGCGCCCCTGCTCGTACGCGAGCATCGTGTCGCGCGTCGCACCGATCGCCATCTCCGGCGGAAAGAGCACCGCCCCGCCGAGGTCGATTCCATTCGGAAGAAAATACCCGCCGCGCGCTCGATACCCCGCGCCGAACTCGAGATCGCTCCCGACGAGCAGCGGCAGCCCACTCATCTTCTGCAGCGCGTTCAGCTTCGCCGCGATCTCGAGCGGCGAGCCCACGCTGATGATCACTCCGCCAACGTGCTCCTTCGTGATCCAGCCGCTGATCTTCCGCCACTGCGGCGCATCGGCGGCCACGTAATCGCCGAAGAGTTGCGGCCACACCATCTGCGCTGCCTTGTCGCGCACCGTCATCTGCGCGAGCTCGCACTCCACCCACGCGGAGTCGCTCTTCGAGTCGCACTGCGACGAACGTGGACGCACCACCTGCACGGATGCAGCGCTCGCGGGCTCCGGGCGCGACGCAGTCGACGTGCACGCGGCCATCGACAGCAGGGCGGGCAGCGCTGCGCGCGTGATGAACCGCATCGGCGCCTCCCGAAACGCAGTGCTCACCAGTTGATCGTACCCTGCTTGGTCGTGTCGACCTGCCCCTCTTCCTTCCCCGTCTTGAACAGGAACGTGTCCATGTTCTTCGTCAGAAACGCTCGCGCCTGCGGATCCATCAGATTGAGCCCATAATGGTTGATCAGCATCGTCTGCTGCTTCAGCCACAGCTTCCAGCATTCGCCGCAAATCTCTTCCTTCGCGCGCGCGCCAAGCGGCCCGGGGAGCGGTGGGCGCTCCATCCCCTCGCGCGTATTTCCGCAGCGAGTGCACGTCACGTCAGCCATCGGTAGTCTCGAAAGCGAGGGTCGCGTGCGCTCAGGCGCGCGCGTAACGGATCTTGGCCAGGCGCACCGCAGCCAGCATGCGAATGTAGAGCCAGCCGATATCGAACTCATACCACTTCGCCGCGAATCGCGCGGAGTGCGGATCGGCGTGATGATTGTTGTGCAGCTCTTCGCCGCCGAGCCAGATCGCGATAGGCGAGATGTTCCGGCTCTCGTCCTTCACATCGTAGTTGCGATAGCCCACCGCATGTCCGACGCCGTTGATGATCCCAGCGGCCCAGAACGGAATCCATAGCATCTGCACGCCCCACACCAGCGGACCGATGTAGAAGCCGAAGAGATAGACATCGATCACGAGCATCACGAGAATGCCGAGCCAGTTGAGGCGCGCGAGTACGTAACGCTCGAGCCAGTCGTTCGGCGTCCCCTTCCCGTACTTCTCGAGAATCCCCGGCTGGCGTACGGCCTGTCGATAGTAGAACGCCCCCTTGAGGATGATCTCCCGCAATCCTTCCATGACGGGGGAATGCGGATCGCCCTCGCGGTCGGCGAACGCATGGTGCTTTCGGTGGCACGCCACCCACTCCTGCGTCACGATCGACGTCGACAGCCACAGCCACAGCCGCATCGGGATCTCGGCCAGCTTGCTGAACGTCACGCCGCGATGGGTCTGCGCACGGTGCAGAAAGAGAGTCACGCACACGTTGGTGACGTGGCCGGCGATGACCACGAAGAGCACCGGCTTCCACCACTGCGTCGCCCACATTGCAAATCCTGGCATTGCGTCCTGACCTAAAGAAGTAATGCGGTGAAGCTTCGCCCGAAATCTACTGCGAAGCGGGATTTCGAGCCACTTCCGGCGAGAGCTGCAAGTCGCCTATGGCTGTGGCGCCGCTGAGGTTACGAGCCCGCCCGTCGTCACCAGCCCCGGCGTGTCGCCCGGAGGCGCGATTCCCCACGTATCGTTGGACGAGTTGAAATCCGGAACGGTACCGTCGGGCCAGAGCCGCGCCCCCGCGAGCTTCGATCGCACCGGAATCGTTGCGGTGTACTGGTCGCC
>JBDSHG010000122.1:0-3450 GCA_039918615.1 Gemmatimonadaceae bacterium | reverse complement strand
GATGGTGCGCCGTGACGGCGAAGACGAGACCCGCAAGGGAATCGACGAGTCTTGCTGCGCTTCTCCAGCGGGTGAGAGTCCCGCGCCGGTAATCGCCGGAGAGCCGGAAAGCAGGCCCCAGGCAGAGATCGAGAGGTCGCTGTCCCGAGCGGGGCGTCAAAAGTCCTTCGATGGTGAAGGAGAGCAAGGACACGGGCCGCAACTTGAAGTGAAACCTGCAGCCTCGTCACAGCTACAGCGAGGAAGCCGAGCCGCTCATTTCACGGCGAAGGCAACATCCGACGATGGACGCTCCGGAAATGCGTCGTCGGATTCCTCCGGGGTAGGGGGTGCAGCACGTGTCGAAGGAGAAGCGTGGAACACGGGAGATCCGTCTGCGCAGTCGCAGTCACGACAGGGTGGCTCGTATAAGCCCAAGGCGAAATCGAGCGCCGCGCAGCGGAAGTCCGAGGGGATCGTTGTACCGGCGATGATCGCGACGAACAACGCGATCGGAGGGAAGGGTCCCTGGGGTGGTCGAGTCGATCGAGCAGATACGCGCAAGGGCATGATCGGTGAGAGCCGATCCAACTCCCCCGACGGGCGTAGTCCCGGCGACAACGTGCGACGTCTGCAAGATCGACTGCGGGGTGTGGCCAAGCAGCAACCGGGTCGAAGGTTTCACGCGCTGTACGACCGAATCTCGCGGAGTGACGTCCTCGAGGAGGCGTGGAACTTGGTGCGACGGAACAAGGGATCCGCGGGCGTCGATGCCCAGACGATCGCGGAGATCGAGCAGTACGGCGTGAAGCTCTTCCTCGAAGATCTTGGCGATGTGCTGCGCAGGAATGCGTACCGACCGCAGGCGGTCCTGCGCCGGTACATCCCGAAGGCTGATGGAAAGCAGCGGCCACTTGGGATCCCAACGGTGCGCGATCGAATCGTGCAAGCGGCGACGAAGTTGATTCTGGAGCCGATCTTCGAGATCGACTTCCGAGACTGCTCGTTCGGGTTTCGACCCGGCCGTTCGGCGACCGACGCGCTGGAAGTGCTGCGGCGCGAAGGCGCTCGCGGTGGCAACCACGTGCTCGACGCAGACATCCGCGACTTCTTCGGCAGTCTCGATCACGAGCTGCTGATGTCGCGTGTGGCACGTCGCGTGAGTGACCGGCGGGTGCTCAAGCTGGTGAGACAGTGGCTCCGAGCAGGTGTGATGGAGAACGGTCGCGAGACCGCAATGCTGAGCGGTACGCCGCAAGGCGGAGTGATCTCGCCGCTGCTCTCGAACATCTACCTGAGCTTCCTCGATAACGTGTGGAACAAGCGGTGCGCCCATCTGGGCGTGCTGGTGCGCTACGCCGATGACTTCGTCGTGATCTGCAAGACGGCGAATGCTTGTCAGGAAGCAGAGCGCCGCGTGGAGAAGATCCTCGCGGAGCTCAAGCTGGAGCTACATCCGGAGAAAACGAAGCGAGTCGATCTGAGCCGAGGCAGGCAAGGATTCGATTTTCTCGGCTGTCACCTGCGAAAGCGAATGTCGGGACCGATCTGGATGAAGGAACGCCGCGAGGTCTACTTCCTCCAGCGCTGGCCCTCGACAAAGAGCACCAAGCGGGTGCGGCAACGCGTGAAGGAGCTGACGCCGAAGTCACGATGCCACGACGATCCGCGCAACGTCATCGCTGCGCTCAATCCCGTGCTGCGTGGCTGGGGACAGTACTTCCGCACCGGAAACGCTTCGGTGAAATTCACCGACGTCGATCGCTACGTCGCGTGGCGACTCAAGCGCATGCGTATCAAGCGCAAGGGGCGTCATCTTCGCGCAGGCGAAGCTCAACAGTGGTCACGGCACTACTTCTACGCCCTCGGGCTTCATCGACTCCATGGAACCGTCCGATACCCGGGGGCCGCGTAATGCCCCATCCCGTGAGACCACCCGTAAGCCGTGTGCCGGAAATCGGCACGCACGGTTTGAAAGGGGGTCTTGCTGAAACCCGTCGAGAGACGGGAGAAGGTTAGATCTACCAATGCGGAGCGCTGCTGTCCTCCTCCTCGTGTCGGCCTGTGCATCGTCGCCGCAGGTGACCCCTGCGACGGAGGTGCAGTACACGCGCCCGCTGATCACCGATCAGTATCCATTCCTGCTCGAGCGCGCGAACGCTCGCGTGGCGCTGTCGCGGACCGGCTGGTGCCAGCAGCGCGAATGGCCGCACACCGATGAGGTCTCGAGGTGCGATCCGCGCCCGTACCTCAACCAGTCCACGCCGTCGATCCGGATCTTCATCGAATACGACGACGAGGATCGCGCGATCGCATACGCGGTGTTCACCCCGGTGCCGTGCCGGATGTACGGTCGCTGCGACTACACGCTCGGCCGGACCGCCGCGACCCGCGACTTCCTCGATGTCGACACCGGCCTCCGCCGTCACCTCGTCGACATCGGTCGCGGGGTGTCCCCGCACGAGGAGCCGATGGCCGGGATGCAGCAGCGCATGATCGACGCCCTCGGTGTCGAGCTCCGGCATCGCTTCGGAGCCCCCGTCTGGAAGGAGCCGCGAGACTACGGCTGGGTGTGGACAACGACCACATCGCAGATCGGCATGTTCGTGGTCGACGGCGGGAACTGGGTGATCGAGACCCACGAGCTCGCGCAGCAGGGACCGCCCGGTCTCGCCGCCAACCCCTAGATCTGTCGTGAGCTCGCGTTTCGGGGAACTTTCGAACACCTCACGTGTCCGAGAGTGGTGGGGGAATGCACGTGAACCAACGGATCGCCGCCGTCACCGCGCTGCTCGTGGGTTGTCAGTCCGGCTCGGGCGCTGTCCGCGACGAGCGCACACCGAAGCCCTCGCCACCGCTCGTGATCGCTCCGCCGATCACGCCGATGTTCGTGGCGAGCACGCCCGCGATCCGCGAGGCCGCGCCACCGTGGACGCTGACCGCGTCGGATGGCAGCGGACTACAGCTCACGCGAGTCGACGCGAAGGCCGTCGTCCAGGGCCCGCTCGCGTTCACCGAGCTGCACCTGTACTTCCACAACCCCGAGGACCGCACGCGCGAGGGCACGTTCGCGATCACCCTGCCGGCGGGCGCGGCGGTGTCGCGGTTCGGCATGGAGCTGAACGGCCAGATGCAGGAGGCGGAGATCGTCGAGAAGGCGATGGCGCGCCGCGTGTACGACGACTTCCTCCATCGCCGGCAGGATCCCGCGCTGCTCGAGAAGGGCGCCGGCAATCAGTTCACCGCGAAGGTGTTCCCGATCTTCGGCAAGGCCGACAAGCACCTCGTGATCTCGTTCTCGCAGGAGCTCGCGGGCGAACGCTACGCGTTGCCGCTGCGCGGGCTGCCGAAGATGGAGCGCGTCGACATCCGGCTCGGCGACGGCTCGGTCGCGGGCCAGACGCTCGGCGAGCGCAACTGGCAGCCGGATCGGGACTTCGTCGCGACGGCGCCCACGGTGGCGGCCGGTGT
>JBDSHG010000121.1:0-82316 GCA_039918615.1 Gemmatimonadaceae bacterium | reverse complement strand
CCGATGAGCGCAATGGCTCCCGAGCGTCTCGAGCTTCGGCCGGACAACACAGCGAGGGCGGACGTGCAGCTGCCGGCCGTGACGAGCTACGCGCAGGTCACGGACGAGATTCTCGACACCCTCAAGCTCACGAAGGCGTGGTTTTTGGGGCTCGCGTTCTCAGTGTTCTGCCTGCTGATCGGCGCGACGGCGTGGATGTACCAGATCTACATGGGATTGGGCGTCGCGGGATACCGCCCGCCGGCGATGTGGGGTGTGTATATCATCACCTTCGTGTTCTGGGTCGGTATCGGCCACGCCGGAACGCTGATCTCCGCCATTCTGTATCTCTTCCGCGCCGGATTCCGCACGACGATCTATCGATGCGCCGAGGCGATGACGGTGTTCGCGGTCATGACCGCAGGACTGTTTCCGATTCTGCACCTCGGCCGGCCGTGGAAGTTCTTCTGGCTCATTCCGTATCCGAACTGGCGCCTGATCTGGCCGCAGTTCAAGAGCCCGCTGGTGTGGGACGTGTTCGCGATCCTCACGTACCTCACCGTCTCGGCGACCTTCCTCTTCATCGGATTGATTCCGGATATCGCGGTGCTCCGTGACCGCGAAACGAATCCGGTCCGCAAGCAGATCTTCGGCGTGCTGTCGTTCGGATGGCGCAACTCGGACCGCGAGTGGCGGCACTTCGCGCGCGCGTATCTCTTTCTCGCCGCGTTCTCGACGCCGCTCGTGCTCTCGGTGCACTCCGTCGTTTCGTTCGACTTCGCCATGGCGAATCTGCCGGGGTGGCACACGACGATCTTCCCGCCGTACTTCGTCGCCGGCGCGATCTTTTCCGGAATCGGGATGGTCTTCACGATCATGATCCCGATGCGCCGCTGGTTCAAGCTCAAGCACTATGTGACGCTGAACGTGCTCGACGCGGCGGCGAAGCTCTGCCTCTTCACGTCGCTCGTCGTCGGCTGCGCGTATCTCACCGAGTTCTTCATCGCGTGGTACAGCGGGAGCGAGATCGAGCAGTCGTACTTCTGGAATCGCGTTTTCGGGCAGTGGTGGTGGGCCGCCTGGATCATGCTGACGTGCAACGGGATCCTGCCCATGCTCCTCTTTTTCCAGAAGCTGCGGCGGAACACGACCTTCCTCTTTACACTCTCGATCTTCATCAATCTCGGGATGTGGTACGAGCGGTTCGTGATCATCGTGCCGTCGATGTCGCACGATTTCGAGCCGTGGCAGTGGGGGCCGTACGCGCCGTCGTTCGTCGACTGGGCGATCCTCATCGGGAGCTTCGGCTGGTTCTCGATGTGGTTCCTGTTGTTCGTGAAGCAACTGCCGATCATGGCGATCTCCGAGATCAAGGAAATCGTGCCGCCGAAGATGCGGCACCATGTGTCGCGCCTCAGCGTGGATGGCCACGGCGAGACGCCGGGGGCCGTCGAGCCGGCGGAGGCCCACTAATGCGGGGCATCGTCGGAGTGTTTTCGGAGCTCGACTCGACCGTGGACGCGATCACGGAGCTCAAGAAGCTGCGCGTGGGCGATGTGACGGTGTATACGCCGACGCCGCGCCACGAGCTGGACGAGGTGCTCAGGCATCCGCCGAGCATCGTGCGCCGTTTCACGCTGATCGGGGCGCTGCTGGGGGTGACGTTCGGCTACTGGATTCCGATCTGGATCTCGGACTACTGGCCCCTCGTGACCGGCGGCAAGCCGATCGCGTCGTGGGTGCCGTACACGATCTTCGGCTTCGAGGTCATGGTGCTCATCGGATCGCTGGCGACGGTGCTCGGGTTGTTCGTGGCCGCGAAGATTCCGCGCATCACCAGCACCGTCGGCTACGATCCGCGCTTCAGCGACGGGAGCTTCGGGATCTGGGTGGAGTGCAGGCCGGACGAGGCAGAAGTCGTGCGGCGCGTGCTGAAGGAGAAGGGAGCGGAGGAGGTGCGCGGTGAACGCTAGTCGAGTGGCGCGCTGCGTTGCGGTCGTTCCCGTGGTGCTCGCGCTCGGGGCGTGCGGCTTCGTCTCCAATATTTTTTCGGACTTCAAGGACCAGCCGCGCATCGAGCCGTGGGAAGCGGAATACGCGGGCAACGACACGACGCCGTTCCGTCCGGGAGGATCGGACAGCACATTCGTCGCGTACTCGGTGCCCATCACGGGGAACACGGTGCCGGGGTACGTAGTGTCGTACAACGGTAGCATGACGAACGGGCCGGGCGCGATACCGAATCCTGGAGTGGTCGACTCGATGGCGGGGATCCCGAATCCGCATGCGACGACGCGTGTGTCGCTCGACAACGGACGCAAATACTATCAGATCAACTGCGCCGTCTGTCACGGCGTGGCGGGAAAGGGCGATGGTCCGGCGGTGCGCTTCGGCGTGCCCGCTCCCAATCTCCTCGGCCCCGCCACCAAGGGGCGCACCGATGGCTACATCTACGGGATGATCCGTAACGGTCGCGGCCTCATGCCCAACTACGTGCGCATCGAGGATGCGGATCGCTGGGACGTGGTGAACTACGTGCGCGCGCTGCAGGGATCGATCGCGGGCGTCGTCGCCGATACGTCACCGGCGGGATACCCCGGGGAGAACGGGCAGATGGTACCGGGCGTGACGCGCACGGCGCCAACCCGTCCCGCGCCCTATCGCCCGAAGGACATGGACGATCGCCTGCGCGATCCCGCCGCCGCATCCGCGGCCGACAGCTCGACCATGCCGGCTGCTGCGCCGGCTGCTGCTCGCATACCAGCGCCATCGTCACCGGAGACGAAGCCGTGAGCGCGCACGACGAACACATTCCGACGCGCGACGAGATCGCTCGCGCGATCAACCGACCGCTTCCACGCGTGCTCTTCGTCGCGTCGCTCGTCTGCGCCGGGATCGGCGCGCTGGTCTTTCTCATTGGCATGTTCACTGCCTCGGGAGACGACCGCGTCTGGCAGGCGTTCCACGTCAACTGGATCTACTTCGCGACGATCTCGCAGGCCGGCGTCATCTTCGTCGCGGTGCAGCGGATCACGACCGCGCGCTGGTCGCGTCCGATCGTGCGCTTTCTGGAGGGATATGTGGCGTTTCTACCTATCGCCTTCGTGCTGCTCATCATCGACTTCCTCGGCGCCAAGCACATCTATCCCTGGGCAACGCAGCAGATCGTCGAGCCGGAGAAGCGATTCTACCTGAATTCGACATTCCTCATTACCCGCGACCTGCTGCTCTTCGGCGGGCTCGCGTGGATGAGCGTCTGGTATGTCTATCGCTCGGTGCGCCTCGACGTGGGGCTGCTCCCCGAGGCGGGATCCGCCTGGGCGCGCGGTATCCGCGAGCGCATGCGGCGGAATTTCCGCGATGAGCGCCGCGAAATTCACTCCACGCACTCGATGCAGGGGAAGCTCGCGGTCTACATGTGCCTCGGCTTCGGCTACTTCTACTCCGTGCTTGGCTGGGATCTCTCGATGTCGCTCGACCTCAAGTACAACAGCACGTTGTACTCGTGGTGGTGGTTCATGGGCGCATGGCTGGCCGCCCTCATGAGCTGGTCGCTGCTCTGCATGTGGTGGCGCCGGTATCTCAACGTCTACGATCTGATCCAAGAGGTGAAGTTCCACGACCTCGGGAAGCTCTGCTTCGCGTTCACCGCGTTCTGGGGCTACTTCACCTTCGGCCAGTATCTCGTCAGCTGGTACGGCAACCTCGCCGAGGAAACACACTGGCAGCGGCTCCGGCTCATTCAGCCGTATCTGCCGATCGGCATGGCGGTGGTGTTCCTGGTCTTCGTCATCCCGTTCTTCGGGCTCGTGTCGCGCGCCGCCAAGGTGTATCTCCCGACATTCATCGCGTTCGCATCGGCGAGCCTGGTCGGCTTCTGGCTGCTGCGCTATCTCGAGGTCTATCCGTCGATCCACGGTGTGACGCCGAAACTCCCCTTCGGGATCTGGGAAGTCGGCGTGACGATCGGATTTCTCGGCCTGTGGGGCTTCTGCTATGCGTCGTTCATGAACGCGTTCCCGCGCATGCGCACGACGTTGATGACGAGCCCGTTCCGCGACGAGGTGCAGATCCCGGTGAACCCCGAGACGATGGAGCCGCTTCCGGCGCACGAGTAGCTTCGTATCTTTCGGTTCGCGGGGCGTTAGCTCAGTTGGGAGAGCATTCGGTTTGCAACCGAAAGGTCGCGAGTTCGAGCCTCGCACGCTCCATACTTTTCTCCACGGATCGTTTCTGCTGCCTCTCTTCGCCGCGGCGATCGATCTGGCCCGCGAGCTCCCCGAATCCGCGCCGTCCTTCGGCGTCGACACGCCGGCCTACGTGGCGATTCGCGGCGTCATGTATCTCGCCGCGCTGACGGTCATCGGCTGCTGCGCATTCATCCTGCTCATCGCGACGCGCGTGTCGCATCTCTCCGGGAGCTATCTCGAAGTCTCGGCCGTCGTGCCGTCCACGCGGAAGCTCGCGCGCTGGGCGACGGTCGTCCTCGCCTTCGCGATGGTCGGGCGGCTCCTCGCGCAGGGCTTCATGCTCGGCGAGGGAGAGTCGGTGATCGTGCTCCCCTTGCTGCAGGATACGGTGTGGGGATGGGGATGGCTGCTCGGAGCCGGAGCGACGGTGGTCATCGCGCTCGCGCTCATCGTGGGCATCGGCCGCAGATGGACGTGGCGCGTCGCTGCTGCCGCGTCGATCGCGCTCGCGGTCTCGTTTTCGATCACCGGTCACGCGATCTCGACGCACACGAGCCCCGCGCTGCACGTGATCTTCGACGCGATTCATGTGATGGCTGCAGGCGGTTGGCTCGGCACATTGCTCGTGACTTCGACGATCGGTCTGCACACGGTGCTCATGCTCCCGATCGAAAAGCGCGGCCACGCGGGCGCGGAGCTCATCAACACCTTCTCCACCTTCGCGCTGACGTGCGTCACGACGCTCGTCGCCACCGGCGTCATCGCAGCCTGGTCGCATCTGCCCACCGTGTCCGCACTCTGGACCACGCCGTACGGCCTGGCGCTCTCGCGCAAACTCATCTTCATCGCCTTGACCGGTGTCGTCGGGATCTTCAATTGGCGGTACGTGAAGCCGCGGCTCACGAATGCAGACACGATCCCGCTGCTGCGAAAGAGCGCGTCGGTCGAGCTCGCGATCGGCGTGGCGGTGGTGATCCTCACGGCGATCCTCGTCGGCACGTCGCCGCCGGATACCGATGACTCGCCGGCGCCCACGGCGCAACACGCGTCGGCGCAGATCCTTGTTCGCGTGTAAAGCCGCATCTACCTTCCGGCACACCACTTTCCAGGCGCCCTCGATGTCCAGCTCCGCCGTCACCAAAGCGCCCGTCGCGGGCGAGCTCGCGCCCGACTTCACCGCGGACTCGACGAGCGGTCATCCGGTGACGCTATCGTCATACAGGGGGCAGAAGCGCGTGCTGCTCGCGTTCTTCCCGCTGGCCTTCACGTCGACGTGTACCACCGAGATGTGCGACCTCTCGACCGACTTCGATCAGTTCGCGAGCGCGGATGTGGAGGTGCTGGCGATCAGCGTCGACTCGGTGCCGACGCTCAGTGAGTTCAAGACGAAGCATCGGCTGCGCGTCGACCTCGTCAGCGACTTCAGGCGCGACATCTCGCGTGCGTACGGCGTGCTGCTCGCCGACAGATTCTTCTCGGCGCGCGCCTATTTCCTGGTGGGCCTCGACGGGACGATTGCGTGGGCCCACGTGGAGGCGAACCCCGGCCTGAAGCGGTCGAACGCGGAGATCTTCGAGCAGATCGCCGTGGTCACGGCCTGACGATACCCCGCGCGCCATGAGCGATCCAGTCGCACTGCTCGCGCGCGCCGACAAGTGGTCACTTTCTGCCACCGACGGGGTCGCGTTCGCGCCGCCGTTCCCGACGTGGCTGGACTCGCCGGGATTTTGGGACGAGGCATCGCTCCACCACTACTCGTTCGCGCCGCTCTTCACCGTCAGCGCGCTCGATAGCGACGGCCACGAGATCGCGATGCGGCCGGTCGCGCGGAGATGGAGCCCGGCCGAGCTGACCGTCGACTACCGGCTCGCAAACGGGATGATGGCGAGCGAGGTGCGGACCGTGCAGCCCGGCGGCGTCTTCGCCTCCGAGTGGCTGGTGCAGGGGCTGCGGCACGCGCCGCTGCATCTCGTCGCGTGGACCGCGCACGACGCGACGGATCTCGACCGGTGGTCGGCGGGCTACGACGGCGCATTTGTCTTTCACACTACCGTCTACGACGAGCGAGGCGAGGCGCTTCCCGTGCGCGCAGAGCTCGCGTGTTACGGCGAGACCGCGAGCTGGGCCGGCTATCTCACCGCGCGCGTCCCCTCGGCGCCGCGGTGGAATCTCACCCCGTTCGTCGAGAAATGGGCGGGCGAGGGCCTTCCGAATGAGATCCGCATCGAGGGCCCGACCGCCGATGCGATGCTCTTCGGCGCGGTGCATCGCGCGCTCGCGGTGACCACGGAGGGCGCGTGGAGCACTTTCGCGATGCGTCTCACGCCAATGCAGCTGCCACAACGCGCGGGCGCTCCGACGAATCCGCCCAGCGTCATCATCGTGGTGCCCACCAGCGAAGAGCCGTCGCATGCCGCGACGCTCGGCGGAACGAGCCGGCGGCGATGGGCCGAGCGATTCGCGCACGCGCCACAGTTCAGCTGCTCCGATCCGTATCTCGAGCACTATTACTGGTATCGCTGGTACGGGCTCTGGTCGAATGCGATCGAGCACGATGCCGGCGCGATCGGCGCGCCGGCGATGCGCGAGGGGACCGGCGCGCTGCACACGCCGTCCGCGCTCGCGGCGCCGGCGAACATCCGCGAGCTGCGCTGGCTCGACTCGCCGGTACTCGCGCGCGGCGTGCTGCGCAGCATCTTCGCGCACCAGCGGGAGGACGGCAGCATCCCCGCGCGCATCTTCGCCGACCATCGCTCGCAGGTTGGCGTGGCGCAGGTGAACTGGGGTGACGCCATTCTCGCGCTCGATGCAGTGTGGCCGGATGAGGCGTTCATGCGCGAGATGTACGCGCCGCTCTCGCGCTACGCGGACTGGCTGATGCTCTCGCGCGACGCGGAGTCGTCGGGGATGATCGACATCCTCGCGCCGCGCGAGATCGGTGAGCAGCACTCGTCGCGCTTCGAGGGCGTGGATCCGGGGGGCGCACGCGATGAGCTCACGGCGGGGAAGCGTCTCAAGGGCATCGACGTCACGACGTACGCGTACTCGCTCGTGCGCGCGCTCGAGACGATGGCCGAGCGCGCTGGACATCCGCCGGATGCGCGACGCTGGCGGCTCGCGCGCGAGCGCATCGCGATCGCGGTGCGCGCGCGCATGTGGAGCGCGCAAGAAGAGATGTTCTCCGATGTCGATCCGGCGAGCGGCGAGCGCACTCGCGTGAAGACCGCGCACGCGTTTTTCCCGTACGCCACCGATCTCGTTGGCGCGCGCGACCTGGCGGGGCTCGAGCGGCATCTGCTCGATCCCGGCGAGTTCTGGACGCCCTTTCCCGTTCCGGTCACCTCCGTGGACGATCCGTTCTTCAGCGCGTACGGCGAGTGGAAGGGACAGCGGCAGTCGGAGCCGTGGAACGGTCGCGTCTGGCCAGCGGTGAACAGCAGCGTGATGGATGCGCTCGGCGCGATGGCCACGACGCATGCGCCCGCGCTGCGCGAGGAGGCCGCATCGTTCCTGCTGCGCTTCGTCCGCATGATGTTCCACGACGGAGAGCTCGGCAAACCGAACTCCTTCGAGCACTACAATCCGCTCACGGGTCAGGCGTCCGTGTATCGCGGGCTGGATGACATTCAGCGTGGGTGGGTCGCCGACCACATCGTGCAGTACGTGATGGGGATCCGCCCGCACGAGGGAGGGATCACCGTCGACCCGTTTCCGTTCGGGCTCGAGCGCGCAGAGATCACGCATGTGCACGCGCGCGGGAAGCGCATCGATGTGCGTATCGCGGGAAGGAGAGTGGTCGTGAGCGTCGACGGCGAGGCGCGCGAGACCGTGTTGGGTGAGGCGCTCGAGATCGCTGATTAGCCGCCTGCCGCGACTCCTGTCCTGGAGTATGTGACGAAGGGACCTGTTCGGTCATCTTGTCCGAACAGAATTCGTCGTCTAAGTTGGAGCGTCCAGTAACTCCGAGGGTCATTGCCGCGCGCTCGCTCTTCAGCCGCACCGTCCGCCGGACCTCCGCCGCTTACGAGCACGGAGCCGGGGGGCGCGCCGCAGAACCATTTCACGCAGCAGATCCTCGACTCGCTTCCGCTCGGGCTACACGTCGTCGATCGCGAGTATCGCGTGCGCGCGTGGAATCGCACGCGTGAATCCGGGATGCAGGGCGTGCAGCGCGACGACGCGCTGGGACGGAGCATCTTCGAGGTGCTGCGTCGGCAGCCCGAAGAAGTGCTGCGGCGAGAGTTCGATTCCGTCTTCCGCACCGGCGAGATTCTGCGCTTCGACATCGAGTCGACGGTTGCAGGCGAGTCGCGCGTTTACCGCGTGTCGAAGATTCCGATGCGCGATGAGGGCGGCGTCGTGACGCACGTCATCACGATCGGCGAGGACGTCACCGAGGCGATCCGCGCAGGGGAGGAGGCGGCGCAGGCGCGCAAGCTCGCCGCGGTGGGGACGCTCGCGGCGGGCGCGATGCACGAGATCAACAATCCGCTCGCCACGATCGGTGCGTGCGCCGAGACGCTGGCGCTGCAGCTCAGCGATCCATCGATGCCCGCGCAGCTGCGCGCGTCGTTCGCGGAGCTGTGCGAGATCATCGATCACGAGGTTCATCGGTCGAAGCGGATCCTGAACGGGCTCCTCGACTTCAGCCGGCCCACCGGTGCGACGCGGTCGCTGTCCGAGTTGCACGAGATCATTGAACAGACACTCCGGCTCCTCAAGTATCATCCGACCTTCCGCGAGATGCCGGTCGAGGTCGACATCCCCGACTCGAGGATCGTGGTGCGCGCGGATCGCGATCAGCTGGTGCAGGTGCTCATGGCGCTCATGCTCAACGCCATGGATGCGATGAATCGCGCAGGCACTATCCGTCTGCGCGCGTTTCGCTCACCCGTGAGAGGGGAGGAAGTCGTGATGGAGGTGATCGACACAGGGAGCGGAATCTCCGCCGCGGTTCGCCAGCGCCTCTTCGAGCCGTTCTTTACGACGAAGCCCCCCGGTCGCGGCACGGGGCTCGGGCTGTCGATCTGCTACGGGATCGTCGCCGATCACGGCGGACGCATCGAGGTCGAGAGCGCCGTTGGACAGGGGAGCACTTTTCGCGTGATCCTTCCACTCGCGGAGCCCGCGGCATGAGAGACGACAATCGCATCAAGGTGCTGATCGCCGAAGACGAGGCGCATCTCGGCTCGATCCTGCAGAAGTTCCTCGAGGGACGCGGCTACCAGGTGTCCGTGCACACGGACGGCCGCTCGGCGCTCGATGCGCTGCGCGCCGAGGCCTTCGACGTCGCACTGCTGGACATCGTGATGCCGGAAATGGATGGGCTGGAGGTGCTGCGGCAGATTCGCGAAGAGCTCTCGCCGCCCGAGGTCATCATTATTACGGGGAACGGCACCATCGAGACCGCGATCAGTGCGATGAAGCTCGGCGCCTACGACTATCTCGCGAAGCCGTACCGCATGGCCGAGATCGATGTGATGGTGCGTCGCGCGTGGGAGAAGCGGGAGCTCACGCGCGAGAACACGCTGCTGCACAAGCGGCTGTCGCTGACCGAGGAGCAGTCGGAGATCGTGACGCAGTACGCGCCGATGCAGGCGGTGCTCGCGCTGGTGGAGCGCGTGGCGCGCAGCGACTCCGCAGTGCTGATCCTGGGCGAGTCGGGAACTGGGAAGGAGCTGATCGCGCGGATGATCCATCGCCTGTCGCATCGCGTGACCGGGCCGCTGGTCGACATCAACTGCGCGGCGATTCCGGATGCGCTGGTGGAGAGTGAGCTGTTCGGACACGAGCGCGGCGCGCATGCGGAGGCGTCGACACGAAAGCTCGGACTGTTCGAGCTCGCGAATGGCGGCACCATCTTCATGGACGAAATCGGTGCGCTCGATCCGAAGGTGCAGGGGAAGCTGCTGCGAGCGCTCGAGCTCGGGACATTCTACCGGGTGGGCGGCACGCAGAAAGTGCGTTCCGATCTGCGCATCGTGGCGGCGAGCAATCAGGATCTCGCGCAGCGCGTGGCGAACGGCACCTTCCGCAGTGATCTCTACTATCGTATCAACACCATCAGCGTGACGCTGCCGCCGCTCCGCGAGCGCGCGGTCGACATCCCGCTGCTCGCGCGCCACTTCCTGGAGCGCGCCTCTGACGGCGTTGCGCGCTCACTGAGTCCCGATGCGATCGATGCACTGCAGGCGTATCCGTGGCCGGGGAACGTGCGCGAGCTGCGCAACGTCATCGAGCGCGCGGCGCTGGTCGCGACGGGAACGGTGATCCATGCGAACGATGTTGCGCTGGGCGGGCTCCCCGCATCCAATGGCGGACGCGCGACGGATCCGCTCGCGCCACTCGAGCAGGTGGAGCGGCAGCACATCGAGACGGTGTTGCAGCACGCGCGCTGGCATCAGGGAAAGGCGGCGGACATCCTCGGCATCTCGCCGAAGACGCTGTATCGGAAGATCCGCGAGTTCGGGCTGCGGCGCCCGAACGAGCGCTGAGGCGCGCGCGATGAAGATTCTGGTGATCGAAGACGACCCGACCGTCGGACAGTACGTCAAGCGCGGGCTCGAGGAACAGCGGTGGGGAGTCGATCTCGTCACCGATGGCGAAGAGGGGGAACGTCGCGCTGCCGCGGAGCAGTACGATCTCGTGGTGCTCGACATGCGCTTGCCGGGTCGATCGGGGATGGAGGTGCTGCGCAACATGCGCGGACGCGGCTTCGAGCAGCCGGTGCTGGTGCTCACAGCGCAGGATGCGGTGGACGCGAAGGTCGAGGCCTTTCGCGCGGGCGCGGATGACTACGTCACCAAGCCGTTCGCCTTCGAAGAGCTGCTCGCGCGCGTCGAGGCGCTGAGCCGGCGCACGAAGACGATGTCCGCGCCGGTGCTCAAGGTCGCCGATCTCACGCTCGACAAGGACACGCGTACGGTTACCCGCGCTGGTGAGGCGATCGAGCTCACGCCGAAAGAGTACACGGTGCTCGAGTATCTCATGCGGCACGCGGGGCGCGTGATGAGCCGCACGTTGATCACCGAGTACGCGTGGGGCTATCACTTCGATCCCGGCACGAACATCGTGGACGTCGTGATCAATCATCTGCGCAAGAAGATCGACAGCGCGAAGCCCGTGAAGCTCATCCATACCGTGCGCGGGGTCGGCTACGTCGTGCGCACTTAGCGGCGCATGAGCACCATTCGCGCGCAGCTCACCACGGCGTACGCGGCGGCGCTCATCGGCACCGTCGGCGTCTTCGCGGCCGTCATCTGGACGACGCGCCGCGAGGGTGCGGTGGACGAGCTGCGTCGGCATGCGCTCGTGGAGGCGAATCTCGCGCTGCGACTGATCCGGCAATCGGAGCTCGCGGGAGAGCCGGTGACGGCCACTCGCGACTCGCTGGCCGGCGCGCAGCTCGACGCGCCGCTGCGCACGATGCTCGAGGGGATGCCCGACTACCTCCTCGTGCTCGACGCGAGCGGACGCATCCTCTACGTGTCGGCGCCGATTCGCGACCTGAACGAGGATCCGGACCAGCTCGCGGTCCTGATGGCGGCGGCGGTGAGCGCACCGACGACCGGCGTCGCGAAGACCGTGCAGCTCGACGACCGCAGACTCCTCATGATCGCGCAGTCGCCCGCCGACAAGAACTCAGCCGTCTCGCGCGTCGTCGTCGCGACGGCGGCGGACGTTCCTGATCCGGCGATCAAGGATCTCGTCGAGACGATGGCGGCGGTCGCGCCGATCCTGCTCATTGCGTCGATCGCGCTCGCGTACGCGATTGGGGGGCGCGCCTTTCAACCGGTGGATCGGCTCGTGAACGAGGTGCAGGCCATCACCGACGGCCGAAGCCTCCATCGCCGGCTTCCCGTCACTGCCGGCGAGGAGATCGCGAAGCTCGCGATCACGCTCAACGAGATGCTCGAGCGGCTCGAGAGCTCCTTCGCCGCCCTGCGCCGCTTCACCGCGGATGCGAGCCACGAGCTCAAAACGCCGCTCGCAGTCATGCGCGCCGATGTCGAGCGCGCGATGAGCGACCGCGCGCCGGGGCCCGACAAGCTCATCGCGCTGGAGGAGGCACTGCACGAGACGACGCGCATGGCGGATCTGGTCGACAGCCTCCTGACGCTCGCGCGCGCAGATGAGGGGCGCTTCGATCTGCACCGCGAGCGCGTGCCGCTCGCGCCGCTCGCCGTCGAGGTCTTCGAGACCGCGACCATCCTCGGCGAGGCCGCGGGGCTCACCGTCTCGATGCCGCAGATCGCCGACGTCGTCGTACTCGCGGACCGCACGCGGCTGCGCCAGCTCTTCCTCAACATCGTCACCAATGCGCTCAAGTACACGACCACCGGCAGCGTCGAGCTGAGTCTCGTCGCGCACGACCGCACCGTCGCCTTCACGGTGCGCGACACGGGGATGGGCATCTCCGCGGCAGACCTTCCGCACATCTTCGAGCGCTTCTATCGCGCCGATCGCGTGCGCTCGCGCTCGGCCGAGCGAGGAGGGTTCGGGCTCGGACTTGCGATCAGCCAATGGATCGCGGAGGCACACGGCGGGACGATCTCGGTGCGTTCGCGCCTCGGCCGCGGCACGACGTTCACGGTCACGCTGCCGGTTGCGGAGGAGGCGCAGGTGGTGCCGCAGACGGAGCCCGTCTCGGCCGACTGATCGCTACGCGCGCGTTAACGATCGGTTCACGAAATCGTAATGCGCTCGAAAGCCGGTTCGTAATGCGTGCGAAAGGATCGCGATAACATCGCATCCTAGACTGAAACCCAGGGATGATGCTCGCTTACGCTCTCACCTGGGAGACTCCACATATGTCCATCAATCTGATCGAGTCGAAACGCGTGTCGCAGAAGTCGGTGCGCGGAACGCTCGTGAGCATCGCGATCCATGCGAGCGTGATCACAGTCGCGGCGTATGCAACCGCGAACGCTGGTGAGGCGAGTACGCGGTTCGTCGCCGACACCGTGCATCTCGTGTATACCGCGAATCCGAAGGTGGAGAGACGGCAATCGGCGCCGGCGCGGCGCGTCGCGCACTCGCCCGTGCCGCAGCTGCCGGCGAAACCGCCTCTCGTTCTCGAATTTCCGGTGGCTATCCCCGAAGCGATCTCCCCGGCTGCACCCATCGCTCCCGTGACACACGCTGGCTCGCTGTTCGGATCTTCGGTCGCGGGAGACACGGCAGCGGTTGGCGTGAGCGCTGCAGGCGATGGCGGGGAGCCGCTCTTCGCCTCGCAGGTCGAGAAGCCAGCCCTCCCACGCAGCGGAAATCCGATTCCGCGATACCCGGCTCTTCTCGAGAGCTCGCGCGTCGCGGGCGTTGTACTCGTGCAGTTCGTCGTCGACACGCTCGGCCGCGCCGACATGAGCACGTTCCGGGTAGTGCAGGCATCCAACGAGCTCTTTGCACGGTCGCTCGAGTCGACTCTTCCGAAGTGGCGCTTCTATTCGGCCGAGGCGGGAGGGCACAGGGTCAGGCAGGTCGTGCAGCTGCCGTTGCGGTTCGTCGCGCCTCAGCACTGAGATAGGATGCGCGCCTGTCTGCCGCCGAGCTTGCTCACTCTCTTCAGACTTGGAAACAAGTGATCCACTCCACGAGCGAGCGCGGCCAGAACGCCCGGCACGATGTGTGAATATATGCTAACCCGGCCTTCATGATTTCTTAATGATGGCCGCATCCCATCGATACCGATGAGTCGTAGGTTGCGTTCCAGGTCTGTCACAGTGCTCGCCTACTCTCTCCATTCTCCAGGCGCATGTTCAACAACCTGATCGAGTCGAAGCCGCAAAAGAAGGGAGGTATTGGCGGTACTTTCGTCAGCGTCGCGCTGCACGCGATCATCATCACGCTGGCCGTGTACGTCACCGCGCACGCGGGCCAGAAGATCGTCGAGAAGAACCGTCAGGAAGACGTGATCTTCGCAAAGGCGCCCGAGCCGCCGCCCCCGCCGCCGGATGAGCCCAAGCCGCCCCCGCCGGACGTAGTCGCTGCGCCGCCACCGCCAAAGGGATTTCAGGTCCTCACCGCGCCGATCAACATCCCGGACAAGCTTCCGGACATCGATCTCTCCAAGGCCGTCACCGATGAAAAGGATTTCTCGGGGAAGGGTGTCGCCGGTGGAAAGGCGAATGGGGTCGTCGGTGGCGTCGCACAGCCCACGGATCAGCCGTATTTCGAGTTCCAGGTCGAGAAGCCTGCGCTTCCTCGCGAGGGCAATCCGAATCCGAAGTATCCGTCGATGCTGGAGAGCTCCCGCGTCGAAGGCGAAGTCCTGGCGCAGTTCGTTGTCGACACGTCGGGCAGAGCGGAGATGAGCACCTTCAAGGTTCTGAAGGCGAGCAACGATCTCTTCGCATCGTCACTGAAGTCGATATTGCCGCAGTGGCGCTTCTATCCGGCCGAAGCGGGCGGGCACAGGGTCAAGCAGATCGTGCAGTTGCCACTGAAGTTCGTCGCACCAAATCATTGAGCTGACCACGGCAATTTCACTTTTCGTCTTTTCATCTCGGAGAAGATCAAATGGGCATTTCGTTACTTGCGCTCTTTCAATCGATGGGCGGCTTCGCGAAGGGAATCGTGTTCGCGCTCGCGATCATGTCGGTCTATTCGCTCACCGTGATGGTCGGCAAGTGGTGGACGCTGCGTAAGGCGCAGTCCGAGACGCGCAAGTTCGCGCCGGAGTTCTCGCAGTTCCTCGAAGAGGACAACCTCAATGAGGCGATCCGTCTGGCCGAGAGCTACAAGAAGTCGCACGTCGCCCGCGTGCTCGGCGGCGCGCTTGGCGAAGTGAAGCCACTACTGCAGGATGGCTCCGTCACCGTCGCCGACATCAACTCGGCAGAGCGTGCCGTCGAGCGCAACATGATGATCATTCTCTCCGAGCTGAAGCGCGGTCTGGCCGTGCTCGCGACGGTCGGTGCCACGGCGCCGTTCGTCGGTCTGCTCGGCACGACGATGGGAATCGTGAACGCGTTCACTGGTATGGCGCAGTCGGGCGCGGGCGGAATGGGCGCGATCTCGGCCGGTGTCGCCGAGGCGCTGATCACGACGGCGTTCGGTCTGCTCGTCGCGATTCCGGCGGTGTGGGCATTCAACTACTTCACCACGAAGATCGACAATCTCTCCGTCGAGATGACGTACACCTCGAAGGAAATGATCGACTATCTGATCAAGGGTGTTGCTGGTGAGTTCGGCCGTTCGCGCTTCACCCGTGAGTTCAACACCACGGGCGGCTCAGGCCCCATCTCGCAGTAAACGCGGCCATTCAGAGGAGATAGATCATGGCCATGTCAAGCGCGGGGACAGGCGGCGGTGTCGCGTCGTCCCCGAACGTCACGCCGATGATCGACGTCATGCTCGTGCTGCTGATCATTTTCATGGTCGTGACGCCGCTCATCAATGCTGGGTTCCAGGCGCAGCCGCCCGTCGGCATCAACCTCAAGTCGCATCCGGAAGAGAACGAAGACCAGGTGCTCGGGATCGATGCGTTCGGAGAGTACTATCTGAACAAGAGGCACATCGACAACGCCACGCTTCCACAGCAGCTCAAGGTGATCTTCGATGCGCGCACGACGGACAAGATCCTGTACCTGAAGGCAGACAAGAATCTCGACTATTCCAAGGTGCTCGACGCGATCGACATCGCCGCGCACAACGGCGTTCGTGTGCTCGGCGCAATTTCGGATCAGCAGCCGGGAACGGAGTCGACGGTCGCGGGCGATTTCCCGAAAACCACCAAGAAGCCGTAGGAGAATTCGCATGGCAATGACATCTGGTGGGAACACTGGGCTCTCGAACGACATCAACGTCACGCCGATGATCGACGTGCTGCTGGTGCTGCTGGTCATCTTCATCATGGCGGTGCCGATGATGCGGAAGGCGATCGATCTGCAGCTCCCGGATCCGACGCCGCAACCGCAGACGACGACGCAGGCGCCCGATCAGATCGTGCTGCAGGTGCTGCCTGGCGGCACGTACAAGATCAACAGCGAGGCAGTGACCAAGGACAATCTCGCCAAGCGGCTGAAGGATGTGTACGAGGGCCGCCCCGACAAGATCATCTTCGTCAAGGGCGATCCGGCAGTGAAATATCAGGATGTGATCTTCGGCATGGACCAGGCGCGCGGTGCAGGCGTCAAGGTCATTGGTATTCCGCCGAAGGACGTGCCCAAGGCGTGAGCTGAAGGGCGTGGTCGCCGGAACCTCGGCGACGCGGACATCGTAGTACACGCGACGGGCGCATCTCAGGGTGTGTCCGTCGCGTTATTTTTCGGGGGAGCCGGAGGTCAATCATCGACATGTCATCGTACGAGGCTCCGAGCGAGCCGCCCGTCACGCATCCGCCGTATCGTCCGCCGGTTGGAGTTCCGGAACGCCGGGACACCAAATGGGCGGGCGCGATTTCGCTCGCGCTCCATCTGCTCCTGCTCGCGCTCATGATCGTGCCGCTGCTCATCGTGCACAACGCGGAAAACGCGACGCGAGGCGCGGGCGGCGCCGGACCCGCGGGCGGCGGCGGCGGCGGGAGCAGAGGCGGCGCGCGCGATCCGTATACGAAGGAGGATCTGCGCTTCGTGCAGGTGGCGCCACCGCCGCCGCCTCCGGCTGTGCCGCCCAAGCCGAACGCGCTCGTGCCGCCCGTGCCGACGCCGATTCCGCCGCCCAAGCCTGCAGTCGTCCCCCCTGCCACCGTGCCTCCGCCAACCGCCGCGGCGGCCGAGACGAAGCCCGATAGCACACCAGTCACCGTCGCGGCGGGCAATGCGCCCGGCCCAGGGAATGGGGCGGGCACCACCGGCGGTCCGGGCGCCGGCCCAGGGACGGGCGGAGGGACGGGCACCGGCGCCGGAACCGGGCGCGGCTCCGGCGTCGGACCAGCGAATGGCGGAGGGGAGGGAACGATCTTTCCGCCCACGCCGGAGCTCCTGCTCATTCCCGAGCTCCCCGTGCCCGGCGGGCTCAAAGGGAAGACCTTCGTGATCCACTTCGAGATAGACGACACCGGACGCGTCGCCCGCCTCGACATCGATACCGGCAACTCCGGCTACGATCGCCGCCTTCGCGATCGCTTCATGCAGTTCAAGTGGCGCCCCGCACATCGCGCGGATGGCACTCCCGTCGCCGCCGGCGTGGACATTCCGCTGAGTCTCTAGCCACCTCACATCCGCGGCACCTGCGACCTAGCGCATCTGCTGACTGGGCCGTTACTTTCCCCCCGATTTACCGCCCGCCGCGGGACCGGTTATTTCGGGTCGTGCCCGGCGCTCCTGCCTGCGTCCAATCCGCATCGATCGAGGAAGTACATGACCGCTGGGAACGTCGAGCGCGACGGTACGCAGTCTCCCACCGAATTCGTCCGGGCCATGACCCTGACGGATGCGACGATGCTCGTCGCCGGATCGATGATCGGCTCCGGCATCTTCATCGTCTCGGCAGCGATCTCGCGCGCAGTCGGCTCGCCCCTCTGGCTCATCATCATCTGGGTTCTCACCGGACTCATTACCCTGCTCGGTGCGCTCGCCTACGGGGAGCTCGCGGCGATGTATCCCCGAGCTGGAGGGCAGTACGTTTTCCTCCGCGAGTCGATGGGTCCTCTCATGGGTTTCCTCTATGGGTGGACCCTTTTCCTTGTCATCCAGACGGGGACGATCGCGGCCGTCGCGGTCGCCTTCGGGCGTTTCGCCGGCGTGCTCTGGCCCGCGATCACCCCCGACCGCTACCCGTGGTTCCCGCAGGCGGACGTCTGCTTCCGCGCGCTCGGCTGTGTCGATCCCTCGGCGGCGATCCAGCTCGGACTCACGCCGCAGCGGCTCCTTGGACTCGCGACCGTGTGGCTGCTCACCTGGGTGAATCTGCGCGGCGTGCGCGAAGGAAAGCTCGTGCAGACGACGCTCTCCTTCGTGAAGGCGGGCACGCTCGCGGTGCTGATCATTATCGGGTTCGTGCTTGGGCGGAACAGCACCGCGATCGCGGCGAACTTCGGCGCGGCGTTCGCGACAGGACCGTCGATCACCAGCGCGTTCGTGCTCGCCGCCGGCGCGGCGATGGTCGGCTCGCTCTTCTCGAGCGACGCGTGGAACAACGTGACCTTCGCTGCGGCCGAGGTGCAGAATCCGCGGCGGAATCTCCCGCTGGCGCTCGTGTTCGGGACGGGGCTGGTGAGCCTTCTGTACATCCTCGCGAACATTTCGTATCTGCAGGTGCTTCCGCTGCACGGCGCCGCGGATGGCGCGACGGTGCTCGCGCGCGGGATCGAGCACGCGACGCAGGATCGCGTCGGCACGGCGGCGGCTGAAGTGGTGTTCGGCGCGAGCGGCGCGACGTTCATGGCGATCGCGATCCTGATCTCGACGTTCGGCTGCAACAACGGATTGATCCTCGCCGGCGCGCGCGTCTACTTCGCGATGGCCCGCGACAAGCTGTTCTTCCGCCGCGCCGCCACACTCAACGCGAAGGCAGTTCCGTCGTTCGCTCTCATCGTACAATCGGTGTGGGTGTCGCTCCTCTGCCTGACGGGCACGTATAGCCAGCTGCTCGACTACGTGATCTTTGCGGCGCTGCTCTTCTACGTGCTCACCACCATCGGGCTCTTCATCCTGCGGCGGAAGCATCCCGAGATCGAGCGCCCGTACCGCGCCGTCGGCTATCCGTTTCTCCCCGCGCTCTACATCGTGCTCGCGGGCGCTGTGTCGATCATCCTGCTGCTCGCGCCGCAGACGCGCACCCAGGCGCTTTCGGGGCTCGTGATCGTGCTGGTCGGCATCCCGGTGTACGCGCTCTGGCGCCGTGTGGAGGCCGTGTAGTGCCTCACCGCGCAGCCGAGCGCGTTCGACCCTCGCTCTTCCCGCTCGCGGCCAATGGCGCGGCGGCTTTTGTACCTCACTGGAGATTTTCACTGATGAACACAATGCACCATTCGCTCTCACGCATCCTCTCGCGCGGGCCGGCGATCATGCTTGCGATGCTGGCTCTTCCGCTCACCGCGCTGCGCGCTCTCGGGCAGGATAGCCCCGCCGTCGGCGGCGAGGCGAATCTGAAGGTGCCCGACCTGTCGCAGGTCACCTTCCTCAACGGCATCCCGGGGAGCACGCTGCTCACCTACGGGCTGATCGTCTGCGCGCTGGGGCTCGTCTTTGGCGTCGTGATCTATGCGAAGCTCAAGGCGATGCCCGTGCACGAGTCGATGCTCGAGGTGTCCGAGCTGATCTACGAGACGTGCAAGACGTACCTGACGACGCAGGGGAAGTTCATTCTTCTCCTCGAGGTGTTCATCGGCGCCGTGATCGTGCTCTACTTCGGCTATCTCCTCAGCTTTACGCCCGGCCGCGTGCTGATCATTCTCGCCTTCAGCCTCCTCGGCATCGCCGGCAGCTACGGCGTGGCGTGGTTCGGCATTCGCGTCAACACGTTCGCGAACTCGCGGACGGCGTTCGCCAGCCTTCGCGGCAAGCCCTATCCCTGCTACGCGATTCCGTTGAGCGCCGGTATGAGCATCGGCATGCTGCTGATCTCGGTCGAGCTCCTGATCATGCTCAGCATTCTGCTCTTCATTCCGGGCGACTACGCGGGCCAGTGCTTCATCGGCTTCGCGATCGGTGAATCGCTCGGCGCCGCGGCGCTGCGTATCGCGGGCGGCATCTTCACGAAGATCGCCGACATCGGCTCCGATCTCATGAAGATCGTATTCAACGTGAAGGAAGACGACGCGCGCAACCCGGGCGTGATCGCGGATTGCGTCGGTGACAATGCCGGCGACTCGGTTGGGCCGAGTGCCGACGGCTTCGAGACGTACGGCGTGACGGGCGTCGCGCTGATCGCATTCATCCTGCTGGCCGTGCCGGATACGACGATCCAGGTGCAACTGCTCGTCTGGATCTTCGTGATGCGCATCGTCATGGTCATCGCGAGCGGCTTGTCGTATCTGATCAACGGTGCGATCGCGAAGGCGCGCTTCCAGAACGCCGACAACATGAACTACGAGACGCCGCTCACGACGCTCGTGTGGCTGACGTCGATCATTTCGGTGGCGTTTACGTACGTCGTGTCGAAGATGATCATCCCGACGCTCGGCGACGGCACGCTCTGGTGGAAGCTCGCGACGGTCATCACCTGCGGTACGCTCGCGGGCGCGATCATCCCCGAGCTGGTGAAGGTGTTCACCTCGACGTCGTCGCGGCACGTGCGCGAGGTCGTTTCCTCGTCGCGCGAGGGCGGCGCGGCGCTCAACATCCTCTCCGGGCTCGTGGCTGGAAACTTCAGCGCGTACTGGTTGGGCATGACGATCATGGGGCTGATGGCAGCGGGCTACTACGTGAGCCTCGGCATTCCCGCGATCACGCCGGGCATGGCGACGGAGGGCGGGATCATGCTGGCCCCCGCCGTCTTCGCGTTTGGTCTCGTGGCCTTCGGCTTCCTCGGCATGGGTCCCGTCACGATCGCCGTCGACTCGTACGGTCCGGTGACGGACAACGCGCAGTCGGTGTTCGAGCTCTCGATCATCGAGCAGCTGCCGAACATCGAGCAGGAGCTGCAGTCGAAGTACGGCTTCAAGGTGAACTTCGAGCGCGCGAAGCATCTGCTCGAGGAGAACGATGGCGCCGGCAACACCTTCAAGGCGACGGCGAAGCCGGTGCTCATCGGCACGGCGGTCGTCGGTGCGACGACGATGATCTTCTCGATCATCGTAGCGCTTACGGATGGGCTGAAGCCGGAGTTGATCGGCAATCTGTCGCTGCTGCACCCGCCATTCCTGCTCGGGCTGATCACGGGCGGATCGATGATCTACTGGTTCACCGGCGCGTCGATCCAGGCCGTGACCACGGGTGCGTATCGCGCAGTCGAGTACATCAAGAAAAACATCAAGCTCGAGGGCGCGACCAAGGCGTCGATGGAGGACAGCAAGGCCGTCGTCGAGATCTGCACCAAGTACGCACAGAAGGGGATGCTCAACATCTTCATCTGCGTGTTCTTCGCGACGCTCGCCTTTGCGTTCGTCGAGCCGTACTTCTTCATCGGCTATCTCGTCTCGATCGCGCTGTTCGGGCTGTACCAGGCGGTATTCATGGCGAATGCCGGTGGCGCGTGGGACAATGCGAAGAAGATCGTCGAGGTCGAGCTCAAGCAGAAGGGAACCGCGCTGCACGAGGCGACCGTGGTCGGCGACATCGTCGGCGACCCGTGCAAGGATACGTCGTCGGTGGCGCTCAACCCGATCATCAAGTTCACGACGTTGTTCGGCCTGCTCGCGGTCGAGCTGGCAGTGTCGCTGAGTGCCTCGCACCCGGGGAATCTCACCCACGTGCTGGCGCTCGTGTTCTTCCTCATCTCCGCGACGTTCGTCTACAGGTCGTTCTACGGCATGCGGATCGAGGCGGCGTCGTAGTGATTGCCGTGTGAGCGCGGCGCGCACCCGCGCGTCGCGCTCTGCGTTTCGTTCCTTCCTCCTGAGCCCAGGCTCCGCATGGCATCACTGTTCAGCCGAAAGCCGATCGCCGATCTGATGTCGGAGGCGGACAATCCGAACGCGCTTCGACGAATGCTGGGTGCGGGCGACCTGATCATGCTCGCGATCGGCGCGGTGATCGGGGCCGGAATCTTCGGTGCGATCGGCTCCGCTGCGGCGGGCGAGATCGTGAATGGTGTGGTCGTGCGGAGCGGCGCGGGGCCGGCGCTCGTCATCTCCTTCCTCCTCCTCGGCTTTGCCTGCGCGCTCGCGGGGCTCTGCTACGCCGAGCTCGCGGCGATGATCCCGCAGGCCGGCTCGGCGTACGCGTATTCGTATGCGACGCTCGGCGAGTTCGTCGCCTGGATCATCGGCTGGGATCTCATCCTCGAGTACGCGGTCGGCAACGTCGCCGTCGCGATCTCGTGGTCGGACTACTTCAAGACGCTCCTCGCCGGCATGGGGATGGCCATCCCTCCCTGGCTGGCGACGGGGTATCGCACGGCGCTGCTCAGCAGCGACCCGACGGTGCACGCGCTGATGAACAGCGCGCCCAAGCTCTTCGGCATTCCGGTGCTGATCAACCTGCCGGCGTGCGGCATCGTGCTCGCGATCACCTGGCTGCTCGTGCTCGGCGTTCGCGAGAGTGCGCGCGCGAACAACATCATGGTCGCGGTGAAGCTGGTCGCGCTCACGCTCTTTCTCGTCGTCGGCGCGCAGCACATCAACACGGCGAACTACCATCCCTTCGCGCCGAACGGCTTCACGGGCATCCACCACGGCGCGGCGATCGTCTTCTTCGCCTACATCGGCTTCGATGCGATATCGACTGCAGCCGAAGAGACGAAGAATCCGCAGCGAAATCTCCCGATCGGGATATTGGGAGGGTTGGCGATCTGCACGCTGATCTACATCCTCGTCGGCTTCGTGCTCACCGGCATGGTACCGTCCTCGACGCTCGGCAACACGGCTGATCCGCTGTCGTTCGCGCTGACGTCGGTGGGGATGACGAAGGTCGGCTGGCTGGTGGCGCTCGGTGCCGTCTTCTCGATGAGTGCCGTGCTGCTCGTCTTCCAGTACGGGCAGCCGCGCATCTTCTTCGCGATGGCCCGAGACGGGCTGCTTCCGAAGTTCGCCGCGAAAGTGCACGGCAAGTATCGCACGCCGTACATCACGACGATCATCACCGGCGTCTTCGTCGCCTCGTGGGCGCTGATCGGCGATGCGAACGAGACGTACGACCTCACGAACATCGGAACGTTGTTCGCCTTCATCCTCGTGTGCAGCGGCGTGGTCGTGCTTCGCTACACGGACAAGGACCGTCCGCGCCCGTTTCGCGTGCCGTTCCTCTACATCGTCGCACCGCTCGGCGCCGCGCTCTGCCTGTTCGTGATGTGGGGGCTGCCGCACAAGGCGTGGGAGCGCTTCGGCTGGTGGCTCGCGATCGGCCTCGTGGTCTACTTCCTCTACGGCTATCGGAACTCGACGCTTCGGACCGGGAAGCCGCCGGTCTCGAGTGAGTAGCAGGGACGCGCCGAGCGGAAGCGGGGGGATGTTCCGCCGTCTCACGCTCACGCACTGGATCTTCATCTCCATGGTCGTGGGCGTCATCGTCGGGGTGGCGTTTCCGAACGCCGTGCCGGGGCAGCCCGCGCCGCTGTTCCAGGCGGCGTCGCTCAAGGTGCTGTCGACGATCTTCCTGCGCATGATCAAGCTCCTGATCGTGCCGCTGATCTTCTCGACACTGGTCGTCGGGATCGCCGGTCATGGCGACGACATGAAGCGCGTGGGTAAGCTCGCGCTGCGCTCGATCATCTATTTCGAGATCGTGACGACGCTCGCGCTCGTGATCGGGTTGTCGGCCGTCAACATCATCAAGCCGGGCGCCGGTGTGAGCATCACCGGCGCGTCCGCGACCGTCGGCAACGACCTCGCGCAAAAGAAGGTGACGCTCGAGGGTGTGCTCGAGCACGTCGTGCCGCAGAGCTTCTTCGAAGCGGCGGCGAACAACGAGGTGCTCCAGATCGTCTTCTTCTCGGTGCTCTTCGGTGTCGCGCTCGCGCGCGCGGGGAAGAATTCCAAGCTGACGATGCTCGCGTTCTGCGAGAGCCTGTCGGAGATCATGTTCAAGCTCACGGATCTCGTGATGAGGTTCGCGCCCTTCGGCATCGGCGCGGCGATTGCGGTGACGGTGGGAACGAGCGGGATCGGCGTGCTCAAGCACCTCGGGATGCTCATCATCACGCTCTACATCGCGCTGGTCGTCTTCATCGTCGCGGTGCTGGTACCGGTTGCGCTCATCGCGCGTATCCCGATCGCCAAGTTCTGGGCGGCGGTGAAGGAGCCATGGCTCATCGCGTTCTCCACTGCCTCATCGGAGGCGGCGCTCCCGCGCGCCTTCGAGGCGATGGAGGCGTTCGGGGTGCCGAGGCGCATCGTCGCGTTCGTGCTGCCTACCGGCTACTCGTTCAATCTCGACGGGAGCACGCTTTATCTGGCCGTCGCGTCGGTATTCGTCGCGCAGGCGGCCGGGATCGACATGTCGCTCAAGTCGCAGCTGCTCATGATGGTCACGCTCATGCTGACCAGCAAAGGCGTCGCCGCGGTTCCGCGTGCGTCGCTCGTGATCCTCTCCGGCGCGCTCTCGCAGTTCGGGCTGCCGCTCGAGGGCGTCGCCGTGATCCTCGGCGTCGATGCCGTGATGGACATGGCGCGCACGTCGATCAACCTCGTCGGGAACTGCCTGGCGACGGCCGTGATGGACCGCTGGGAAATCGTGCGAGGGGAGCGATGACGTTCCGGTCGTGGCTGCTGACGCCAGCGTTGGGACTCGCGTCGATGGCGCTTCACGCGCAGGGGCGCCCCGCAGTCCCCGTCAGCGCCGCCGACATTCGCCGCATGGAGTCCGCGCTCGCGGACGACTCGATGGAGGGACGCCTCACGGGCACCCCAGGCGGCGCGCGCGCCGCGCGCTACATCGCCGCGCAGATGCAAGCCATCGGGCTCGTCCCGCTCGGAGACAGCGGCTACTTTCAGCGCGTTCCCGTCTCCGCTACCGATAGCTCGATCGATCTGCGCTCGAGCTTCAGCGATGCTGCGTCGGGGAAACACGAAACCGCTGTGAACGTCGTCGGATTGCTGAAGGGGAGCGATCCAAAGCTCGCCGGAGAGATCATCCTCATCGATGCGCACTACGATCATCTCGGCGTCGGGAAGCCGGTGAACGGCGACTCGATTTACAACGGCGCCGACGACGATGCATCGGGAACGGTGGCCGTGCTGGCCGTTGCGCGCGCTCTCGCTGGCTCGCATCCGAAGCGATCGATCCTCTTCGCGCTCACCACCGGCGAAGAAGAGGGATTGCTCGGTACGAACTGGATGATCGCGCACTTCCCGGTACCACTCGACAGTGTGGTCGCGAACCTCGAGACCGAGATGATCGCGCGCCCCGATTCGCTCGCCGGTGGAGTGGGGAAGGCGTGGCTCACCGGCTACGACCGGTCGACCATGGGCGCGATGCTCGCGCGCGAGCACCTTCCCATTGTCGCGGATCCGCGCCCAGCCCAGCACTTCTTCGAGCGCAGCGACAACATCGCGTACGCGCAACGCGGAATACCGGCGCACACGCTCTCGACCTTCAATCTGCACGCGGACTACCATCAGCCCTCGGACGACATCTCGCGCATCGACTTCGCGCACATGACCATCGTCATCAACTCCGAGGTTCGTGCGGTCTCGCTGCTGGCGAATGGCACGGTGCCCGTGTGGAATCAGGGCGGTCGTCCGGTAGCGACGCCGCCCTGATTTCCTTCGAGACTCGAGACCACGACGGCGCGCGAGGCTCTCGCGCGCCGTTTGCACTTACATCAGCTCAGCTCCCGTGTGCTCTTCCGCGCCGATCTGTAGCGCGCGCTTCACCGCACCGCGCACCGACACGATCGCCGCCGCGTGCATTTTGCTCCCGGGCACCGCGCTCTTGAGCCGCTGCTCCACACGCCGGCGCAGCGCGCTCCCGGGCTCGAGCAGCCCACCGCCCAGCGCGACCTGCATCGCTGCGCGCTCGTCCTCGAAGAGCGCGCGCGCGAGCGTGCGCACGTGCAGCACGAGCTCCTCCGCGGCAAGGCCGAGCAGCGCGTTCGCGCGCAGATCGCCCGCCTCGGCGCTTGCCACCACGACGGGGGCGAGCGACGCGATCTGCGCCACCGTCGCGGTCGCGGCCCACGGAATCAGCGACTGGACCTCGTCGAGCTCCGCAGCGGTGAGAATCGCGCCGACCAGCGACGTATCCGGCTCGCGCCCATCCGTTGCCGCGGTCACCACCGAGAGCGCGCGCCGCGCGATCCAGTAGCCGCCCCCCTCGTCACCGATGTTGGGGCCCCAGCCGCCCACGCGCTCGAGCGCGCCGGCGGGGCCACGCCCGTGCGCGATCGAGCCCGTCCCCGCGATGAGCACGATCCCCGCCTCGTCGCCGAACGCATCCGCCAGCGCGATCTCCGCGTCCGTCACCACGAGCACATCGTCGGCGAGCGACTCACCGTGCAGCGCCTCGCTCAGCGCGCGACGTTCGTTCTCGCGTCCCACTCCCGCCACTCCAGCGCACAGTGCGCGCGGCGTCCCGAGCGTCGGATCGAGCGTGATGAGCGCGTCGCGCACGGCGGCCGCGATGATCGACGCCGACCGCTCGATCTCGCCAGGCTTCACGGCGCCTCCCTCGCGCTCGGCGCTCGCGATGATCTCGCCACTCGCATCCGCGACCGCGACGCGGGTGCGCGATCCCCCGGCGTCCACTCCGATCACCAACCCGATCACGCGCTCACCTCGGCCGCGACGCGCGGCGGCATCGCATGCGCGAGCGATGAGACGATCCCCGTCAGCATCGTGATCGTCGTGCCGATCAGCACGTACCACGGCCACGCGATGCGCGCGACGGGCGCGAGCGTCGGCTCGAGGGTCGGGAGGGCCGCAGCGAGCGGCTTTGCGGAAACGACGATTGCCATTGCGAGAATCCCCACGCTCATGCCGATCAGCGCATCGCGCTGGATCGCGCGCCGCCAGAAAAGTCCGAGAAAGAAGCCGCCGAGCAGGCCGCCGTACGTAAAGCTCGCGATCGAGAGTGCGACCACGACCACCGGCGTCCCCTGCGCATGAAACATGAGGGCACCACCGGTGAGAATGACACCCCACATCACCGCGAGCGCCCGGGAAATCTTCAGCGCACGCGGATCGTCCGGGGACAGCTTTGCGATCGGAAGATAGATGTCGTTCGTCGCGGCGGCGGCGAGCGAGTTGATGGCTCCCGAATGTGTGCTCATCGTCGCCGCCACGATCGCCGCGACGATCAGCCCCAGCAATCCGGACGGCATGTGCTCGACGATGTACGTCGGAAAGATGACATCGGTCGCGTCGAAGTGTCGTCCCTGATAGAACGCCCAGAGCCCGAGTCCGATCACGAGAAAGAGGGTGAACTGCGCGAACACAGCGAAGCCGCTGCCGATGATCGCGCGGCGCGCATCGCGCAGCGACCGCGCGCAGAGGAGACGCTGCACGATCAGCTGGTCGGCCCCGTGCGATGCCATCGAAAGGAAGGCGCCGCCGAGCAGCCCGGCGAAGAGCGTATACGGCCGGTCGACTCCCATGTAGGTGTCGATCACGCGCAGCTTCCCGGCGTCGCCCGCGGTGTGAAGGATCGCGCTCCATCCGCCCGGCACTGCACGCCCGAGCAGCACGCACGCGACGAGCCCGCCGAAGACGTACACGCCGGCCTGCACGAGCTCCGTCCACACCACGGCCTTCATCCCGCCGCGATACGTGTAGATGATGGTGAGCAGCCCGAGAAGGAGAACCGCGATCGGGGTGACGAGTGCGGGATTCTTCACCGCGGGCCCGATGATCAAGGCGATCGGAATCGCCGTCGCGAAGACGCGCACTGAGTCCGCGAGCGCGCGCGTCGCCATGAACACGATCGAGGTGAATCGTCGCGTCGCTACGCCGAATCTGCGCTCGAGCAACGCGTACGCCGTCACGAGCTGCCCCTTGTAGTAGCGCGGCAGCAGCGTATACGCGATCACGATGCGACCGATGACGTACCCCGCGACGATCTGCAGGAAGGCGAGATCGCCCGTGCGCGGCGCGCCGCCGTAGCTGAGTCCTGGCGTCGAGATGAAGGTGAGCGCACTCGTCTCCGTCGCGACCACCGAGAAGAGCACCGCCCACCATGGAATCGACCGCTCGGCGACGAAGTAGTCGTTCGAGCTGCGCTGCCGTCGGCCGACGTACAGGCCGAGCGCGGTGGTGCCGCCGAGGTAGGCGAGGAGGACGGCGAGGTCCAGCGCGCCGAAGGTGTGCATCAGCCGGGCGCGACGACTTGCGATGCGACGAAGCCCGCGACGGCATCAACCGTCGCGGGCTTCGCGGAACCATTCATCCGGCGCACCAGATGCGCCGGCCTTCGTGCGCTAGCGATTACGCGTTGAACGAGCTGCCGCAGCCGCAGCCGCCCGTCGAGTTCGGATTCGAGAAGGTGAACCCCGCGCCCTGCATCGAGGAGACGTAATCGATGGTCACGCCGTTGAGGTACTGGGCGGAGAAGGGATCGACGAACACCTTGAAGCCCTCCTGCTCGACGACGAGATCGTCGTCCGCCGCCTTCTCTTCGATGAGCAGGCCATACTTGAAGCCGCTGCAGCCACCGGGCTGCACGCTCACACGAAGTCCGCCGCCAGTTTCGGTGACGCCTTCCTGTTCCATGAATCGCTTGACCTCGACCGCGGCCGTGGGCGTAACGGAAACGGTGACGGCTGGTTCCTGGGTGGTGGCCATGGCTACCTCGAAGATTGTGACGGTGTGAAGCTGTAACTCAATGGAAAATATAGTGGCTAGCTACGCGGCGTTCAACGGTCCGGGGCGAAGCGGTCTCCCGTAAATGACCGGGCGATCCACGCGAACGCAACGGCGGCAATCAACACCAGCACCGCGCCCGCCACCCACTCCCCGAAAATGATCTTGCCGATCCCGAACAACGTGGCATACACCGCGATCACGCCGGCGAGCCAGTTCGCCCACGCCAGCCTGCCGCCAGGTATCTCTTCGCGACCATACCCGAGCTTCGAGGATATGTGAAGCCAGCCCGGTCCTCCGGGACGCACACGCTTGTAGAACGCCTCGAGCACCGCTTCCGGTTCCGGCTTCGTCGCGAAGGTGACGACCAGCCACACGACCGTGGTCACCGAGACGGTAATGATCATCACCCACGCGTCGGCCTCCGGTCCGCCGGCGGCGACCACCTTCGGCACGAACGCCGAGCCGAGGTATCCGAGCACGGCAAGCGAGGTGACGAACGACGCGATCATGCCGCTGATCTCCGACCACGCATTGATGCGCCACCAGTACCAGCGCAGAATGAGCACGAGCCCGGTCCCCGCGCCGAGCGCGAGCAGCAGGCGCCATGCATCCGCGATCGACGAAAGCTGCCACGTCACCAGGAGCGACATCGCGAACAAAAAAACCGTCGCCGTGCGCGACACGTTCACGTAGTGTTTCTCCGTCTCGTTCTTGCGGAGGAAGCGCTTGTAGAAGTCGTTGACGAGATACGATGCGCCCCAGTTGAGCTGCGTCCCCACCGTCGACATGTACGCCGCCGCGAAGCCCGCGAGCATGAAGCCGCGCCACGGCGTGGGCAGGAGATCGACGAACGCGTGAACGTACCCCGATTCCTTGTCCTGCAGATTCGGGTAGAGGATGATCGTCGCCAGGCCGGTGATGATCCACGGCCACGGGCGCAGCGCGTAGTGCGCGACCTGGAAGAAGAGCGTCGCGAGCACGCCGTCACGCTCCGTACGCGCAGAAAAAATTCTTTGCGCGACGTAACCGCCGCCACCCGGCTCCGCGCCCGGATACCACGCGGCCCACCACTGCATGAAGAAGAAGACGCCGAGCGCAGTGAGCGGCATCCATGGATACGCCGAGAGATGTCCGTTGTGCATCGAGACCGGGAGTACCGAGAGTCCGGCGGCTTCGCTCCCGAAGTGCGCGGCGACGCCGGCCTTGAGCGCCGTCATGCCGCCAACGGCGCGCACGGCGAAGACGGCGAGCACGATGACCGCAGTCATCTTGATCACGAACTGCACGAGATCCGTCCAGAGCACGGCCCACAGCCCCGCGGCCACGGCGTAGAACATCGTCACCACGAAACAGATGCCGACGGCCGCATATGGGTTCACGCCGAGCGAGATGGTGAGGATCTTGATCATCGCGCGGGTGACCCAGCCGAGCACGAGCAGATTGATCGGGATGGCGAGGTAGAGGGCCCGGAAGCCACGCAGCGCCGCGGCCGGCTTCCCGCTGTAGCGGATCTCCGCGAACTCGACGTCCGTCATCACCCCCGCGCGGCGCCAGAGCCGCGCGAAGAAGAAGACGGTGAGCATCCCGCTCATGAGGAAGTCCCACCAGAGCCAGTTGCCGGCGACGCCGTTCGTTACGACGAGCCCGGTAACCACGAGGGGGGTATCGGCGGCAAAGGTGGTCGCGACCATCGAGGCGCCAGCGAGCCACCACGGAACGTCGCGGCCCGAGAGGAAGTATTCACTCAGGCTCTCGCCACCGCGTTTCGTGAAGTAGAATCCAATGCCGGTCGAGAGCGTGAAATACGCGGCGACGATCGCCCAGTCGATCGCAGTGAGCTTCATTCGGCGGCACCTGGTGCGTGGAGGCGGAGAGAGTGTCGGCGCACGGCGCACGATGTATCTTGTGGCGTCATCGGCTCAAATCGGAGAGGGAATGAATCGATATACGAGAAAGAGCTCGCTCGCGACACTGGCCATTGCTGCGGCCTGTGTCGGCGGCGCCGGACACGAGCACGCGAGACAGGGCGCCGGTCACGCCCGTCCGGGAATTTCCGTGCTGGTTCACGACAGCGCAGAGTTCATCGATGGCAAGCGTATCGGGCTGTTGACGAATCAGACGGGAGTCGACGAGCACGGCGTGAGCGACATCGATCTCATCACTCGACGAGCGGCGGCGCAACCGGGCACGGGGCCGAAGCTCGTCGCGCTCTTCTCTCCCGAGCACGGCATCCGAGGCACCGAGGACCGAACGAATCTGGCGAATGGGAACGATCTGCGCAGCGGTGTCCCGACCTATTCGCTCTATGGCGCGACAACGCTCGCGCCGCCAGACAGCGTCCTCAAGACTATCGACGTCCTCCTCATCGACATGCAGGACCTCGGCGCGCGACCGTGGACCTTCGTGGCGACGATGGTCTACGCGATGCGCGCCGCCGCTGCGAATCACGTGCGCGTGATCGTGCTCGATCGTCCGAATCCGATCACCGGTGAGCACGTCGAAGGACCGATCCTCGACTCGAGCTTCGCGTACGCGGGGACGCACAGCCCGGCGCGCGCAGCGACCCCTACGGCTCTCTATCCCATTCCGACGCGACATGGGCTGACGATGGGTGAGCTCGCCCTCTTCTACAATGACGTGATGGCGATTCACGCGGACCTCAAGGTGATGAAGGTCATTGGCTGGCGTCGCGTCGACTGGTTCGACCAGACCAAGCTGCCGTGGATCAAGCCGTCGCCGAACATGCCGAATCTCACGAGCGCGACGCTCTATCCCGGCGTCGTCTGGCTCGAGGCGACCAACATCTCGGTGGGGCGGGGAACGCCCGAGGCATTCCAGCACGTGGGCGCGCCGTGGCTCGATGCGAAGAAGGCGGTGGAGCTGCTCAAGGGGCGCGAGCTCCCCGGCGTGAAGTTCGAGGAGGAGCGATTCACTCCGGTTCATCCCGGCGACGACAAGTACGGCGGCGTGAGCGTGCACGGCATCCACATCATCATCACCGATCGCGACCGCCTCAACACCGCGCGGCTCGGCGCCGATCTCCTCTGGGCGATCATCCAGACGAACGGCGACTCGGTGCGCTTTCAGCAGAAGGGCTTCAATCAGCTATACGGGACTCCGGGCGCTCGCGAGGCGTTCATGGCGGGCGCGGATCCCGATTCGATGATCGACGCGACCCTCGCGCCGGCAGTCGCGTTCCAGCAGGCGACGCGACGGTACCGGCTGTACAAGTAGATCACGCGGATGGACGTCGCTGTCGCGCGGCAGTTTCAGCCAGAATTCGCTGCACAACGGCGAACACCGCGTCGACATCGTCGGGCATTGTGCCAGGATTTACGATGCACGAGCGCAGCCAGCTGCGGCCGCGCAGCACGGTGCTCGAGAGGAAGGCTTCGCCGCCGAGCTGCAGTGAGGCGAGCACGCGCTGGTTGAACGCGTCGGTAGCCACGTCGTCGCCGCGCAGCGCAGCGGGGACGGCGCGGAAGCAGACCATACTCAGTCCCTGCGGCTCCCACAGCTCGAAGTCGGGAGTCGCACGAACGAGAGCGGCGAGCCGGCGAGCCATCGCGATGTCGTGCGCGATGAGCGATGCGTACCCCGATGTGCCGAAGTAGCGCAGCGCCATCCACACCTTGAGCGCGCGAAAGGGGCGCGTCTGCTCCGAGCCGTACTCGCTGAGCCAGGGCGGCCCCTGCACGCCGTGCCGGTCGTCATCGCTGCGCAGATAGGGTGGGACGAGACTGAAGGTGTCGCGCATCAGCTTCGCGTCGCGGATGAGCACCATTCCCGCATCGACCGGCACGTAGAGCCATTTGTGGGCATCGACCCCGACGCTGTCCGCGCGGCCGATCGCCGCGAGCGCCGGACGATACTCATCGGTGAGGATCGCAGGCGCGCCGTAGCCGCCGTCGATGTGCAGCCACACATGATGCTTCGCACACACGTCGGCGATCGCGTCGAGCGGGTCGATCGCGCCCGTGTTCACCGTCCCCGCGCTCGCGATGACCGCAATGGGGAGCGCCCCGGCCGCGAGATCCTCTGTGAGCATCGCGTCGAGCAGATCGGCACGCATGCGAAGCGCGTCGTCGCTCGGCACGATGCGTAGCGCTGCGCTGCCAAGGCCGAGTAGCTCGACGGCTTTCTGATGGCAGGAGTGCGCCTCCGCGCTCTCGTACACGAGCATGCGCACCGGCGCGCCGCTCGCAGTCACGATGTGTGCGCCATCGCGGCGCATGTCCCAGCCGTGGCGCGCGGCGGTCGCGTGTCTCGCCACGGCGAGCCCGGTGATGGCAGCGGCCGAGCTGCCGCTCACGAGCAGCCCCATGCTCTCCGGCGGGAAGCCGAAGATCGTTTTAAACCATTGAATGACTTCGCGCTCGACCCAGACGGCGGCGTGATTGCCGCCCGCGACGCTCGGGTTCATCGCAGCGGCGAGCGCCTGCGCGAAGATGCCGATCACCGCCGGCGGCGAGTTCACCCATGCGGAGAAGCGCGGGTGCCCGTTGCCGAATGGATAGCGTCCGATCTCGGTCCGAAAGCGACGCAAGATCGCGTCGACGTTCTCGCCGGTAAGCGGGACGGGCATCGCAACGAGCGCGGAGGCGACATCCCGCGGCACGGGCTCGAACACCGGCGCGGTAGGGAGCGCCGACAGATAGTCCGCGATCCAATCGACGACCTCGCGCCCCACGCGCCGGATCTCGGTGTTCGTCCACGCGAAATCCGGGGCGGGGCGGTCGTCAGCGGACATGATCGGGGGTCATGAGCGGAATATCATGATCGTGCGCATCGGCGGCAATCTGCGGCGGATGTCGCGCGAGCCAACGGTTCAGCACGCACCTTGCACGGGTACGGGTAACACTCGTCCCGCACACAGGAGTCGTAAATGCGAATGTTTACCGTGGTTCTTCTCGCCGCCTCGCTCGCGGCGTGCTCGCGCAAGGTCGAAGTCGGCAGTGCGCCCTCGCCCTCGAGCGGCGTGGCGGTCCATCTCACGAATAACGCGAGCCAGCCAGTGAATGCCTACGTGACGTCCGGCGGCGGCGATGTGTTCATCGGTCAGGTGGGCGCAAACAGTGTGAAGACGCTCACGGTCTCCGGTGTGTCCTCCGGCAGCTCGGTCACTCTGAAGGCGAAGACGGCGGACGGCGCACGCACGTACACGAAAGACAACGTGACGCTCAGCGCGAGTACCGATTGGACCGTCCCCTGATGAGCGCGTAACCGCGGGTTGCACCGCATGTTACGCCGGGATAAGTTAACGAGCCGGAGCTTCCCCCTCCGGCTCGTCGCACGTGCGGGGAGTGCGGTGTCAGCGGCATCGCGTGGGGATGGATGCAAATACTGCCGGACTCGCTGAAAGCTGGATACCTGCGCCTCGTCGAGCCGGTGGCGGAGCAGCTGGTTCGATACGATGTGCATCCGAACACGATTACGACGGTCGGCACGCTGTGCACCATGGCCGGCGGGGTGCTGTACGCGATGGGCCACATCAGGCTCGGTGGCTGGCTGCTCGGCGTGACTGCGCTCTTCGACGTGCTGGATGGGATGGTGGCGCGTCGGACCGAGCGGAGCTCTGTGTTCGGCGCGTTTTACGATTCGACGCTCGATCGGGTTGCCGATGGGTTCGCGTTGGGAGGGCTCGCCGTGTTTTTTGCGACGCGTTCGGAGTGGTGGGGCGTGCCGATGGTCGGCGTCTGTGTGCTCGGGCTGGTGGGCTCATATCTGACGTCGTACACGCGGGCACGTGCGGAAGCGTTGGGGCTCGATGCGCGAGTGGGGATTCTACAGCGTCCCGAGCGCGTAGTGCTGCTGTCGGCACCGCAGGCGTTTTTCGGGTTGGCGTTTCATGGGCTGGTTCTGATCGCAATCATCGTTCTGTTGACCGTTACCGCGTGGATCACCGCGGCGCAGCGCGTCAGGGCCGTGTACCAGGGGTTGCAGACGGAGCCCGGGGTGCCGGTACGCGAGCTGCACGACACCACACGAGTGCGACCTCTCGGGGCACGCTCGCGGCGGCGGTTTAGCGCGAAAGGAGAATAAGTCGTGCAGGGTACGACCTCGGGGAGCGGGCGTCCCACGGGCGACAAGCCCGCAATTCGTCCGGCTGCCGGCCGCCTGGGTGTGCTCACCCCGGGACTTGGCGCAGTGGCAACCACGTTCATGGCCGGTGTCGAGAGCATCCGTAAAGGGCACTCGAAGCCGATCGGCTCACTCACCCAGATGGCGACGCTCCGGCTCGGTAAGCGCACGGAACAGCGTTCGCCGCTGATCAAGGACTTCGTTCCGCTTTCGAAGCTCGACGACATCGTCTTCGGCGCCTGGGATCCGATTCCGGACGACGCGCTCACCGCAGCGCGCAAGGCAGGCGTGCTCGAGGAGAAGGACCTCGCCCCGATCGCCGACTTCCTCTCGTCGATCAAGCCGATGCCGGCGGTATTCGACAACAAGTACGTCACACGCATCACCGGCACGAACGTCAAGACCGGGAAGACGAAGCGCGATCTGGCCGAGCAGCTGCGGCAGGACATTCGCGACTTCAAGACGAAGCACAAGCTCGATCGCGTCGTGATCGTATGGTGCGCGTCCACCGAGATCTTCATCAAGGCTGGCCCGCAGCACGCGACGATCGAGCAGTTCGAGAAGGCAATGGAGCGGAACGACGATGCGATTTCGCCGTCGATGCTCTATGCCTACGCCGCAATCATGGAGGGTGTGCCGTATGCGAACGGCGCTCCGAATCTCGCCCTCGACACGCCCGCGCTGATCCAGCTCGCGAACGACAAGGGCGTCCCGATCATGGGGAAGGATTTCAAGACGGGACAGACGTGGATGAAGACCGTCATCGCGCCGGGGCTCAAGGCGCGCATGCTCGGCCTCGCGGGGTGGTATTCCACGAATATCCTCGGTAATCGCGATGGCGAAGTCCTCGACGATCCGGCATCGTTCAAGACCAAGGAAGAGTCGAAGCTCAGCGTGCTGCACGACATTTTGCAGCCGGAGATCTATCCCGACCTGTACAAGGGCTTTGCGCACGTGGTGCGGATCAACTACTACCCGCCGCGCGGAGACAACAAGGAAGGGTGGGACAACATCGACATCGTCGGATGGATGGGCTATCCGATGCAGATCAAGATCAATTTTCTGTGCCGCGACTCCATTCTCGCCGCGCCGATCGTCCTCGATCTCGCGCTCTTCATGGATTTCGCGCATCGCGCGGGCATGAAGGGGATTCAGGAGTGGCTCTCCTTCTACTTCAAGAGCCCGATGGCCGCAGCCGGCTTGCATCCCGAGCACGACCTGTTCATTCAGCAGACGAAGCTGAAGAACACGCTGCGCCACTATATGGGCGAGGATCAGATCACCCACCTCGGCGTGGAATACTACGCATCGTGAGACACGCGCTCGTGATCGCGCTCGGCCTGGGGTCGATGGTTGCGTGCGGCCCCAAGGCGGCGGGAACGACGTTCACGCAGTATCGCGCGTTCACCGAGCATTACGCGTTCGAGATCACGAGCGATCCGTCGCCGCCGTACGCTCGCGAGAAGACCGTATTTCACATTCGCGTTCGTGACAAGAACAGCTCGCAGCCGATCGAAGGGGGCGAGGGAATTCTGTACGGCAATACGGAAGACGGAAGCGGCAAGTCGTGGGACAGCTTCATCGCGGGGCAGGCGCCGGGGACGTACACGGCGAAGATGTCGTTCGTGGTGGCGAACAACTGGGGGCTCGCGTTGAAGTTCCGAAAAGACTCGACGCAGAAGCTCGAGACAGTCGACACGTGGTATCAGCAGGTCCTCCCCGAACGAGCGGCCACTCACTGACCTGATGCAACACTTTCATCGAACACATCTCGACATCGGCGACGTGCTCGCACTCGCGGAGAGCTTCTTCCCGACGCTCGGCCTCTCGAACGCACCGAAGACGCCTCGCACGCGCACGTTCTCCGGCGAGCTCGGAACCGTGCAAATCAGCGCGAAGCCGGAGGGCGGCCACTACACGTTCGTCGAAGCGATCACGGACCAGGAAGGGGAGAGTCGGCTCGATCGCAACGTGAAGCGCTTTTTCGTGCTCGTGCATCGTGAGGCGGATCCCGCGCACAAGCTCGCGGCGGCCTACTGATGGCAACCAGCTCCGTTTCCCGGGCGCGCTCGCGCCCGTCGGACGCGCTGACGCTCGAGCAGAAGGTCGAGCTCTACTACTGGATGCGTCTCACGCGGTCGCTCGAGGAGCGGCTGGTGAATCTCTACCGGCAGACGAAGGTCGTTGGCGGGCTCTTTCGCTCGCTCGGGCAGGAGGCGGATGCCGTCGGCAGCGCCTTCGCGCTCGATCGCTCGCAGGGCGATATCCTCAGCCCGCTCATCCGCAATCTCGGCTCGATGCTCGTGCAGCGCGCGGAGCCGCTCGAGATCATCCGCCAGTACATGGCCAAGGGCGACTCACCAACGCGCGGACGCGAGTTGAACATCCACTTCGGCGATACCGTGCGCGGCTTCGTCGGACAGATCTCGCATCTCGGCGACATGGTGCCGGTGATGGCGGGGATCACTCTGTCGTTCAAGCTGCGGAACGAGAAGCGCGTCGGCATGGTGTACGTTGGCGACGGCGCGACATCGACGGGCGCGTTCCACGAGGGGATCAACTTCGCGGCGGTGCAGCGCTGTCCGCTCGTCGTGATCGTCGAGAACAACGGCTACGCCTACTCGACGCCGAACACGAAGCAGAGCGCGGTGAAGGAGTTCAAGGACAAGGCGCTGGCGTACGGCATTCCGGGCATACGCGCGGATGGCAACGACGTGCTCGCGACGTACGACGTGACGCGCGAGGCGGTCGATCGCGCGCGCCGCGGCGAGGGGGTCACGCTGATCGAGCTCATGACGTACCGCCGCAAGGGGCACGCCGAGCACGATAATCAGTCGTATGTGCCCGAGGGCGAGATCGCGCGCTGGGAAAAGGAAAACGATCCGGTCGACCGCTACGTGCGCGTGCTGCTCGAGGAGCTGCAGGTGGAGAAGAAGGAGCTCGACGCGATCGATGCGCGCGTGGTCTCCGAGATCGACGCAGCGACGGATCTCGCCGAGCAGTCGCCCGCGGCCGAGCCGACGGATGCGCTGCATGGCGTGTACGCGGAGCCTGCGTCGGTGGAACCACTCTGGTATCGCGCGGGCGTCCGCTCCGCGGTCGAGAAAAACGAGCGCGCAGCGGGATGGGGAACGTTCAATGGCTGAGATCACGTATCTGGAAGCGATTCGCGAAGCGCTCTTCGAGGAGATGGAGCGCGACAGCAACGTCTTCTGCATGGGCGAGGACATCGGCGCGTACGGCGGCGCGTTCAAGGTCACCGACGGGCTGCTGGCGAAGTACGGCGAGAATCGCGTGATCGATACGCCGATTTCCGAGGCGGGCTTCGTCGGGGCGGCGGCTGGTGCGTCGCACATGGGGATGCGCCCGGTGGTCGAGATGCAATTCATCGATTTCATCTCGTGTGCCTACGACATGCTGACGAACTACATCGCCACGGCGCGCTATCGCGCGTTCCTCCCGTGCCCGATGGTGGTGCGTGGACCGTCGGGCGGCTACGTACGCGGCGGCCCTTTCCACTCGCAGAATCCCGAGGCCGCATTCCTGCACACGCCGGGGCTCAAGATCGTGTATCCGGCCACCGCGTCCGATGCAAAGGGGTTACTGAAGGCGGCGATCCGCGACGACGATCCCGTGCTCTTCTTCGAGCACAAGTATCTCTATCGTCGCATCAAGGAAGAGATGCCGGCGGGCGATCACGTCGTGCCGATCGGCAAGGCGCGGATCGCGCGTGAAGGGAAGGATCTCTCGATCATCACGTACGCGGCGACGGTCTGGAAGGCGCTCGAAGCCGCGGAGCAGCTCGAGAAGGAAGACGGATTGTCGGTCGAGGTGCTCGATCTGCGCACGCTGCTACCGATGGATGACGAGGCAATCGTTGCGACGGTGAAGAAGACGAACCGCGTCCTGATCCTGCACGAGGACACGCGCACGGGCGGCGTGGCCGGCGAGATCGCGGCGCGCATCAACGAGCATGCCTTCGAGTGGCTGGACGCGCCGATCCTTCGCGTCACCGCCGCGGATGTGCCGCTGCCATTCGCGCCGCCGCTCGAGGACTACGTGTTGCCGCAGGTGGCGGACATCGTTGCGGTCGCACGACGGCTGGCCGCGTATTGAGCGTGGCTGCACTCGAGAACGATGGGGAGGCGCCGCCGAGCAGATGGCGCTACGTGGTGGCGCTGCCGTTAGCGGTCGTGGGCTACTTCTCCGGCGGCATGATCGGGGTGTTCGTGGCGAAGTTGGTGGGCAGCTTCCGGAGCTGTGTGCCGGCCGAGGGCTTTCCGGCGTGTAACTTTGAGCGGTACTTGCAGGTCGGCTCACTGGCGGGGTTGTTGCTCCTGCCGGGCATTCTTGTGTTGCGGCTCTGGCAGAGCAACGCCGCGAATCGAACTTCACAGAGAGGGTGATCCGTGGCTCGGATGGATGTGATCATGCCGCAGATGGGCGAGTCGATTGCTGAGGGAACGCTCTCGCGCTGGCTCAAGGCGGTTGGGGACGAGGTAAAGCGCGACGAGCCAATCTTCGAGATCTCCACGGACAAGGTGGACGCGGAGATTCCGGCGTCGGCCGCGGGGATTCTCGCCGAGATATTGGTGGTGCAGGGGCAGACGGTGGCCGTGCAGACGGTGGTCGCTCGGCTGGAGACGGACAAGGCGGCGTACGCGGCGGGCGCTGGGGCGCCGGCTGGGGCGCCGGCTAGGGCGCCGGCGAGTGCGGCGGCTGTGGCGCAGGGTTCGGCTGGGGGGCCACCCCCGAAAAGCGAAGGTAGCGCCGTTTCAGCTCCCCCCTCGCACCCATCCGCCGCCGTCCAACCCAGTCCCGCTGCCTCGGGCAACGGCAACTCGTTCGAGGAGCGCGTCCGCTCCCGCTCCTCCCCGCTCGTTCGCAAGATCGCCGCCGAGCACGGGCTCGAGATCACCGCGATGCAGGGCAGCGGGATCGCCGGCCGCGTCACGAAAAAGGATCTCCTCCCGTACCTCGCCGGCGGCGCCAAGCAGGGTTCAGCTCCGTCGCGCCCGCCCGCGCCGCCGCCATCGATGCACGCACCTGCGGGCGTCGAGTCGCACGGGCCCGCCCCCGAGGCATGGGCCGGAGATCTCGTCGAGCCCATGACCCCGATGCGCCAGCGCATCGCGCAGCACATGGTCCAGTCGCGCCGCACCGCCGCGCACGTCACCTCCTTCTTCGAGGTCGACCTCACGCGCGTATCGCGCCTCCGTGCGAAGCAGCGGGCGGCGATCGAGGCCTCCACGGGCTACAAGCTCAGCTACCTACCGTTCATCATCAGCGCCGTCGTCGACGCGCTCAAGAAGTTCCCCATCATGAATTCGGCGGTGAGCGGCAACAACATCATCTACCGCAAGCAGTACAACATCGGCATCGCCGTCGCGCTCGACTGGGGACTCATCGTTCCGGTCATCAAGCAGGCGGACGATCTCTCTCTCTCCGGCCTGACGCGCGCGCTCAACGACCTCGCGTCGCGCGCGCGCGCGAAGAAGCTCGACCCGCGCGAGGTGCAGGATGGCACCTTCACCATTACGAACCCCGGCATCTTCGGCTCCGTGATGGGGACGCCGATCATCAGCCAGCCGCAGGTCGCGATTCTCGGGATCGGCGCAATCGAGAAGCGGCCGAAGGTCATCACGGGCGTCGATGGCGAGGATACGATCGCCATTCGCACCTGCGCGTTCTTCTCGATCTCCTTCGATCACCGCATCATCGACGGTGCCGTCGCGGACGAGTTTCTCGCCTACGTCAAGAAGTCACTCGAGAGCTTTCCCGAATCGGGGAGCTGACCGTGCCACGGTGGCTCACGTTGCAACGATCCATCGTGCCGGCGGGCGAGAGGAAAAAGTTCATGGAGCGGCTCCAGCTCCGCCGTACATATTACGAGCAGGCCAGGTGCGGCTTCTGGGTGTTCGAGGAAAGCGGCCTCCCCGGCGCACTGATCGAGTTCGTCGAAGCCCCTGATCGCGAGACGCTCCAGAGCGCGCTCGCCGGTGCGCCCGACCACATTGTGGATGCGGCGCGAATCTATCGCGAAGTGGAGAGCTCGTGATGCCAGTGCGCACGGTCGAGATCGCAGGCAACAGCTGGGAAGTGTCGCCGTCGGGGCGCGTAACTGCGAACAATCGCGATGAGTTCTCGCTGGTCTTCGCGCGGCGCGATGTCACGCCGCACGAGATCCGCGTCACGCGCTACTCGCCGGTCGGCGCTCGGTGGCGCGAGCAATCACTCGCGGAGCTCGGCAGCGACGATCTCGCGCGACTCTTCGCGCAGTCGCAGCCGGGAAGCATGTCGCCGGAGCGGGGCTACCGCGCGTGAGCAATGCCGGTGACGGTCCGGTCACGCTCCCGGAGCGATTCGTGGACCTCCACATGCACTCGACCGCCTCCGACGGCTCCGTCGCTCCCGCGGACGTCGTTGCCGCGGCGCACCAGGCCGGCCTCACCGCCATCGCGCTCACCGATCACGACACCGTCGACGGCATAGCCGCCGCGCAAGCCGCCGGCGCTGCGCTCGGCGTTCGCGTCGTGGCCGGCGTGGAGCTGAGCGCGGTGGACGATGGCAATGAGATTCACGTGCTCGGCCTGCATCTCACGCATCCAGAGCACATCGCCGCCGCGTTGCTCGATCTCAGGGAGGCGCGACGCGATCGCGCGAAGATAACGGTCGAGAAGCTCAATTCCCTCGGCATACCGGTCACGCTGGAAGCTGTGTTCGCCGCCGCAGGCGACGGTGCCGTCGGGCGCCCGCACATCGCGAGGGCCATGGTTGCCGGAGGCTGGGCGCGCGATTTTCGAGACGCGTTCGACCGCTATCTCGGCAACGGTCGTCCCGCGTGCATCGAGAAGCGCACCGTCACCTTCGAGGAAGCGGCGCGCCTCATCCACGACGCGGGCGGGCTCGCGGTGTATGCGCATCCCGGCGGCGACGCATCGCGCGCCAATGTGGAGGAGCTCGCAATGCTCGGACTCGATGCCGTCGAAGTTCGCCATCCGAGCCACACCGCCGATGAAGTCGTCCGCCTTGCTGCGCTCACCGACGAGCTCGGGCTCGTTCCGAGCGGAGGCTCGGACTGGCATGGCGCCGCCGAAGGCTATCGCGCGCTCGGCAGCATGAAGGTGAGCATCGACTGGCTCGCGCGACAGGATGAACGCGTCCGCCAACGCATGGAGCAACCCGCATGAGCGACGCACTTCCCGCGATCGGGAGCACGGCTCCCGACTTCATGGCCACCGCGAGCGATGGCTCGCCCGTGTCGTTGCGCGAGCTGCTCGGGAACGGCGCCGTTGCGCTCTTCTTTTATCCGGGGGATGACACCCCCGGCTGCAATCGGCAGCTCTCCGCGGTACGCGACGATCTCGCCGCTTTCAACGCGGCGGGGATTCAACCATTCGGCGTCAATCCCGCTGGAATCGAGAGCCACGCGAAGTATGCGGAGAAGTTCGAGTTCAACTTCCCGCTCCTCACCGATCCCGATCGCGAGATCGCCAGCGCATACGGAGCGCTGAAGGAAAATGGAAAGAGCATTCAGCGCTCCGTGCTCGGCATCGCGCGCGACGGCACGATCCGCTTCGCCGTGCGCGGCGCACCGCCGCCGGACGAAGTGATCGCTGCGCTCGGGGAGTAGCATGGAGCTCGCTGGACGCGTCGCGCTCGTCACCGGCGCGGGGCGTCGGGTGGGACGCGCGATTGCTCTCGCGCTCGCGACGAGGGAGATGCGCGTCGCCGTGCACTACAATGCGTCCGCGAAAGAGGCGGACGAGACGGTGCGGCTCGCGCTCGCCGCGGGCGCGAAGGACGCCTGGTCCGTCTCCGCGGACCTCCGCGACGTTGCCGCGATAACGAAGCTCATCAACGAGGTCGCGGCGCACGGCGGCTCGCTCGACGTGCTCGTGAACTCCGCCGCGGAGATGAAGCGCACGCCGTTCGATTCCGTGACGCCGGAGCAGTGGGACGACATCATGTCGCTCAACATGCGCTCCCCCTTCTTCTGCTCCCAGGCGGCGGCACGACACATGACCGGCGGTGGAGCGATCGTGAACATCGCCGACCTGGCCGCACTGGAAACCTGGCCGGAGTACATGCCGCACGGAATCTCGAAGGCGGGCGTCATGCAGATGACGCGCGCGCTCGCGCGGAAGCTGGCGCCGAAGATCCGCGTGAACGCCGTCGTACCCGGAGCCGTCCTCCTCCCCGAGCACTGGACGAAGGAGGATGCCGACAGGCTCATTCGCACGACGCCGCTGGCGCGCCTCGGTTCGCCGGACGATGTCGCGCACGCGGTGCTCTATCTGCTCGAGTCCGATTACGTCACCGGCGATGCAGTAATCGTCGATGGCGGCCGGCACCTGCGCTGAGCGCAGCGATGTTCCCCCCGGCTCCGCAGCAGCGCTATGGCACGATCGTCATCGTCGGCGGCGGTTGCTACGGCTCGTACTATCTGCGCCAGCTCGGGCGCGCCGCGCGCGCGGGTGCGTTGTCGGCGGAACGGGTGGTGATCGTCGATCGCGATGCGCAGTGCAAGGTGAGCGCGGAGCCCCGCACGGACGATCCGTTCGGGGTCGAGCTGGCCGTCGCCGAGTGGACTCCGTTTTTCGATGATTATCTGAGCGATGCCGTCGCGGAATCGCGGAACGTCGCTCCGCATGCGACCGATGGCCCGGATGCGATCGTCCCGTCGCCGCTGATGCCGCACCTCATGTACGAGTGGCTCGAGCGTCGTGCGCGGGAACGCTGGCCGGGTCGTTCGGTCGAGATGCGTCCGCTCGATGCGCCATCCGGAATTCCGTGGCAGCGCCGCGGCGGAGACGGCACGCAGTATGTGAGCTTCGCGGAGTGGATCTGTCCGGTGAATTGTGTCGAGCCCGCGATCTGTCCGGCAACGCGCGGACAGCGCAGCTGGAGCATGCCGCCGGCCGTCGTCGCGGCCACGACCGAGGCGCGCCGGAACGGGCGGAACCTTGCGGGGCCTGTCATCTTTCATTGTCAGCATCGCGCGTACGGCGTCGGCATGTTCGACACGAGTGCTGTTGTCGCGGGCGACCTGCTGGTCGAGCGCGCCGGCGCGATGGGCGCGGTCGAGGTGCTCGTGGGGACGGTGTCGCACTGTCACGGCGCGCTCAGCGTGCTCGCGGTAGGCGAATAGAGCCGGAAGACTTCGGGAGACAAGGGGCGAACGTGGGACAGACGTACGAATACGACGTGGTGATCATCGGCGCGGGCCCCGCGGGGCTCACGGCGGGGCTGTATGCCGGCCGTTCGATGCTCAAGGCCGTGATGCTTGAGCGCCTCGGCGAGCCGGGCGGGGAGATCCTCAACACGGAGCTCGTCGAGGACTACCCCGGCTTCGAGTCGATCTTCGGACGCGAGCTTGCCGAGAAGTTCGCGAGCCACGCCGCGAAGTTCGGCGCAGAGCTGCGCACCTTTGTCATCGTCGAGCGCGTTGAGAAGGGTGCGGATGGATTTTTCACGACCACGACCGACGATGGTGATATGTATCGCTCGCCCACGGTCATTCTCACGGCCGGCGGAACGCCGATAAAGCTCGGCGTTCCGGGCGAAGAGCCGTACGCGGGGAAGGGCGTGTCCTACTGCGCGATCTGCGACGGCGCCTTCTTCAAGGGACACATGATCGCCGTCATCGGCGGCGGTGACGCGGCGCTCGAGGAGGCGGACTTCCTCACACGCTACGCGGAGAAGGTATATCTGCTCCACCGTCGCGAGGACTTTCGCGCGTCGAAGCTCGTGCAGCGGCGCGTGTTCGACAATCCGAAAATCGAGATCATCCGCAATGTCGTGGTCGAGGAAATCGTCGGTGACGACACGGGGCTCGTCACGAGCGTCCGCCTCCGCAACACGGTAACGGAAGCGGTGTCTTCGCTCGCGGTGAGCGGCACCTTCATCTTCATCGGCTTTCGCCCCAACACCGGCGTGCTCGTCGATCACGTCCAGCACGATGCGGGCGGCTACGTCATCACGGACGCGAACATGGAGTCATCGGTACAGGGGCTCTTCATCGCCGGGGACGTGCGCTCGCAGCTCACGCGCCAGGTGACGACGGCCGCCGGCGACGGGACGACGGCGGCGATCGCCGTCGAGAAGTACATCACCGCGTTTCGCCGGCACGAGCCCACCGAGATCATGAGCAACGGCGGCTACACGGTATGAAGATCCAGTCGTTGGTCGTAGGCCCGCTGGAGGAAAACTGCTACCTGCTCATCGACGAGCAATCGAATCGCGCGGTGATCATCGATCCGGGCGACGAGCCCGAGGTCATCCTGAGTGCGCTGCACGACTCCGGTGCGGTGCTCGAGGCCGTGTGGCTCACGCATGCGCACTTCGATCACGTCGGCGGCCTCGCCGGCGTGCTGCGGGCGCACCCCGTTCCCGTGTACATGCATCCCCTCGACGCGCCGCTGCACGCGCAGGCCGTCGACTCCGCCCTTCGCTACGGCATCCGCATCGAGACGCCGCCGGCGCCGGACAGCGAGCTCGCCGAAGGCGACCGTGTGATGGTCGGCTCGGAGGAGCTCTCGGTGATGCACGTGCCGGGGCACGCGCCCGGTCATGTCGCGTTCTACAACGACGGCGTGATCTTCGGCGGCGACTGCCTCTTCGCTGGCTCCATCGGCAATACGAGCTTCGAGTACGGCAATCGCGAGACGCTCGATGCCTCGCTCGTTCGCATTGTGGCGCTCGGGGATGAGAGGACTGTCTACCCCGGCCACGGACCCGCCACGACCATCGGTCGCGAGCGTGCGACCAATCCCTTTCTCCTCGGCACCGCGCGCCTGCTGCGCGTGAAGCGGTGAGCATGCGGGCGACGGGGTGGCCCGCGCCCGTGGCGGCGCTGCTCCTCGCGGCGTGGCTCGGCGCCTCGCTTTATTTCACCGTCGTCGTCACGCGTGCGGCTTTCGCCGTTTTGCCCTCGCGCACGCTCGCGGGCGCGCTGGTCGGACAGACGCTTCCCGCGCTCTTCAATTCGGGGATGGTCGTCGGCATCGTTCTCGTGGCGCTCGCGCGCGTGACGCCGCCAGGCGCTGTGCGCGCCACCACGCTGACGGGAGGAGTCGCGATCTTCGTGCTTACCGCACTCGCGCGCTTCGTGGTGCTCGCCCGCATCGCGCGCATTCGCGCGACGATGCCCGTGGCAATCGATTCGCTCTCCGTCGATGATCCCGCGCGCCGGGCCTTCGGCCAGCTGCACGCGCTCTCCGTCGGCGCGCTCGGCCTCGCGATGCTCACCGGCATCGTCGTCGCCATCGTCCTCGCACATTTTCTCTCGGCCGCCCATGACTAGCGAATCGCCTCGCGTTCCGCTCCCCGAGCTCGACGACGCGACACCCGAAGTGCGCCAGCTCTTCGATGCATTCATGCGGGAGCGCGGCAATGTCCCGAATCTCTTCCGTGCCGCATCGCATCGACCGCCGATCGTGCTCACGCTCTTCGCGCATCTGCGCGCGGTGACCGGCCCCGGCGAGGTGCCCGTGCTGCTCAAGGAACTCCTTACGGTCCGGGTGTCTCAGCTCAATGCGTGCGCGTACTGCCTCGCCTCACATACGGCGCTCTCGCGCAAGCATGGCGCAACCGACGAACAGATCACGTCGGTCGACGCCGGCCGGTACGAGCTCTTCGAGCCGGGATGGCGCGCAGCGCTGGCCTTTGCGGACGCGATGACCCCCACCAATGGCGACGTAACCGACGAGATTTATGCCGAACTGGCCAGATGGTGGACAACCCCACAAATTGTCGAGATCGCCGCAGTGATCGGGTTCTTCAATTATTTCAATCGGTTCGCAGAGGCGCTTCGCATTCCCGTCACCCGGTAATGCCGTGCCAGGAGAAGTATTCATGAAACAGTTCTTGTTCGTCGCAGCCTCGTCCGTCCTCGTTCTCGGTGCCTGTAAGTCGCTGGACGCACTCCCCAAGAGCATCCCGCTTGGCCTCTTCACGATCTCCACGAGCGACGCGGTGAGCGGCGCTCACAAAACGAGCCCCTCGGCGTATTTCGTCGACGCGGTCAACGTGTCGATCCCAAACAGCAACCAGAACGCCGATACGTGCGCCGTGATCGGGTATCCGGGCACCGGAGCGATTTCTCCGCTCGCACAGATCGCTGCGGGCACGCCTGTGACCGTCGCGCTGACGACGGATACGGCGCAGCTGACGCCGGCGGCCGCGGACGTGAACGGCTACGTCTTCTATAAGCTGCCCGCTGGCGACAGCATCGCCATCGTTCCGGGGAGCACGGGTCGCGTCGTTGTTCCGGGCGGCACGAACGCCTTCCATGCGTTCAACTTCACCTTCGTGAACGCGGATTCGCTCAAGCTCGGGCCGATCGAGGCAAGCGCCGACAGCACGCACGACATGCCGATCACCTGGAACGCGCAGGTCGGCCAGCATGCATCGGTGGTGGTACAGCTCGAGTACGGAACGGCGTCGAACGCGATTGCGACGCAGGTCTTCTGTCAGTTCAGCGACAACGGATCGCATACGGTGCAGGCGAGCTTCGCGAACGCTTTCCGGACTGCCAATGCGCAGCGCGTGCACGCGTATCGCTTCCTGACGACGTTCAACAACGATGGCGGCCAGGAAGTCGGGATCGTTTCCACGTACTCGACGGACAGCACGGTCGTTCACCACTGATCGTGCCTTCAGCACAGGGCAGCTCCAGCAGCGAGTCGGCGACCCGTACCGAGAAAGATCCTCTCGGCGCGCTCGCCGTTCCCGCGAGCGCGCTGTACGGCGCGCAGACCGTTCGCGCGACGCAGAACTTTCCGATCAGCGGAATGCGTCCGCTCCCGATGTTCGTGACCGCCGTCGTCTGGATCAAGAAGGCTGCGGCGCTCACCCACAAGCAGACCGGCCGCCTCGACCCGAAGCTCGCCGACGCAATCGTTGCCGCGGCCGACGAGATTCTCGGCGGCGCACATCGCGAGCACTTCGTCGTCGATGTCTATCAGGCCGGCGCCGGTACCTCGCACAACATGAACGTCAACGAGGTGCTCGCGAATCTCGCGAACGAGCGCCTCGGCTTCGCGCGGGGAAGCTACGCGCCGATTCATCCGAACGATCACGTCAACATGGCGCAGTCGACCAACGACGTGATCCCGACGGCCATCCGGCTCGGCGCGCTCGCGCTCGCGCGCGATCTCCTGGCGGTATTCGGCGGTCTGCGCGACGCGCTCCTCGCGAAGGGCGTCGAGTTCGACGACGTCCTCAAGAGCGGGCGCACGCATCTGCAGGACGCGATGCCCATCCGACTCGGGCAGGAGTTCCGCGCGTACGGTGTAAGCATCGATCGCAACCTCCAGCGCGTCGAGATGGCCGCAAGCTTCCTGCGCGAGCTCGGGATCGGTGGCAGCGCCGTTGGCACCGGCGTGAACGTGGAGCCCGAATATCCGGCACTCATGGTCGAGCATCTTCGCGCCATCTCCGGGCTTGATGTGCGCGAGGGGAGCGACCGCATCCAGCTGATGCAGAGCATGGGCGATGCCGCCGGCTTCAGCGGCGCGCTCCGCACGCTCGCCGTCGATCTGGGAAAGATCGCCAGCGACCTCCGGCTCATGGCGTCGGGTCCGCGCACCGGGCTCGATGAGATCCGGCTCCCGGCAGTGCAGCCCGGCTCGTCGATCATGCCGGGGAAGGTGAATCCCTCCATCCCCGAGATGGTCAATCAGGTCTGCTTCCAGGTGATGGGGAACGACGTGTGCGTCGCGATCGCGGCCGAGCATGGGCAGCTCGAGCTCAACGTCATGATGCCGGTTATCGCGCACAACATCTTCCTCTCCGAGATGATCCTCACGAATGCGGCTCGCTCGCTCTCGCACAAGACGATCGCCGGCATCGAGGCGAACGTCGAGATGTGTGCGTACTGGGTCGAGCGCTCGGCGGCGCTCGCGACGGCGCTCGCTCCGCAGATCGGCTACGCGCGGGCGGCTGAGCTCAGCAAGCAGTCGGTGAAGGAAAACGTGCTCATTCGCGATCTCGTGAAGCGCGAGCGCGTGCTTCCGGAGGCCGAGGCGGACGATGTGCTCGACCTGCGGAAAATGACGGAGATCGGTGTACCGGGCGGCGCGCACGGCGGAGTCTCGGCCGGATAGCTGGCCGCGCGGTCAAGCCGACGCGCTCGGCCTTGTTACACCTCGGGGCCATCGGTAATCTCCAGGACATGCGCATCACTACGTGGGCCGAGTACGGATTGATCAGCGCGCTTCACCTCGCCCGTCGGATGGACGAGGGGCCGGTCACCGGGCGCGATCTCGCCACGCGCGAAAAGCTTCCGGCGGACTACGTCGAGCAGATCATGCTGCGTCTTCGCCGCGCCGAAATCGTCCGCAGCACACGAGGCGCGCATGGCGGCTACGCGCTCGCGCGCCCGGCGACCGAGATCTCCGTTCGCGAGATCATCCAGGCGTCCGAGCTCTCCACCTTCGACCTCCATTGTGTGTCGCATCCTGTGAACAGCGAACGATGCGCGGCGTCAGGCGAATGCAGTATTCGTCCGGTGTGGATGCTCCTGCAGCAGAAGATCGACGACGTCCTCGAAGGCGTGCATCTCTCCGATCTCCTCTACGGCGAGCAAACCGTGCGCGGGCGTGTGGGCCTGCCGATTCTCACCGTCTGAGCGGCAGCGACCCGTGATACGGTCGCTCCGCGCGTGGACGCTCGATCGCGAGCAGCGGCGGCGCGCCGAGTCGTACGTCACCGCGCTGTTCGTCGAGCCCTCCGAGGAAGATGTCGAGTGGCTGAGTGAGCACGGCACCGACTGCGACACGGATCACGCACGCTGGGAGCTTCGCTATGCGCGTCGTGCGCTCGGACTTCTCGGTGCGCAGCGTGACGCGCTCGACGATCGTACCGCGTCGCTGGTCGCCGCCGCGCTCGCGCGCGAGCTCGCGAACGACCGCGCCGTTGCGCCGGGAAAGATTCGCATGGCGGAGCGTCAGCTCAATGCGCGCCTCACCGCGTATGGCGACGCGCTGAACAATCGCGAGGGTGAGGGAAGCGGCTGGCATCTCGGCCGCGCGCTTCTCGACTTCGCTGGGCACCGCCACGCCGCCCGGCCGGAAGTCGTTGCGCACGCGGGCGATCTCCTCGCGCGCTACATGGGCGAGGCGAACGCTTCGCTGCGCAAGAGCTTCGGCGCGGCGACGCTTGCCGGATGAACGAACGGGCGACCGCTTACGCGGATCGCCCGTTGCTCTACATGCCGAAGGGGGGACTCGAACCCCCACGGGCATACGCCCACTGCGCCCTGAACGCAGCGCGTCTACCAATTCCACCACTCCGGCGTGAGCGAAAAAGCTACGGGCACGATGAGGCAAAGTCAACGCGCACCGTTGCTTGCCGCATCGGTCACATCTAAGTTGCGACGGGCGGGATGCGAGCGCGTCCGGTGACCGCTCTCCCCGCCACGAGTCTCTACAGAGCGACCCATGCCCACAGACGATGAGCAGGACGGGCATAAGATCATTGCCCGAAACAAGCGCGCCCGTCACGACTATCAGATCATCGATGCGTGGGAGGCCGGAATCGTGCTGACGGGGACCGAGGTCAAGTCGCTTCGCGATGGAAAGGCAAACCTCACCGATAGTTATGGGATTCTGAACGACGGAGAGGTCTTCCTGCTCAATCTCCACATCTCACCATACGAGCAGGGGAACCGCTTCAACCATGAGCCGACGCGCACGCGCAAGCTGCTCATGCATCGCAAGGAGATCCGCAAGCTCATTGGCGCAGTCGAGCGCCAGGGGCTCACGCTGGTCCCGCTCGAGATGTACTTCAAGCGCGGAGTCGCGAAAGTGACGCTGGCCCTCGGCAAGGGAAAGAAGCTGCACGACAAACGCGCGGACGAGAAGAAGCGCGAGGATCAGCGCGACATGGCGCGCGCGGTGCGCGCTCGATGATCGGAGCGGTCCTCGTCGCGCTGCAGCTCGCCGCGACGACGCCATCCGTGCTGTCGGTGCGTGCCGGCGAGAGCGAAAGCATCGTTCCGCTCGTCGAGACCAACATCGGCGCGGCGATTTCGCTCGAGCGTCTCGCGCCGCTCGTGCCGCTCAACATCTCCGACCTCGGCAACGGACGGTTCGCGGTGAAAGTCGCGGGGGTCGATATGGAGATCCGCGACCAGCTTCCGTACGCGAAGATCAGCGGGCAGATCGTGCCTCTCGCGGCCGCGCCCTTCGTCGTCGACGGACATCTGCACGTCCCCTTCGAGCTCGTGGCCGAGCTGCTCCCGCGCGCCGCGTCGGACCGGCTCCGGTATAATGCCGGCCGCGCCGAGCTTCGCTACACCGGATCGCCCGCGACATCGAGCGTCGCTATTCTCCCCGCATCCGGAGTGGCGGAGAAGCGTTCGTCGCCGACGCGTCCGGGTACTCGAACGCGCAAGCGCCGCATTGTCGTCGATGCCGGACACGGCGGCCCGGATACCGGCATGCACGGCCCGATCGGCAGCCGCTGGACGATCTACGAGAAGAACATCACGCTCGCAGTCGCGCAGAAGCTCGACACCGCGCTGCGCGCGCGGGGAATGAGCGTGACGATGACGCGCACGCGCGACACGCTCATCACCCTCGGCGATCAGGGGAAGATCGCGAACGCCGTCCACGGCGATGTCTTCGTGTCGATCCACGTGAACGCCGCGAATCTCGCGTGGAGGAAGCCGGCCGACGCGCGCGGCTACGAGACGTACTTTCTCGCCGAGGCGAAGACGGAGGATGCGAAGCGCGTCGAGAAGATGGAAAACGAATCGGTGCACTTCGAGGGCGGCCCGTCGAGCGGCAAGGATGATCCGCTCAACTTCATCACGATGGACATGGCGCAGAACGAGCATCTGCGCGAGTCGAGCGAGCTCGCGGAAATCATCCAGCGCCGTCTCGGCGCCGTCGAGGAAGGACCGAGCCGCGGCGTGAAGCAGGCGGGGTTCATGGTGCTGGTCAGGGCGTACATGCCCGCGGTGCTCGTGGAGATCGGCTTCGGGACGAACGCCGAGGAGGCGCGCTTCATCTCCAATCCGGTGAGGCAGCGCGCGATTGCGAGCGCGATCGCGACCGCCGTGAACGAGTATCTCGAGAACTACGAGCGCAGGCTCGGCAGCACCTCGCCGTGACCGCAGACATCCTCGCCGTCGACGTCGCGGGGATCCGCTTCCAGAATCCCGTTCTGCTCGCCTCGGGAACGGCGGCGTACGGACGCGAAATCTCCGGCGTGATCGATCTCGAAGCGCTCGGCGGCATCGTGACGAAGGCGGTGAGCATCAAGCCGCGCAACGGTGCGCCGCCACTCCGTGTGGTCGACACGCCCGGCGGAATGCTCAATGCGATCGGACTCGCGAATCCCGGCGTCGCGGATGTGCGCGCGCACGATCTTCCGTGGCTCGCGGCGAATCTCTCGCGGGCGCGCGTGATCGTGAACGTGGTCGGCGACCTGGTCGAGGACTACGCGACCGTCGTGGACGAGCTTGCGGGCGAGAAGGGCATCGCCGCCTTCGAGCTCAATGTCAGCTGCCCGAACACGAGAGCCGGGGGCCTCGAGTTCGGCGCGGATCCGCGCGCGCTGGCGGACGTCGTGCGCGGGGCGCGTGCGGCGACGAGGCTCCCGCTCTTCGTGAAGCTCAGCCCGTCGCTTGCTGATATCGCGGGCGCCGCGAAGATCGCAGTCGATGCGGGCGCCGATGCAATCTCGCTGGTGAACACGATACCCGGGCTCGTGATCGATGTGGAAACGCGTCGTCCCGCGCTCGGCTTCGGCACCGGCGGGATGAGCGGCGCGGCGCTGCTCCCCGTTGGCGTACGTGCGACGTGGCTGGTCAGTCGCGCGGTGCAGGTGCCGATCGTGGGTGTCGGGGGGATCTCGCGGGGCACCGATGCGGTGCAATATCTCCTCGCCGGCGCGTCGCTCGTAGCGCTGGGCACCGCCGCGCTGCGCGACCCGCGCGCGCCGGAGCGCGTCGTGCGCGAGCTCGACGCGTGGTGCCGCTCGCACGACGTGCGCGCGATTGGCGAGCTCACCGGCACATTAGATTGGGTGCGATGAAGCCACGTGCGATTATCGCTCTCGATGTTCCCGATGCAGATGAAGCGGCGGTTCTGCTCGAGCGGCTCGGAGCGGAAGCCGACTTCGTCAAGGTAGGCAGCGAGCTGTTCACTGGCGCCGGCCCGGCGCTCGTCTCGCGGATGCGCGCGGAGTCGCGCGATGTCTTCCTCGATCTCAAGTGGCACGACATCCCCACCACGGTGCGCCAAGCCGCGCGCGTGGCGTCGCGCATGGATGTACGACTGGTGACGGTGCACGTGTCGGGCGGACGGGCGATGCTCGAGGCGGCGGTCGAGGGAGCGGGGAATTCCTGTGGGGTGCTCGCCGTAACCGTGCTCACCTCCTTCTCTGCGGCGACGCTGGGTGACGCGCTAGGCCGACCGGTGGCCAGGGTGGAAGACGAGGTGATGCGGCTCGCGGAGATCGCGCGGGGAGCGGGCGCGCACGGGATCGTGTGCAGTGGTGCCGAGGCGGCGATGGTGCGCGCGACGTACGGGAATACCCTGCGGCTCCTGGTCCCGGGGATTCGGCTGGCAGGCGGGGATGTGCACGATCAGGCGCGCGTAGTGACTCCGGAGAGCGCGGTGGCCGCCGGAGCCACCTATCTGGTGGTCGGGCGTGCGGTGACTGCGGCAGCGGAGCCTCGAGATGCGCTCGCCGCCGTTCGGCGGGCGATCGCGGGCTAGCGCGGCTCCGGAAAACGGGCTCGTCGGCTGTCTGTTTCGGTTGGCACCGGGACGCGGGCGTCGGCGATCAACTCGTAGTGGGGCCAGACCTCGAATCCCTCGCTTGCCTTGCATGGCTAAGTCAGGTATATTGCGAGACTTGGCCGGAAATTTTTACGTCACAACCGGAGTGTTTTTGTGAAAGTCCGTAGCAGCGTCAAGCCCATTTGTGAGCATTGCAAAGTGGTCAAGCGTAATGGCGTGACCCGCATCATTTGTAAGCGCAACCCGAAGCATAAGCAGCGGCAGGGTTAACGAATGGCGCGAATAGCAGGAGTCGATCTCCCTCGTGACAAGAAGGTCGAGATCGGCCTCACGTACATTTTCGGTATCGGCCGCGAGCTCGCGCGCCGTATCGTCGAGAGCACCGGAGTCAGTGCCGACCTCCGCATCAAGGATCTCACTGATGCGGATGTGAACCGCCTCCGTCAGGCGATCGAGAAAGACTATCGTGTCGAGGGCGCGCTGCGCACCGAGGTCGCGATGAACATCAAGCGACTGATGGATATCGGCTCCTATCGCGGCATTCGTCATCGCCGTGGTCTCCCCGTGCGTGGCCAGCGGACGCACACGAACGCGCGCACCAAGAAGGGTCCGCGTCGCGCGATCGCCGGCAAGAAGAAGATCACGAAGTAATCGCTGGAAGGACGCGAGACGCGTCCTTCCGCTCTATCCTCAGCTCACTACCCAGCGCATGGCAACTGCAAAAACCGGCTCGGCCAAGAAGTCGAAGCGCGTCGTCGATCCCGAGGGGATCGCTCACGTCAACGCGACGTTCAACAACACGATGATCACCATTACCGACATGCATGGTAATACGATCTCGTGGGCATCTTCGGGAAAGGCGGGCTTCAAGGGCAGCAAGAAGTCCACGCCGTTCGCCGCCACCGTCGCCGCCGAAGCGTGCGCGCGCGAGGCGCTCGGGCTCGGGCTCAAGCGCGTCCACGTGCGCGTGCAGGGGCCGGGGAGCGGACGCGAGTCTGCGATCCAGGCGCTCGCCGCCGCGGGGCTGCAGGTTCGCTCGATCAAGGATGTCACGCCGATTCCGCACAACGGGTGCCGTCCGCCGAAGCGCCGTCGCGTGTGAGTCACGAGAGCCGGGCCCAGTCGCCCGGCTCTTTGCAGGTGTACGTGTTTGCGTAGTCGCACCATTTGGGTCGGGACCCTAATTCCCATACGGGTTCACCGCGCATTAGGGGCGGGGTGAAGCGTCGCCGGTGCTTTTCCGGTGAGACCAATTCGAGGATTTTTCAATCATGGTTCAGGCAATCGATCTCACCGGGCTGGTTCGTCCAGCCCTCGTCGAAGCGACGAAGCGGGAAGACAATCCCAACGTCGCCGAATTCCGGATGCAGCCGCTCGAGCGGGGCTTCGGCTATACGCTGGGCAACGCCATGCGTCGCCTGCTGCTCTCGTCGCTGCGCGGTTCCGGTGTGTGGGCATTCCGCATCGATGGCGTGCTGCACGAGCATCAGACGATCCCGGGCGTCGTTGAAGACGTCCACCAGATCATCGGCAACCTCAAGTCGCTCACGCTGCAGCTCGCGGATGACGTCGACGAGGCGGTGCTCCGCATCCGCAAGACGGAAGCGGGTCCCGTCACCGCAGGCGACATCGAGCAGTCCGGCGTCGTGCGCATCGGCGATCCGCGGCACCACCTGTTCACGCTCCAGGACGAGCGTGAGCTGAACGTCGAGCTGTACGTCAACAAGGGACGTGGCTATCTCGAGGCCGACCAGCACCCGCTCGATCGCGGTCTGCCGGTGGATCTCGTTCGCGTCGACTCGATCTACAACCCCGTACGTCGTGCGAACTTCTCGGTCTCCGAGACGCGCGTCGGACAGCGCACCGATTACGACCGGTTGACGCTCACCGTCGAGACGAACGGTACGATCTCCCCCGAGGAAGCGGTGAGCTATGCGGCCGCGCTGGCGCAGACGCACTTTCAGTTCTTCGCCAACTTCGGATCGCACGCGCAGGGCTCGGTCGCCTCGAACGGTGAGCACTCCGCAGACGGCCTCCGTCTGTCGCAGCTGTTCAAGTCGCCGATCGACGAGCTGGAGCTGTCCGTCCGCTCCGTCAACTCGCTCAAGAACTCGGACATCCGCACCCTCGGCGATCTCGTTCGCCAGACGGAAGCGCAGATGCTCCAGGTGAAGAATTTCGGCAAGAAGTCGCTGCAGGAGATCGCGGATCTCCTCGAGCGTGAAGGTCTGAATTTCGGGATGCGCTACGATGACGGCGCCGAGGGTGTGCGTGTGTCCGATTGGGGAACGGCTCCCAGTCGCGCCGCCGCTGCCGCGCCAGACGACGAGGAGTAGACTGCAATGCGTCACAGAAAGGCCGGACGGCAGCTCCGTCGCACCAGTGAGCAGAAGCTCGCGCTCATGCGCAGCCTCGCGAAGTCACTGATCGAGCGCGGCGCCATCGAGACGACGGAGGCCAAGGCCAAGGAGCTGCGGCCGTTCATCGAGAAGTTGATCACCAAGGCGAAGACCGGAACGCTGCATGCGCGGCGTCTCGCGGGTCGTCACGTCCAGCATCGCGAAACCGCCGACAAGCTCTTCCAGGAAGTCGGTGTCAAGTTCGCGACGCGCAATGGCGGCTATACGCGCATTCTCAAGGTCGGTCACCGCAAGGGTGACGGAGCCGAGATGGCGCGTATCGAGCTGATCGAGGGTTAGAGCATGTCCGGGAAAGAGTGCTACGTGTGCAAGAAAGGCGTGTCCTTCGGGAACAACGTCTCGCACGCGAACAACAAGGTGCGCCGCGTCTGGAAGCCCAATCTCCAGGTCGCACGTATTCTGATCGACGACAAGATCACCAAGATCAAGGTCTGCACGCGCTGTCTCAGCGCAGGCAAGATCCAGCGCGCTCCGCGAGGGACCCGCGTCGCATGATCGTCCGACCATTCAGCATTGACGACAGGGAGCGCTTCGGCGGGCTCCCTGTTCTCATGTCCGCCATCGTCACTTACACCACCGTGTCCCGATGAAGTCCGCGCTCATCACCGGCATCACCGGGCAGGACGGCTCGTATCTCGCCGAGCTGCTCCTCGAAAAAGGCTACAAGGTGTACGGCGTCGTGCGTCGCAGCTCGACTACGCCGTACGAGCGCATCGCGCATCTCGTGGACCGCGTCGAGCTCCTCTCCGCCGATCTCCTCGACCAGCACTCGCTCGTCGATGCGATTGCGGCCTCCCAGCCGGATGAGATCTACAACCTCGCCGCGCAGAGCTTCGTACAGACATCGTGGACGCAGCCGGTGCTCACCGGCGAGTTCACCGCGATGGGCGTGACGCGCGCGCTCGAGGCGTTCCGCAAGGCTGCACCGAAGGCGCGCTTCTACCAAGCCAGCTCCAGCGAGATGTTCGGCCGCGTCGTCGAGACGCCGCAGACGGAGACGACGCCCTTCTATCCGCGTAGTCCGTACGGCGTCGCCAAGGTTTACGGCCACTGGATCACCGTCAACTATCGCGAGAGCTTCGGGCTGTACGCTGTGTCGGGGATTCTCTTCAATCACGAGAGCCCGCGCCGCGGTCTCGAATTCGTGTCGCGCAAGGTTACGGACGCGGTCGCGCGCATCAAGCTCGGTCTCGCGAAGGAAGTGCGGCTGGGCACGCTCGACGCGCGACGCGACTGGGGCTTCGCCGGCGACTACGTCGACGCGATGTGGCGCATGCTGCAACTCGACGAGCCCGAGGACTTCGTGATCGGCACCGGTCACACGTGGACGGTGCAGCATCTCTGCGAGACGGCGTTCAACGCGGTCGGCCTCGACTACCGCGACTACGTCGTGCAGGATCCGAAGTTCATGCGCCCGGCCGAGGTCGACCTCCTCGTCGCTGATCCGTCGAAGGCGAAGCGGATGATGGGGTGGGAGCCGAAGGTGTCCTTCCAGCAGCTGATCGAGATGATGGTCGAGGCCGATCTGGCGCGACACCGGGCGCGGGGCTGACGTGCGCGCGCTGGTGACCGGCGCCGCCGGATTCGCCGGCCAATGGCTCTGTCGTGAGCTCCTGCATTCCGGTTACGATGTGTGGGGCGCGCGACTCGACGGCTCGATGCCCGCGGGCGCGCTCGATGGGGAGGCGACGAAGTCGGTGCAGTGGTGGCAGGGTGACCTTCGCGCGTCGACGTCCGTGCACGAGCTGCTCGACGCCACCAGCCCCGACGCGATCTTCCATCTCGCGGGGATCGCGCACGTTCCCTCCGCCAACGCCGATCCCGCGGGCACCCTCGACGTCAACGTCGTCGTGGCCGCCCGCCTCCTCGGCGATCTCCGCACGCGGCGCGCCGCAGGGGCGCTCGACCCCGTCGTGGTGATCGTCGGGAGCGGCGAGCAGTACGGTCGTCACGATGCGTCCGAGATGCCGCTCGACGAAGCTGCCGGTCAGCATCCGATGGGAGTGTACGCCGCGTCGAAGGCCGCGCAGGAGGTACTCGCGCTCGAGGCGCATCGCACCGGCGGCGTACGCGTGATCGCAGTGCGCCCCTTCAATCACACCGGCCCGGGCCAATCGCCGAACTTCGTAATCCCCGCGCTGGCGCGCCGCGCGGTCGCGTTGCGCGGGACATCGAAGCCGCTCGTGATGGGGAATACCGACACGGTCCGCGATTTCTCGCACGTGGAAGACGTGGCGCGCGCCTACATCGCACTGGCGGAGCGCGGAACGCCCGGCGAGGCGTACAACATTGCGAGCGGCGTCGGCACCGACATGAAAACGCTGGCGCTCCGCATCCTTGCCCTCGCCGGAGTAGAGGCGAAATTGCAGACCGACCCGGCGCTCGTTCGCCCCGCGGATGTGCCGGCGCTCGTCGGCAGTGCCGCGAAGGTGCGCGCGGCAACGGGCTGGGCCCCGCGTCATTCGCTCGACACCACACTCGAAGAGCTCATACGTGCCGCGTCGCACTGATCTGCAAAAGATTCTCCTCATCGGCTCTGGTCCCATAGTCATCGGGCAGGGCGCCGAATTCGACTATTCCGGAACGCAGGCGGCAAAGGCGCTGCGCGAGGAGGGATACACGGTCGTGCTGGTGAACTCGAATCCGGCGACGATCATGACGGATCCGGAATTCGCGGATCGCACCTACATAGAACCGGTGACCGCGAGCGTCGTCGAGCAGGTGATCGAGCGCGAGCGCCCCGATGCGCTGCTGCCCACGATGGGCGGGCAGACCGCGCTCAACGTCGCGCTGGAGCTCGCGGACAGCGGGGTGCTCGAGAAGTACGGCGTGGAGCTCATCGGCGCCGACGCGCGCGCGATCCGCCTCGCCGAGGATCGCGAGCTCTTCGCGGACGCGATGCGCCGCATCGGACAGCGCGTTGCGACGGGCGGCATCGCGCGCACGTGGGACGATGCGATCGCGCTCCTTCCGGTCGTCAGCTTCCCCGCGATCATCCGTCCGTCGTTCACCCTCGGTGGCACGGGCGGTGGCGTCGCCTACAATCTCGAGGAGTACGAGGAGATCGTGCGCCACGGGCTCGACCTCTCCCCCACGGGCCAGGTGCTCATCGAGCGCAGCCTCCTCGGCTGGAAGGAATACGAGCTCGAGGTCATGCGCGACCACGCCGACAACGTCGTGATCGTGTGCTCGATCGAGAACATTGATCCGATGGGCGTGCACACCGGCGACTCCATCACCGTGGCTCCGGCGCTCACGCTCACCGATCGCGAGTACCAGACGATGCGCGATGCGGCCGTGGCGATCATCCGCGAGATCGGCGTCGAGGCGGGTGGGTGCAACATTCAGTTCGCCGTGAATCCGGACGATGGCGAGCTCCTCGTCATCGAGATGAACCCTCGCGTCTCGCGATCATCGGCCCTCGCGTCCAAGGCGACCGGCTTTCCGATCGCGCGCATTGGCACCAAGCTCGCCGTCGGCTACCGCCTCGACGAGATCACGAACGACATCACGAAGACGACCCCCGCGTCGTTCGAGCCGGTGCTCGACTACGTCGTGGTGAAGTGTCCGCGCTTCGCCTTCGAGAAGTTCGCCGCGGCTGACCCGCGCCTGACCACGCAGATGAAATCCGTTGGCGAGTCGATGGCGATCGGACGCACCTTCAAGGAAGCCTTCCAGAAGGGGCTGCGCGCGCTCGAGATCGGCCGCTCCGGATGGCACGTCGGTGCGCGCCTCATCGACGATCGCCTCGAGGACGACACCCTCGAGACGCTGCGCGGCCAGCTGCGTCAGCCGACGCCGGAGCGAATCTTCCAGGTGAAGCACGCACTGGAGCGCGGGCTGTCGATCGACGAGCTGTACGAGCTCACGCGCATCGATCGCTGGTTTCTCGATCAAATGAACGATCTCCTCGAGGCCGAGCGCCGTTACGCGAAGCTGGGCGAAATAACCGAGCGCGAAATGCGCAGCATGAAGCGGATGGGATTCTCCGATGCGCAGCTCGGCGCGCTGCGCGGTGAGTCCGAGCAGGAGACGCGTGAGCGCCGCTGGGCACTCGGCGTACGCCCGGTCTACAAGATGGTCGACACCTGCGCAGGGGAATTTCCGTCGGCGACGCCGTATCTCTACGGCTCGTACGATGAAGAGAGCGAGGCGCCGCGCTCCGGAAAGCCTTCGGTCGTGATCCTCGGCAGCGGGCCGAATCGCATCGGGCAGGGGGTCGAGTTCGACTACTGCTGCGTTCGCGCGGTGCTCGCGCTGCGGGAAGCAGGCTACGAGACCATCATGGTCAATTCGAATCCCGAGACGGTGTCGACCGACTTCGATATTTCGGACAAGCTGTACTTCGAGCCGCTCACACTCGAAGACGTGCTCGAGATCGTGCAGCGCGAACACCCATTCGGCGTCATCGTGCAGCTCGGCGGGCAGACGCCGATCAAGCTCACGCGCGCGCTCGAGGCCGCGGGGGTGAAGATCCTCGGCACCTCGCCGGACGCGATCGACATCGCCGAGGATCGCCGTCGCTTCGACAAGGTCGCGCGCGAGCTCGGGATTCGTCAGCCGCCGAACGGCACCGCCACGACGCTGGCGGAGGCGGAGGCCGTCGCGCTGGAGGTCGGATATCCGGTGCTCGTGCGGCCCTCGTACGTGCTCGGGGGACGCGCGATGCAGATCGTGTACGACCAGGGCTCGCTGCGCGGCTACTTCGAGACCGCAGCGCGCGTCTCCGAAAATCGCCCCGTGCTCATCGACCGCTTCCTCGAAGATGCCTACGAAGTCGATGTCGACGCGATCGGCGACGGCGAGCACTATGTGATCGGCGGCGTCATGCAGCACATCGAGGATGCAGGGATCCACTCCGGCGACTCCGCGTGCGTGCTCCCGCCCTACATCATCCGCGAGGAGGATCTCGCGACGATGCGTACGCACACGCTCGCGCTCGCGAAGGCGCTCGGCGTGATCGGGTTGATCAACGTGCAGTTCGCCATTCGCGATCGAGTCGTCTATGTGCTCGAGGTCAATCCGCGCGCGAGCCGCACGATCCCGTTCATCTCGAAGGCCATCGGCGTGCCGCTCGCGTCGCTCGCGGCACGGCTGATGGTGGGCGAGAGTCTCGCCGACACCGGGTTCACGCAGGAGATCATCCCGCCGTACGTGTCGGTGAAGGAGGCGGTCTTCCCGTTCAACAAGTTCAAGGGCGCCGATCCCGTGCTGGGTCCGGAGATGCGCTCGACGGGCGAGGTGATGGGGATATCCGAGAGCTTCGGCAGCGCGTTCGCCAAGGCGCAACTCGCGGCGGGTAACGGACTCCCGCTGAGCGGGGCGGTGCTCGTGACCGTGAACGATTCGGACAAGGCGCACGTTGCGCCGATCGTGCGGCGGTTCGCGGACATGGGCTTTCGCGTTCTTGCGACGCCGGGCACCGCGAAATTTCTCCGCGATCGTGGCATCGCGGCGGAGACGGTGTTCAAGGTGCACGAGGGTCGGCCGAACGGCGTCGATCTGATCGTCAACGGCCAGGTGCAGCTGCTCATCAACACGCCGCTCGGCAAGCATTCGCAGACGGACGACTACACCATGCGGCAGGCGGCCGTCGCCCACCGCATTCCGTACACCACCACGATGTCAGCGGCGAACGCCGCGTGCGATGCGATTCTCTCGCTTCGCTTCCGGCCGCCTCAGGTCCGCTCGCTCCAGGAGTGGCATGAGCTGGCCCGCGCCGCCACGGCCCGTGAGCGTCGCGACGTCTCGCCACCCATCGGAATCTGATGCCCGTCCCGCTGCTCGACCTGAAAGCCCAGCACGCGCGCATTCGCGAGAAGGTCGTCGCCGCGATGATGCAGGTCGTGGACGACCAGAGCTTCATCCTCGGCAAACCCGTCGAGGACTTCGAGCGCCAGATCGCCGCGCTCTCGCACACGCGCTTTGCGATCGGCTGCGCGAACGGCTCCGATGCGCTGCTGCTTTCGCTGCGTGCGCTCGATGTCGGACCGGGGCACGAGGTGGTGACCACGCCCTTCACCTTCTTCGCCACCGCCGGCGCGATTCACAACGCCGGTGCGAAGCCCATCTTCGCGGATATCGACGCGGATACCTTCAGCCTGAATCCCGAGGCTGCCGCCGCTGCCGTCACGAACCGCACGAAAGCGGTCATTCCCGTGGATCTCTTCGGCCAGATGTCGCCGGTCGAGCGCTACGCGTCCGCGACGAAGCTCCCGATCATCGAGGATGCTGCGCAGTCGATCGGCGCGCGTCGCAGCTTCGACGGCGAGTGGCGGATGGCGGGGGAGATGGCCGCCATCGGCACCTACAGCTTCTTTCCCTCGAAGAATCTCGGCGGCTATGGCGACGGCGGCATGCTCGTCACGCAGAGCGAGGATCTCGCGATGCGGCTGCGGCGTCTTCGCACGCATGGGGCGATCAAGACCTACGTGCACGAGGTCGTCGGCTACAACAGCCGCCTCGACTCGCTGCAGGCCGCGGTGCTCTCGGCGAAGCTCTCGTTTCTCGCCGAATGGAGCGCGGCGCGCCGCGCACATGCCGTATACTACGACGCCGCTTTCGCCGACCTCTCCGACATCCGCACGCCGGCCATCGACTCTGCGAACGAGTCCATCTATAATCAGTACACGATTCGCACGGAGCGGCGCGACGCGCTCCAGGCGCACCTGAAGGCGAAGGAGATCGGAACCGCAATCTATTATCCGATTCCGTTACATCTGCAGCAGTGCTTCGCGTATCTCGGCTACAAGCAGGGTGCCTTTCCGGAATCAGAGCGCGCATCCAAGGAGGTCCTCTCGCTTCCCGTCTATCCAGAGCTCACGCAGGCGCAGCAGGACGAGACCATCGCGGCGGTCCGCTCATTTTTCGGACGCTAATGCGAAATACTCTGGCGCGTGTGATCGCGCCCGTAGTCGCGATGGCAATCGCACTCGCCGCGCCAGTCAACGCGTTCGCGCAACACGCGCTGGTCGGCCTCCCGCTCACCGATCCCGCCTATACGCAGCTCGATGGTCTGATGCGCCAGGGATGCGCCGAGGCGCGCGTGTCGCAGTTCCGCCCTTTCTTCGTCGGCGACATTCGTAAGGCGATCAAGGCAGCCGAGAGCGATTCGTCATGTACGGGGATGTTGCTCTCCTCGCTGCGCATGCGCTTTCCGGAAGAGACGGCCCCTCGCGACACATCGCGCAGCCGTCTTTCCTTCGGCGCCGCCGGAACGCTGCAGGGTACGGGACTGAAGAACGGCACCTTCCGCCCGCTCTGGCAGGACGTTCGCCCCACCGATGCAGGCGAACCCGCCGTCGTCGGCGTCGGACGCGTTCGTCTCACGCTCGACGGTGGTCCGCACCTGCTGCTCGTCACCGAGGCGTTCGGCGAGACGGATGTGCGCAACGATCCGACGATCCGCGAGTCGCCCTTTCGCAATACGCACGGCGTGCTCGGCTTTCAGGATGCGTACATCTCGGCGCAGGTGAGCAAGCTGGTCATCTCGCTCGGGCGCGCGCGCGAGGCGTGGCTCGGCGACGGAACCGAGTCGATCGCGCTCTCGGCCAACGGCCCCGCCTACGATCGGTTGCTGCTCTCGCTTCGCTTCAACAAGTTCGAGCTGCGCGCATTCGCGGCGACGATCAACGATGTGCTACTCGATTCCACCACCGATGTGCTCCCCGCCGGCATATCGCAGCAGCGCTGGCATCGCTTCGCCTTCGGACATGGCCTGACGTACCACCCGACGAAGAAGATCGAGCTGACGATCGGCGAGACGGCGGTCGTGCAGCGCCAGGGCTTCACCGTCGACCTCGCGTATCTGAATCCGCTGATGATCTACCAGGTCACGCAGCACGACACGAGTCAGAACGGAGCAGGGGACGCGAACCTCACCGGCTTCCTCGCCGCGCGCGCCACCGTCGGCAAGGCGACGCTCTCGGGCGAGTTCCTCATCGATGACATTCAGATCGACTCGAAGGACCGCGCAAACTATCCGAATCAGCTCGGCTGGAATCTCGAGGCGGCGTATGCACTCCCGATCGTGCTCCCGACCTCCGTGGGTGTGCAGTACCGCCGTATCGACAGCTTCACGTATATCGGACAGGTCGACTACTCGAAGGTCTACCAGAACTTCGATCAGCCGCTCGGCTCCGAGCTTGGGCCCGACGCCGACATGATTCGCGGTTACGGCGAGGTGTGGGCTTCGGGAAGGCTCCGCTTCGTCGGCGGCATCGCGAAGTGGCGGCACGGCGCCTACCGCATCACCGACCGCCCGACTCTCAACCGCGTCGGCCACGCAAATGATCCGTATCCGGACGTGACCGACGATCGCCCGAACGTGCAGAACGCGTACATCGGCGACCTCTCGGCCGAGTGGCTCGATGGGATCATCCCGATCACGGCGAAGCTCGAGGTGGCGCGCATTACGGATGTGAACAACGTGCCGACGCCGGCGAAGAAGTTTGCGCGCTTCCAGGTGACCGCGAGCTATCGGTTTCGCTATCCGTGAGTAGCGATTAGTAGCTGCTGACTGCGAACACGGAAAAAGCCGAAAAAGGCACGGATCGAATCATACGCCGGAAGGGCCTCGGATGCGGCCGTGAAAGTCTTTCTTCGGAGAATCTATGAACCGTTCGAAGCGCGGTGCAGGGCCGAAGTGCAGCAGCAAACCGACTTCAAACTTTGTCGCACGTATGTAGTTGATCAATTGAAGGCGATCGGCGGGCGACAATTTTTCCGTCGATTTGATCTCGACAACAAGGGCGTCGTCGATAACCATATCGAGTCGTTGAGTCGCCACGTGTCTGTCTTTATAGCGAACGTCAACGACCAACTCGCGACTGACAAGGTGCCCTCGGTCTCGAAGCTCGTACGCGAGGGCCCCAGCAGAGATCCGTTCACTGAGCCCGTATCCGAAATAGTTGTAGACGTCGAAAAACACCGCAACTATCGACCGGCTCAGCTCTGCCTCCAAAAGCTCATTTTGCACTACTAATTCTTGGACGTTCACCTCGCACCCGCATGACCACGCCATCCCGCAACACACCCTCGCGCCTCACGATTCGATTCGTGCCTTTTCCGTGTCATTCGTGCTCGTAGTTGTCAGTTCCCACTCCCACATTGCCCCCCTCTCTAACAGCAGCTAACTTCAACGGCTGTATCGCTTTTCCGCTTGCCATCCAAGTCCCCACACGATTCCTGAATGCGTATTACCGTCGTCGGAACCGGCTACGTCGGCCTGGTCGTTGGCGCCTGTCTCGCGGAGACCGGCAATGACGTCCACTGCGCCGATCTGGATGTCGCCAAGATCGAGGGATTGAAGAAGAACATCCTTCCGATTTACGAGCCGGGGCTGGACGAACTGGTTGAGCGCAATCAGACGCAGGGGCGGCTTTCGTTCACCACCGACGTGCCTGCCGCGATTCAGGGCGCGGAGGTCGTGTTCATTGCGGTGGGAACACCGCCGGACGAGGATGGCTCGGCCGATCTCCGTCACGTGCTCGCGGTCGCGGAGCTCGTCGGCCAGCACATGACGCGCGAGGTCGTCGTCGTCACCAAGTCGACGGTCCCCGTCGGCACGGCGAACAAGGTCGAGGTGGCGGTGGGCAAGCACGCAAAGCTCCCCTTTCATCTGTGCAGCAATCCGGAGTTCCTGAAAGAGGGCGCCGCCGTCGACGACTTCCTCAAGCCGGATCGCGTCGTGCTCGGTGTCGCCACGGATCGCGCGCGGAGCGTGATGGCGGAGCTCTATGCGCCGTTCGTGCGCACGGGGAAGCCGATCATCTTCATGGACATCCCGTCGGCGGAGATGACGAAGTACGCGGCAAACGCCATGCTCGCGACGCGCATTTCATTCATGAATGAGGTCGCGAATCTCTGCGAGCGCGTTGGCGCGGATATCGACATGGTGCGCAAGGGAATCGGCAGCGACGATCGCATCGGGCCGTCGTTCCTCTTTCCGGGCCCGGGCTACGGCGGGTCGTGTTTCCCGAAGGACGTGAAGGCGCTGCTGCGCACCTCCGTGGAGAAGGGCGCGCAGCTATCCGTGCTCCACGCCGTCGAGGAAGCGAACGACCGGCAGAAGCATCTCCTCTTCGCGAAGCTGAAGAGCGCCCTCGGCACGCTCAGCGGCACGCGCATCGCGGTCTGGGGGCTCGCCTTCAAGCCGCAAACGGATGATATGCGCGAGTCGCCCGCGCTCACGCTCATCGAGGAGCTGCTCGCCGCCGGCGCGACGGTCGTCGCGCACGATCCGGTCGCGATGCACGAGGCGAAGCGCCGGCTCGGCGAGACGGTCACCTACGCGGCGACGAACTACGATGCGCTCGAGGGCGCAGCGGCACTCGTCGTCGTGACCGACTGGAACGAATACCGGCACCCCGACTTCTCGCGCATCAGGAAGGCGCTCTCGAAGCCGATCGTCATCGACGGACGCAACCTCTACGATCCCGCGAAGATGAAGAGCCTTGGTTTTACCTACCGCTCGATCGGGCGCGGAGATCACTCGTGAGGGTGCTCATCACGGGCGGCGCCGGCTTCCTCGGCTCGCATCTCACAGACCGCTTCCTCGCGGATGGCCACGAAGTCGTGGGCCTCGACAACTTCATCACCGGGCATCCCGACAACATCGCGCATCTCGCGAGCAATCAAAAGTACGAATTCGTCCAGCACAACATTTCGACGTACACGTACGTGAAGGGGAAGCTCGACGGCGTGCTCCACTTCGCGAGCCCGGCGAGCCCGATCGACTATCTCGAGCTTCCGATCCCGACGCTCAAGGTCGGCGCACTCGGCACGCACAATGCCTTGGGCCTCGCGAAGGAGAAAGGCGCGCGTTTTTTCCTCGCCTCGACGAGCGAGGTGTACGGCGATCCGCTCGTGCATCCGCAGCCCGAGACGTACTGGGGCAATGTGAATCCGGTCGGCCCTCGCGGCGTGTACGACGAGGCGAAGCGCTTCGCCGAGGCGCTGACGATGGCGTACCACCGCTTCCACGGGCTCGATACGCGCATCGTGCGGATCTTCAACACGTACGGCCCGCGGATGCGTCCGCGGGATGGTCGCGTCGTGTCGAATTTCATCGTGCAGGCCTTACGCAACGAGCCGATCACGATCTACGGCGACGGCTCGCAGACGCGCAGCTTCTGCTACGCGTCGGACGAGGTCGAGGGGATCTATCAGCTCTTCATGAAGGGCGATTCCGATCCGTGCAACATCGGAAATCCGGATGAGTACACGGTGCGGCAGCTGGCCGAGATGGTGCGCGAGCTGACGAACACCACCGCGCCGCTCGTCGAGCGCCCGCTCCCCGAGGATGATCCCAAGATCCGCAAGCCGGACATCACGCGCGCGCGCACGATGCTCGGCTGGGAGGCGAAGGTCGGGATTCGCGAGGGGCTCCAGAAGACGATCGACTACTTCGCGAGCCTCCCGGCCGAGCGGATGAAGCCGCGTGGCTGAGAAGATCATCGTCACGGGTGCGGCGGGCTTCATCGGCTCACACGTGGTCGATGCGCTGCTCGCGCGCGGCGACATCGTCGTCGGCATCGACAACTTCGATTCCTTCTACGATCCCGATCTCAAACGCGCGAACATCTCCGGCGCGATGCTGCATCCCTCCTTCGAGCTCGTCGAGGCGGATGTGCGCGATGCGGCCGCGATGCGCCGCGTCATCGACGCCTTCCATCCGGATGTGATCGTCCATCTCGCCGCGCGCGCGGGCGTGCGCCCCTCGATCGCCGATCCCGCGCTCTACACCGCGGTGAACGTGCTCGGCACCACCGTGCTGCTCGACGCCGCTCGCGCCGCGAAGATCTCGCGCATCATCGTCGCGTCGAGCTCCAGCGTGTACGGCAACGACGCAACGCCGCCCTTCCGCGAGGACGAGCCTGCGATCACGCCGATCAGCCCCTACGCCGCCACGAAGCGCGCGGCGGAGCTGATGTGCGAGACGTACGCCGGCCTCTGCGACTGGATGCGCATCATCTCGCTGCGCTTCTTCACCGTGTACGGACCGCGCCAGCGCCCCGATCTCGCGATCCACTCGTTCACGCGAAAGATCTCCGCCGGCGAATCGATTCCGTTCTTCGGCGACGGCACGGCGGAGCGCGACTACACCTACATCACGGACACCGTGCAGGGTGTGCTCGGCGCGATCGAGCGGAGCCGCACGGCGAAGCCTGGACACGAGATCTACAATCTCGGCGAGTCAGCGGTGACGACACTCTCGAGTCTCGTCAAGCTGATCGAGAAGGCGCTCGGAATGACCGCGAAGCTCGAGCGGCTTCCCGCGCAGCCGGGCGATGTTCGGCGCACGCTCGCGGACATCTCCAGGGCGCGCACATTTCTCGGCTACGCTCCGTCGGTGCAGGTGAGCGATGGCATTCCACGGTTCGTGGCTTGGTTCCGCGAGAGCGGCATCGGCGCTGCGTCAGCCACAACGGCCGCACGCGGCTGAACCCGCCGCCCTTTTCGGGGTAACATTTCGCACATGTCCTTTCTCAAGCGATCGCGTGTCGGTGCCGTCGCGGCCTTAGCTCTGGTCGCCGGCTGTCATCATAATGGTGGCTTTCAGCCCCTCAAATACCCCTCGCACCAGGCGCTCTTCGACGCGTCGCTGTCCGAGTTGCACAAGCACAAGTGGGGACACGCGATCACCGGTTTCGAGAAGCTCACTACCGATCTTCCCGCCCGTGATCCGCTCCTTCCCGAGTCGTACTTCTATCTCGGCGACGCGCACATGGGAAGCAAGGAGTACATCCTCGCCGCGCAGTCGTACTCGCGCGTCGCCGAGAACTTTCCGGAGGACACCCTCGCCGATCGCGCCACGTACAAAACGGGCATCGCGTATTCGAAGCTGTGGCGCCGGCCAGGGCTCGATCCCGAGTATGGCGAGACGTCGCGCAGCACCTTCCAGAGCTTTCTCGCCGCCTATCCGGATTCGCCGCTGCGTGACTCCGCGGTAAAGCAGATCGAGCGCCTCGACGAATGGTTCGCGACCAAGGGTTACAACAACGGCGTGACGTACTACAAGCGGAAGGCGTACGACTCCGGTATCATCTATTTCCGCGATGTCGTCAAGCAGTATCCCAAAACCGATGCCGCGCGGAAGTCGCAGATCCGCCTCGTGCAGTCCTATCGAGCGATCAAGTACAAGGAGGACGCGTCGGAGACCTGCGGCCTGCTCGAGAAGGCGCACCCGTCGGACAAGGACGTGATCAAGGCGTGCCGCGGTGTGAAGCCCACTCTCGCGGACACCACGGCCGGTCCGCCGAAGGCCACCGCGCCTAGCGCACCGCTGCCGAATCCGCCGGCGCCGATCGATCAGACGTCCCGCACTCCCTCGCCGACGCAGGTGCCTGCTCCGGTGCCGACGCCGCCGAGCAAGACTCCTCCCCGCAACTAGGATAGGCGGTGCGACTCGGCGTCCTCGGCGGGACGTTCGATCCTCCGCATGTCGGCCACTTGCTCGCCGCGAGCGATGCCTTCGAGGCGCTCGCGCTCGACAAGCTGCTCTTCGTTCCGGCGGCCGTGCCCCCATTCAAGGCGCGTTCGGTAAAGGGCACGGGCGAACAGCGGCTGCGCATGCTCGAGCTCACCCTCGGCAGCGATCCCCGCTTCGAGGTGAGCCGCGTCGAACTCGACCGGGACGGGTTATCTTTCACGGTGGATACGCTCGCGGCGCTTTCTGAGAAAATGCCGGGAGTGTCGTTATTCATGTTGATCGGAGAGGACCTCGCGACGCAGATCGCGAGCTGGCGGGACTCGGCGCGAATCGCCGAGCTGGCGACGATCGTCGTGCTGGTGCGCGAGGCGGAAGCGAGGTCGAGCGCGCTGGAATCCAGTCTGCCAATGCTCCGGCTGGCCACGCGACGGCTCGATCTGTCGTCAACTGAAATTCGGGACCGGGTCCAGGCCGGCCGCTCGATTCATGGGTTCGTACCAGATGCCGTCGCTGCGTTCATCGACGCGGCCGGCTTGTACCGATAGAGGCGACGAATGCTCAAGAAAATCGCGACAACAATCTTCGGCACGAGACACCTGCGCGAGATGAAGCGCGTGCAGCCGATCGTCGATGCGATCAACGCCGAGTACGAGCGGCTGCACGGCGTATCGGAGGAGGAGCTCCGCGCCCAGACGGCCAAGCTGCGCGGAAAGATCGCCGAGAGCGCGCGCCCGCTCGAGGAGAAGATCGCCGCGCTGCGTGAGCAGAAGCACTCGGCCCCCGATGCCGAGGAGCGCGAGCGGATCGATCGAGAGATCAACGGCCCGGATGGAAAGGGGGGCCTCGAGGGTGAGCTGCGCGACGCGATTGCGGAGTCACTCGACGACATCCTTCCGGAAGCCTTCGCGACGGCGCGAGAAGGTGCGCGTCGCCTGCTGGGCACCATCGCGATGGTGGCCGGCCACGAGACGCCGTGGAACATGGTGCACTACGACGTGCAGCTCATCGGCGGCATCCAGCTGCACTTCGGCAAGATCGCCGAAATGGCCACCGGAGAAGGAAAGACGCTCGTCGCGACGTTGCCGCTGTATCTGAACGCGCTTGCGGGACGCGGCGCGCATCTCGTCACGGTCAACAACTATCTCGCCCGCCGCGACTCGCAGTGGATGGGACATCTCTACTCCTATCTCGGTCTCTCCGTCGGCTGCATCGACGACACCGAGCCGAACACCCCCGAGCGCCGCGACGCGTATCTCCGCGATATCACATACGGCACGAACAACGAGTTCGGCTTCGACTACCTGCGCGACAACATGGTCGTCTCGCTCGACCAGCGCGTGCAGCGGCCGCACTGGTACGCGATCGTCGACGAGGTCGACTCCGTGCTCATCGATGAGGCGCGCACGCCGCTCATCATCTCCGGCCCCGTTGGCGACGAGAGCGACATGCAGTATCGCGAATTCAATGCGACCGTCGCACGCGTGGCGCGTCTACAGTCGGACGACGCGAACCGCCTCGTGGCGGAGGGCGAGGCGGCCATGACGAGCGGCGACACCGACAATGCCGCGCTGCGCTTCTATCAGGCGCAGCTCGGCGCGCCGAAGAACAAGCGGCTGCTCAAGGCGCTGCAGGAATCCGGCGTCAAGCAGCTCGTCCAGCGGATGGAGCTCGATCACATCGCGGATCGCAAGCAGCCGGCGGCGAAGCAGCGGTACGGCGACATCGAGGAGCGGCTGCTCTTCGTGCTCGATGAGCGCGGCCACACCGTGCACCTCACCGATCGCGGCGCCGATGCGATGTCGCCCAACGATCCGGATGCGTTCCTCCTCCCCGACATCTCGGAGGCGGTGCACCGCATCGACCACGATGCCACGCTCGGGCCGCAGGAGAAGCTCGATGCGCGTGCGGCGATCGAACTCGCGTACGCCGAGCGCAGCGAGCGCCTCAACATCGTCCACCAGCTCCTGCGCGCGCACGCGCTGTACGAGAAGGATGTGAACTACGTCGTGCAGGAGGGGCAGGTGCTCATCGTCGACGAGTTCACGGGTCGGACGATGCCGGGACGCCGCTGGTCCGAGGGGCTGCACCAGGCCGTCGAGGCGAAGGAAGGCGTGCAGGTGAAGGGTGAGACGCAGACGATGGCGACGATTACCATCCAGAACTACTTCCGCATGTACGAGAAGCTCTCTGGGATGACCGGAACCGCCGAAACGGAAGAGACGGAATTCCACGACATCTACAAGCTCGAGGTCGCGGTCATTCCGACGAACAAGCCGATCATCCGCGATGACCGGCAGGACTGGATCTACCGCACGCGCCGTGAGAAGTACAACGCGATCCTCGAGGAGACACAGCGCCTCCACGACCTCGGCTACCCCGTGCTCGTCGGCACGGTGAACGTCGACGTGTCGGAGACGCTCGCGCGCATGTTCCAGCGCGCGGGGATCAAGCACAACGTGCTGAACGCGAAGTACCACCAGCGCGAGGCGGAGATCGTAGCCGGCGCTGGACAGCCGGGCGCGGTCACGATCGCGACGAACATGGCCGGCCGCGGAACGGACATCAAGCTGGGCGAGGGCGTCACCCAGTCGAAGCCATCGCAGGTGAAGGATCCCGAGGGGACGACACTCGAGGTCGAGGAAGTCGGTGGGCTCCACATCATCGGCTCCGAGCGCCACGAGTCGAGGCGCATCGACCGTCAGCTGCGCGGCCGCTCGGGACGTCAGGGCGATCCCGGAGCAACGCAATTCTTCCTGTCGCTCGAAGATGACCTCATGCGCCTCTTCGGCTCCGAGCGCATCGCGAAGCTGATGGACCGCCTCGGCGCGCAGGAGGGCGAGGTGCTCGCGCACCCGCTCATCACGCGGTCGATCGAGCAGGCGCAGAAGCGCGTCGAGCTGCAGAACTTCCAGGCGCGCAAGCGACTGCTGGAATACGACGATGTGATGAACCAGCAGCGGGAGGTCATCTACTCGCTGCGCGCGTTCGCGCTCGATGGCGGCGAGGAGCTGAAGGGCGAAGCGCTGAAGATGATCGAGAAGGCGATCGAGCGCCGCGTCGAGCAGGCGCTGGAGGGCTACGACTCCGAGAGCGACTGGGATTTCGGCGTGCTGCGTCAGGATCTGTTGATGCACTATCTGCTCTTCGTTCCCGCGTTCGAGGTAGGCGCGGGCGAGCGGCCGGGAACCATCGCGGAGGCGAAGGAGCACGCGCGCATGGCCGCGAACTCAGCGTTCGCGACGAAGCTCACCACGCTCGATGTCTATTCGGATGCGCTCCTTTCGCGCGTGATGCTCCACGTCCTCGACGAGAAGTGGAAGGACCACCTGTACGATCTCGACCAGCTGCGCAACGCGATCCACTACCGGTCGTGGGGGCAGAAGGATCCGCTCGTGGAGTACAAGCACGAGGCGTACACGATGTTCGTCGAGCTCATGACGGATCTGTATCACACCTTCGCCGAGCGATTCCTGCGCGCGCAGATCGTGATCGAGCAGCAGGGCGGCTCGTCGGATGGCTCCGGAGATCAGGGCGGCGGTCGCAGAGGGCCGTCGGTTCCGCGTCCGACCGCGCCGACGCGCCGATACAACGCGCTCGGCATCCTGGAGGATGTGCCTGCGGACGAGAATGAGTCGGGACGCGCCGTCGCCACGGGGGAGCCGCAGGGGAACGTCGATATTGGCCCGGACGAAGCACCGAAGAACGATGTCGTCGCGCGGAAGGAAGTGCGGGTCGTCGGCGCGGGGCGCATGACGAATCTCTCGGGCCAGCCGCAGACGGCAGGCAATACCGACTGGTCCGCGGTCGGCCGCAACGATCCGTGCCCATGCGGCTCGGGTAAGAAATTCAAGAAGTGCCACGGGGCGACGGTCTAGTCGTCGGATTCCGACGCCGGCAAGGTCAAACGAGTTTCACCAGTTGGTGGCACTTGGTGTTCCCGCGCTCTTCACCAGCGGCAAGTCGTGGCGCTCCTCGCAGCGTCACGCTGAACACCCTCGGGGCCGCGACGGTTCCTACCGAGTCGAACGAAAGGGATGTCTCGTTGCGCGTGCGTCCGGCTATCTAGGGCGGACGCGTTCCATATCGAGCCGACTTCTTTCGTGAGACTTCCTCCGTGACACTCGCCGCCGGAACAGCAGCACCCGCCGCATTGAGTATTCGAGAACTTCCCCGTTCGGAGCGTCCGCGCGAACGGCTGCGCGATCATGGAGCCGTATCGATGAGCGCCGCCGAGCTGTTGGCGATCGTCGTCGGCACGGGTGGAACAGGGAGATCCGCGATCGCCCTGGGGCAGGCCATTCTCGAATCCGCGGGCGGCTCGTTGCGCCGGATCGCGGCGCAGCCCGTCGCCTCGCTCACCCTGATGCGCGGAGTCGGCGCGGCGCGCGCCGCGACTGTCCACGCGGCGCTCGAGCTCGGGCGCCGCATGGCGAGCGAGGGGCGTGACGAGGGCGCTCCGATGCGATCACCCCGCGAGGTCTACGCCGCCTTCGCGTCGCGGCTGCAGGACTTGCCTGTGGAAGAGTTCCACGTGGCGGTGCTCGACTCGCAACACCGCCTCGAGCGCGACATTGCGGTGACTCGGGGGATTCTCAATTCTTCCCTGGTGCACCCACGGGAGGTGTTCCGGGAGGCCATCGCGGAGCGCGCGGCCGCAATCATTCTCGTGCACAACCACCCCAGTGGTGACCCCACGCCGTCCGCCGACGACAGGGTCGTGACGGACCAGCTCGTGGCCGCGGGACGGCTACTCGACATCCCCGTCCACGACCATCTGATCGTCGGACGGGGACGGTATGTGAGCTTTGCGGAGGCAGGGCTCCTGTAGGCTGTGCCAGGGCACCAGCCGCCCCCTCACGGCGTTCGTCAGATGCCGATGCACGCCATTCGTTGTAGGTTGATCAGGTAGCCCCACGGCGACGCCAGGATGGCTTTGACAGCTCCGACGCTCAAATCGATTCTCCCCGAGCTGAATCTGGGTGACGCCCGCCTCGAGCGACTCGACGCGGACCTCATCGCGCGCGCCTACAAGTTCAGCGAAAAGGCACACTACGGGCAGAAGCGGTCGTCGGGTGAGCCATATCTCCATCACTGCGTCGAGGTCGCGAAGATCCTCGCCGAGCTGCATCTCGACTCGAGCACCGTTGCGTGCGGGTTGATCCACGACGTCGTCGAGGACACGGCCGTCACCGTCGCCGATGTCGCCGCGGAGTTCGGAAAGGAGATCGCCGACATCGTCGATGGCGTCACGAAGATCGGAAACATCTCCTTTCAATCGCGCGAGGAGCGCCAGGTCGAGAACTATCGAAAGCTCCTCCTCTCGATCGCGAAAGACGTCCGCGTCATCCTCATCAAGCTCGCCGACCGCCTCCACAACATGCGCACGCTCGACTATCTCCCCGAGGAGAAGCGTCGCCGCATCGCGCAGGAGACGATGGATCTGTACGCGCCGCTGGCGCACCGCTTCGGAATGGCACAGATGCGGTGGGAGCTCGAGGATCTCTCGTTCAAGTACATCGAGTCGCCGGAGTACAAGGCGCTCGCGAAGCTCGTTGCGCAGAAGCGCGACCTGCGTGAGCAGCTGATCAACCAGCTTTCGGAGCCACTCGACCGCGAGCTCACGCGCGCCGGGATCAACGACGTCGAAGTCGTCGGACGCCCGAAGCATCTCTGGTCGATCTGGAAGAAGATGAAGTCGCGCGACAAGCCGTACGAAGAGATTTACGACCTCATGGCCGTCCGCGTGCTCGTCAACTCCGTTCCGGAGTGCTACCACGCACTCGGCGTCATCCACGACGGATGGACGCCGCTGCAGGAGCGCATCAAGGACTACATCGCCCAGCCGAAGTCCAACGGCTACCAGTCGCTGCACACCACGGTCTTCGGACCGGGGCGCCAGCTGTACGAGGTGCAGATCCGCACGCGCGAGATGCACGAGACGGCCGAGTACGGAATCGCGGCGCACTGGCTGTACAAGGAAAATCGCTCCAGCGCGGACAAGGCCGAGCAGGACATGAGCTGGCTGCGCCAGATTCTCGAGTTTCAGCTCGACGCGAAGAATCCGGACGAGTTCCTCGAATTCCTCAAGCTCGATCTCTATCAGAAGGAGATCTTCGTCCTCACGCCTACGGGCGACGTGATCGAGCTACCCGAGGGCGCGACGCCGATCGACTTTGCCTTCGCGGTGCACACGGAAGTCGGGTTGCACTGTCAGGGCGCCAAGGTCAACGGCCGTATCGCGCCGCTCTCGCGCGAGCTGCGCAGCTCGGATACGGTCGAGATCGTGACGTCGCCCACGGCCAAGCCGAGCCGCGACTGGCTGGCGCACGTCCGCACGGGACGCGCGCGCCACAAGATCCGCCAGTGGATTCGCGTCGAGGAACAGAACACATCGGCGAAGATCGGGCGCGAGATGCTCGACCGCGAGCTGCGCCGCCGCCACGTGAAGCCCGACGACACGCTGCTCAACGCTACCGCGAAAGCGCTCGGACTCAACGACTCGAAGCATCTCATTTCGTCGATTGGGCAGGGGGACATTGCGATCGCGCAGGCGCTCAAGCTCATGTTCCCGGAGGAGGCGAACGAAGCCCCGGCGAAGGCGAGCACGATCGAGCGTCTCGTGCGCCGCATGCGCGGCCCCGCGCGTGGCGTCCGCATCCAGGGCGTCGACGGGCTCATGGTGCGCTACTCGCAGTGCTGCCAGCCGGTGCCGGGTGATCCCGTGGTCGGCTACGTCACTCGCGGGCGCGGTGTGAGTATCCACCGCTCGGACTGTCCCAACGTGCTATCGCTCGCCGAGGAGCCGGAGCGTCGCCTGGAAATCGACTGGAAGGAGCAGGAGGGCGAGCTCTTTCTGGTGCGTCTCGCGCTCGAGGGCTCGGATCGGCGCGGGCTCTACGCCGATGTCGCTGCGGCGATCACCGAGAGCGGGACGAGCATCAAGAGCATGGAGCTCAAGTCGGGACTCGGCGGTAGCATCTCGGGGTCGGTCATCCTCGAGGTGGAGAATCTTGCCCACCTGCAGAAGATCACCAGGCTCATCCGTAAAGTGAAGGGCATCTCGAGCGCGGAGCGTCGGGAGCGGGTGGAGAAGCGCCAGTAAATTCGGCGGAAATTAGGAGCCGAACATTGCCCGAATCCGTTATATTTCCGCATGGCCGACTTCGACCTCCAGGCTCCATTTCACCCCGCCGGCGATCAGCCGCGCGCCATCGCCGAGCTGTCCGCTGGGCTCAAGCGCGGCGACCGCTTTCAGACGCTCCTCGGCGTCACCGGCTCGGGGAAGACCATGAGCGTCGCCAACGTCATCAAGGCGCATGGCAAGCCGACCCTCGTCCTCTCGCACAACAAGACGCTCGCCGCGCAGCTCTACGGTGAGCTGAAGAGCTTCTTCCCGCACAACTCGGTCGAGTACTTCGTCTCGTACTACGACTATTATCAGCCGGAAGCGTACGTCCCGTCATCGGACACGTACATCGAGAAGGACGCGTCGATCAACGAGGACATCGACCGCCTTCGCCTGCGCGCGACGTCGAGCCTCATGGAGCGCGAGGACGTCATCATCGTCGCCACCGTCTCCGCGATCTACGGACTCGGCGATCCAGTCGAGTATCGCGCGCGCATGGTGAGCATCGCGCGCGGCGACGTACGCGGTCGCGACGATATCCTCCGCGCACTCGTCGGCATCCAGTACTCGCGCAACGATGTCTCCTTCGAGCGAGGCACCTTCCGCGTGCGCGGCGACACGGTCGAGATCTTCCCCGCGTACGAGGAGCAGGGCGTGCGCATCGAGATGTGGGGCGACGAGGTCGAGAAGATCTCGAAGATCGACTCCGTCACCGGCGAGACGATCGCGGACCTCGCGCGCGCGGCGATATATCCCGCGAAGCACTTCGTCACCTCGCGTCCGACGCTCGAGCGCGCGATCGGGCTCATTCGCTTGGAGCTTGCCGAGCGGCTCACGATGCTGCGCGAGCAGGGGAAGCTGCTCGAGGCGCAGCGCCTCGAGTCGCGCACCAACTTCGACATCGAGATGATGCTCGAGGTCGGCACGTGCGCAGGGATCGAGAACTACTCGCGCCATCTCTCCGGGCGCCTGTCTGGCGAGCGCCCGTCGTGTCTCTTCGACTTCTTCCCCGAGGACTTCCTCGTGGTCGTCGACGAGTCGCACGTCTCGCTCCCGCAGATCGGCGGGATGTTCAACGGCGATCGTGCGCGCAAGCTCACGCTCGTCGACTACGGCTTCCGCCTGCCGAGCGCGCTCGACAATCGTCCGCTGATGTTCGACGAGTTTCTCAAGCTCACGCCGCGCGCGCTCTTCGTCTCGGCGACGCCTGGCGATCTCGAGCTGCAGCTGTCGGAGGGCGTCGTCGTCGAGCAGATCATTCGACCGACGGGGCTCGTCGATCCCGAGATCGAGGTTCGCCCGGTGCGCGGACAGGTCGACGACCTGCTCGGCGAGATTCGCCTGCGGGAGCGGCGCGGCGAGCGCGTGCTCGTCACGACGCTCACCAAGCGGATGGCCGAAGATCTCACGGACTATCTGCAGCAGATGGGCGTGCGCGTGCGCTACATGCACTCCGACATCGATGCCATTGAGCGTGTCGAGATCATCCGCGGGCTCCGCCTCGGCGACTTCGATGTGCTCGTCGGCATCAACCTGTTGAGAGAGGGACTCGATCTCCCCGAGGTGTCGCTCGTCGCGGTGCTCGACGCGGATCAGGAAGGCTTTCTGCGCAGTGAGCGATCGCTCATTCAAACGACGGGGCGCGCGGCGCGGCACATCGAAGGGCGCGCGATCTTCTACGCGGACCGGATCACGGGCTCGATGGCGCGCTGCATCGACGAGACCAAGCGGCGCCGCGAGATTCAGCGCGCGCACAACGTGGAGCATGGCATTACGCCGACGTCGGTGGTCAAGAGCACGGACCAGGTGCGCTTCATCACGCGTGTGGCGGATGCGCGCGGCGAGAAGGATGACAAGACGAAGAAGGTGGCCGAGCAGATGGCGACGTACGCGAGCGAAATGGATCAGGCGACGCTGATCGAGCTCCTCGAGTCGCAGATGAAGGAGGCTGCCGCGAATCTCGACTTCGAGTCGGCAGCGGCATTGCGCGACCAGCTGCTCGAGGTGAAGGCGCGCGGCGGCGGGAGCACGGCCGCGATCGGATCCAGGCGCGGCGATGGCTTCAGCCGCATTCGAGCGCCGCGCTGATGGATGAGCATCATCACATCGTGCCCGACGGCGCTCCGCGCGGGCATCTCGCGGTGACGCGTGGGGAGCTCATCGCGTGGGGCGAGCGCTTCGGAAAATCGCTGCACGGCAAGCTCGTCGTCGCCATCGCGGGCGAGCTCGGGGCGGGGAAGACGACGCTCGTACAGGCGATCTGCCGCGGCGCAGGTGTGACGACCGAGGTGACGAGCCCGACGTACGCGCTCGTGCACGAGTACACAGGCGATCGCTTCCCGATCTATCATCTTGATTTGTATCGCCTGAACAAGCCCGAGGACCTCACGAACCTCGGCTGGGACGACATGCTGCGCTCGCACGCATTGATTCTCGTCGAGTGGCCAGAGCGTGGCGGCGACCGCATTCCGGCGGACGCGGTGCCGATCGATCTCGAGCTCGATCCCGAGGATGAGGAGCGCAGACTCCTCCTCGCGGGATGAGTGGCCTGCTGACGCTTGCACTCGAGGCGGCGATTTCGACGGGCTCCGTGGCGGTGCTGCGAGACGACGAGCTGCTCGCCGCGCGCGAGGTGGCGATGCGCGGTGGCGCGGAGGAGCATCTGCTCCCGGCGATCGATGCCGCGCTCGGCGAGGCCGGCATCACCACGCGCGACCTGGGGCGCATCGTGTGCGGTGCCGGACCGGGGAGCTTCACGAGCCTTCGCGTCTCGGCATCGCTGGCGAAGGGGATCGCGTTCGCGCAGTCGATTCCGCTCTTTGCGGTCTCGTCGCTCGCGCTGATCGCGGCAGATGCATCGCTCGCGGACGGTGCGTACGTCGCGATCCTCGACGCGCTACGGGGTGAGGTCTTCGCCGCGGCGTACCAGCGCGAGGGCGACCGTGTGACGGAGCTCGCGCCCGTGCGCCTCATCCATCGCGATGCGCTCGCGCGCGAGGCGGAGCTGCTGCACGCCGCCGTGATCGGACCCGAGGAACATCCACGCCGCACGCTGCCGCGGGCGGAGAATGTCGTGCGACTCGGTGCGTGGCTCGCGATGCCGCCGGTGTCGCTCGCCGCGTGGGAGCCCGACTATGGGCGACTCGCTGAGGCACAGGTGAAGTGGGAGCTCGCGCACGGTCGTCCGCTGCCGGTGGCGTAGCGATGCGCGTCGGCGAAGAGACGGGAGGGGGAGTGGCGCACCACGATGCGCGGGTGCCCCTCGTGCTTCGCGCGGCGCGCGACGGCGACATCGACGCGGTGCTCGCGATCGAGCAGGCGGTGTTCGGCGATCCGTGGAGTCGGAGCGCGTTCCTCGAGCTGATCGACGATCCGCGCGTTGCCTTCCTCATCGCCGATGTCGGCGGTGCGGTGCGCGGCTACGTCGTCGCGTGGTTCGTGCTCGACGAGGGGGAGATCGGGAATCTCGCGGTGGCGGGCGAGGCGCGCCGTCACGGCATCGGCGCGAGGCTGCTCGACGGCGCGATCGCTTCCGTGCGGAAGGCGAAGGTGGACTCGCTCTATCTCGAGGTGCGCGATTCGAACGCTGCTGCGCGAGCGCTGTACGGCTCTCGCGGCTTCCTCCAGATCGGGCGCCGGAAGGAGTACTACCGTCACCCGAAGGAGGACGCGCTCGTGCTGCGGCTCGACTTCGTTCCGGCCGCACCCATGTGAGTCCGGGGGGTATGCAATAGAAGGGAAATGGCCGCGCCGGTCCGTTGGCGCGCCGGTCGCATTCGCTCTATACTCTGTCCGGCGAGGTCACTCGCCAACTGCCAGGAGATCCATATGAGTCGCAGCCTGAACAAGGTCACCCTGATCGGAAATCTCGGCGCCGATCCCGAGGTCCGGTCCACCACCGGCGGCAATCGCGTCGCCACGTTCTCGCTGGCCACTAGCCGCAGCTGGAGCGGTCCGAGCGGGGACAAGCAGGAGAAGACGGAGTGGCATCGCTGCGTCGTCTGGAACAGCAAGGCGTCCACGTTGGCGGACATCGTCGAGCGCTACCTGAAGAAGGGTGACAAAGTCTATGTCGAGGGGCGCATCGAGTACCGGCAGTGGCAGGACAAGGAGAACCAGACGCGCTACACCACCGAGATCAACGTGCGTGAGCTGATCATGCTCAGCGGGAAGGCGGGTGGCAGCGACAGCTTCGAGGGTGACTCATCGAGCTCGCGTCCGCGTGCGGCTGCAAGCGGGTCGCGCGGGGCGGGCGCGGGCACTGCGGCGCCGGCAGGTGGCGACTTCGAGGACTTCCGCGGGAATCTCGACAGCGAAGACGACGACCTGCCGTTCTAGGTCGCACGGTCGTCCTGTAGCATGAAACGCCGCGAGGTTGCCATGAACGCGCGGCGTTTCGGTGACGCCGCCCGTCCCGGCGCGTCGCATCGTTGCCAGAGCGCGGAAGTGCCGATCCAGCGCCAACCCCGCACGCCGTATTCGGTTACCCTGCGCGCTTTCAGGCGTCGTCTGGGGGTAGCCCGGCAGCTCGGTCGCAGGCGCTCGCGATGCACTCGTCGTCGAGCGACACAGCTTGGTCATGCGAGCGGGTTTCTTCCCTTGTGAACACAGGACAGTCTACACATGCGCAACGTACCGTTCCGTCGTGGCGGTTTGCTCGCGGCGCTTCTCGGATCAATCGTCGCCTCCGCGCCCCTCGCGGCGCAGGACTCTACGCAGACGACGCAGAGCACTACTACGGAAACCACGACGACCACCGGGCAGACGCACACGGTGAAGAAGGGCGACACGCTCTGGGATATCGCTCACCAATATCTCAATGACCCGTTCCTGTGGCCCGAGATCTATCGCATCAACACGGACGTCGTCGAGGATCCGCACTGGATCTATCCGAACGAGGTTCTGAAACTTCCCGGCAACGCGGTAGCCAGCACTTCGACCGATGTCACCACGGTCGTCGATGACCGCATGTCGCCGATGCCGTCCGGCTCGCTCACCGAAGCGCCCCGCCCGTCGGGCGTCACGGTCTTCTCGCTCTCCGCGTCACGCCGTGTCGCGACGGTCTCGCGTTTCGGCGCGTCGGCTTCGCAGTTCCCGCATCCTGCGGTCCGCGTGGGCGAGACCTTCGCTGCACCCTGGCTCGACCGTGTGCACGGTCCGAGCGATCAGGGGACGATCGTCGGCAGCGCCGAGATCGCCGGGATCGCCACGCAGACGCCGCGCACGCGCATGCTGAACGAAGAGCGCGCGTACATCACGCTTCCAAAGGATATCGTCCCCGCACGCGGCGATCGCTATCTCGCCTTCCAGCTCGGCCCCGTGCTCGAGAATGGATCGCAGATGGTCGAGCCCACCGGTGTGGTCGAGGTCGAGCGCGCTGAGAACGGCGATGCGTCGACGGTGCGGATCATCACGCAGTACAGCAACGTCGAAGCGGGACAGGGGATCATCCCGATCGACCACTTCACGCTCGGCAATGAGGCGCGTCCAGCGCCGCTCATGCTCGGCACCGAAGGGAAGGTTGTCTTCGTTGCCTCGAACTCCGTGCTGCCGACGGTCCAAAGCTATGTCGTGATCGACGTCACGGCCAAGGATGGCGCGAAGATCGGCGATCAGTACACGCTATTCGAGCCGCGCCGCCGCCTCCTCGTAAAGGGGCGTGGTGACGAGACGGCGATGGTGCCCGAAGAGCGCGTCGCGCTCGGCCAGGTGGTGAAGGTCACCGATCGCGGGGCGACACTGATCCTCGTCGATCAGCAGAACCCGTCAGTCAAGCTCGGCACGAAGGCACGTCTCACGGCGCGCATGCCCTGATCAGCGGCGCTTGCGCGCGCCGTGGTGCACGTTCGGGCAGGGCTGCGCGAGATGCGCGGCCTCGTTTCGCATCTATAGCTTTCCCTCACGACGCCGCTGTTTCTCGCTTAGATTTGCGGCTGCATGCTCGTTATCGCACACGCCATCGCCATCATGTGTTACCTAGCGGCCGCCGGTCTCGCGGCGGCGCCGTTCGCCCGTCCCATTGCGGCGCCGGTGCGCGGCGTCATTTCGCTGCT
>JBDSHG010000120.1:0-5210 GCA_039918615.1 Gemmatimonadaceae bacterium | reverse complement strand
TCGGCTTGTACGGCGGCTACAGTTCACTTCGAGCCAGGCGCGATTCGCTCACAACCGGAAGTTGGTCGGCCGCGAGGAGCAATCCCGACGTCTTGCAGCTCGATACGTTGATCGCGGCCTCGCAGGGCAGTTTGATCTCGGCGGTTCGCAGCGATGTGGACGCGCTCGACGCGCGCCTTGCTTCCCTCGATGCTCTGCGCTCCAGGAACTCGGCGCAGATGCAGAGGCTGCCGGCGGTTCAGGCGGTCGAGGCCCGATTGCTTCAACGGGTGGAATCAGCCCGCAAGATGGCGGATCAGCTTCGTGAGGAGTATCAGCGTGCGCGCATTTCCGAGGCCGTCGAGGTGGGGCAGGTCGAGATCGTCGATTTGGCAAACGAACCGAACGAGCCGATCGGCCGCGGGACGATGTTTCGTGTGCTCACGGGACTTCTGCTGGGACTCATGGCAGGAGGCGGGGCGGCCGTTCTCGTAGAGCGGCTCAATACCACCATACGGCGTCGCGACGAGATCGAGCAACAGCTGCACGTGTCTGGTCTGGCGATCATTCCGCACATGGCGCCGAACGGACGCACCGGAGTGCTCGGCACTGGGATCAAGCTTCCCGGCCAAAAGGGGAGACGCGATCGCGCCCAACCCGCGGCGCTCGTCACCGTCTCGGAATTTGGATCGGCCAGCGCGGAAGCATTTCGCACGCTCCGCACGAATCTCCTGTTCTCGCAGTCGATACAAAAGCTCCGTACGATCGTGATCACGAGTCCGTCGCCGCAGGACGGAAAAACCACGACGGCTGCCAACCTGGCCGTGACGTTCGCGCAGCAGGGCATGCGCGTCCTGCTCATCGATTGCGATCTCAGAAAGGCTCGGATGCACAACCTTTTCCAAATCCCGCGCGAGCCCGGCTTTTCACAGCTCCTCGCGAAGCAGAACACCATTGCGGAAGTCATTCGATCGACCACCGTAGACAATCTCAGCGTGATTCCGGCCGGGCTCCTCCCTGCAAATCCGTCCGAGTTGCTGGGTAGCTCGACGGCGCGATCGACGATCGAATCGCTCGCTGCCGATTTCGATATTCTCATCATAGACACCCCTCCCGTTCACGCCGCCGCCGACGCCCTGATTCTCGGCAGCATGGCAGACGGCGTGCTGCTGGTGCTGCGGGCTGGACGCTCGGAGCGAGATGCCGCGAAGGAAGCCTTGCAGCGCCTCTCCAACGTGGGAGCGCACGTTATTGGGGCGGTCCTGAACGACCCCGATCACAAGGTCCCTGAATACGGCAACTACTACTACTACTACGACTATCACGACGAAAAAGTCGGCGCGTAGCATGCGAGGCGGCCAACGAATCCCGTAGCGGCTAGCTCATCCCGTGAGCTTTCAATGCTCTTGCGATCCGTGGTGGGCGATGCCACGCCGAAATCGATCAGTGAGATCGCGACGCTTGCGAGTGCCCCGATTGACTGGGAGCAGCTGTATCGGCTCGCCAGTCGTCACGCCGTCATTCCGCTGCTCGACCAGCACCTAGGCCGGACGCTCGTTGGCGCGATGCCGGCGAATTTTCGTGAAAAACTTCGATCGGCCGCAGAGCTGTGGGCCGTTCGAAGTCTTTTTCTGTCGGCGCAGCTGGTTTCGATCGTGCGCGATCTCGAGCGCGCGAATATCGATGCGCTGCCGTTCAAGGGTCCGGCCCTCGCGGCGCTCGTCTACGGGAATCTCGCGCTTCGGCAGTATCAGGACCTCGATATTTTGGTACATCGAACCGATCTCGAAGGTGCGCGCGCCGCACTTCTCGTGCTTGGCTTCAAGCCGGCGGTGCCATACAGCGAGTCCCAGCGCTCGTCCATCGAGCTAACGGGACATCACGAACTGCTCCTCGATGAGGCGGGAACAACGGTTGAATTGCATTGGTCGCTCAACCATCGCACGCTCACCCAGGATTTCTTCGAATCGCGGTGGTGGGAAGACCGCCAGACGATCGCGATCGGCGGAGAATCCGTGCGCACCCTTGGTCCCGAGAGACTTATCCTCTATTTGTGCATGCACGGAGGAAAGCACTCGTGGGCACGTCTCAGCTGGGTGGCTGATCTCCAGCGAGCACTTCGAGCGTTTCCCGGCGTCGATTGGCAGCTGGTCACCGACCTGGCGCTCGACAATGGCGCGCTCCGGATGGTCGCCGTCGGCATTGCGCTAACGAATAGTCTCTTCGATGCCGATACGGCGACCACTCCTGCCATCGATCACCTCGTTCACCATCGGTCCACTCAGGAGATCGTCGCACAACTCTCGAGCCGATTCCTGAGGGTCGAGGAGCACGATGAAGTGCAGGACTTGCGCGTGCAACTGCAGCTTCGGGACCGCTGGCGGGATCGCGCTCGCTATACTTGGCACATACTCGCCAGACCGCATCCCGCGGATATCGCGCTCCTTCATCTGCCGCGACAGCTTCACGGCGCGTACTATCTGCTCCGTCCGATCAGACTGATCTTTCGACGCCTGCTCGGACGCACAAATCCTCGAAGTGCTGCGTGATCGGCATCCGCCCTCGAGCCATGTAACCGCGTTCACTGCCTGCCACCACTCCGACTCTCGCTACCGAATGAATTTCAAGAAAACGACACAGGCTGTTGTATTGTGCGTTTCTCTGAGCTTGCTCGCGTCGTGTCTACCGGCAAGACATGCAAATGATGTATTGCCCCAAGACACGCCAGCGATGCTGCATCCGGGAGACTCCGTGAAAGTGCTTGTGTGGCGCAATCCCGAATTGAGCGGCGGCTTCCTCGTGGCCGACGACGGCACCGTGCGCCATCCGCTCTATCAAGCGGTCCACGTAGCCGGAATACCACTCGACTCCGTGCAAGCCCACTTCGGCGCCTTTCTGTCGCAGTACGCGACCAACCCACAGTTCGTGGTGCAATCCGAGTTCCGCATCGTCGTTCGCGGGGAAGTTCGAAGCCCGGCCATCTACACGGTGCCACTCGAGACGACCCTCGGCGGCGCGATTGCGGCGGCAGGCGGTCCGACCTCCGATGCGCAGCTGCGGAAAGTGACTCTCGTGCGGGATCAACACACGTATCAGCTCGATCTCTCGGACCCCGCCGCGCCATGGACCGCGTCGCCGATTCGCTCGGGCGATCAGATCATCATCGGGCGAAAGAGCAACTTGTTCTTTGGGACCATTCTGCCGCTCATTACCGCGGGAGCCGCACTCGCCTCGCTGATCAGCGTCCTGCGTCGCTATTGAGCGACTAGCATCGATTAGTCATTTGTCCTGCTCTTGTCTATGGTCCAGTACATTCAGAAGGTCCCATTGCGTACAATGCCCCTGACCAATCGGTCAGCGTTCAACAAGGATTTGTTTCCCAACTGCGACATCGGCTAAAGCGGCCTGTTCCTTGCAAAACCTGTTGCCCGCCTGGCACACGCACGATTCTGAAGTCCGAAATCATGTGTGAACGTTTCCTATCCGCGAAGCGTATGTAGACGGTGCCGCACTTCGTTTCCCAATAACGTTGGAGATCTGCAGGATGCCGAACAACACGGAAGGTCCGAGCCGGAGCAACCGCGGTTTTGCCGCAATGGACGCCGACCAGCAGCGCGAGATCGCCAGCAAAGGCGGACGCGCCGCGCATGAGCAGGGCACCGCTCATGAATTTTCTCCTGACGAGGCTCGCGCCGCGGGACGGAAGGGCGGAGTTTCGGTGAGCAAGAATCGCCAGCACATGTCGGAGATCGGTCGCAAGGGCGGCGAAGCTCGTGGTCGCAAGCAGGGTCGCGGCAACGGCAGTGCGGCTCGCGAAAACGGCTCGGCCCCCGAATCGAACGCCACACCGAGCGATGATGGCGCCATGTTCGGTCCGCCGAATCCTCTCGATGTGATCAACAAGATCTAGCTCTGGCGAAAGGAAAATAAGAGCGGGAATGCATACAGATGCATTCCCGCTCTTTGTTTTTTGCGCGGTGTCGCGGTCTCCATGAACGGCCACATTTAGTCGTTTAGCGGCCCAACGGTTCGAGAGACTCCCTTGGCACCGCGATCAGGTCGGTCATCGCCGGCAGCGTGTGCCCTGCGACGGGCAGCAGCGGCAGCGCTTTGCCAGCGATGCTCAGTGTCGGGCCGCCCCGGGACCCAAAGTCGCAAGGCCGGCAGAAACACACCTCAAATCCCAACGCGTCGAGAAACTTCAGCAGCTCGGCCGGCGGAGCGACGCGCTGGAGCCACTTCTCGAAATATTCGAAATAGACGGCTTGGATCACGCGTGCTTTGAGGGCGCGCGCGCCTCCCCGCAGCGCCGAGAGCTCATAGCCTTCGATATCGAGCTTCAACAGCTCGACGCGAGCAATCCCCCCCTGCTCGAGATAGTCGTCCAGGGTTATCGCCTGCACCTCGATGCCTTTGCCTTCCGCACTGATATGAGAGGCACCGCTTTGATGATGATCAACTTCGAACGATATGACACCAGGTGAGTCAGTGACCGCCGCTTCGGTCACTGTCATGCGCATCGTCGGATAGAGCAATTTGGTCTTCTGGATCGAGCGAACGAGAGTAGCATTCGGTTCAAAGAGATGAAAGTCGATCTCCTGGCCGTGTCGCCCTGCAAGGCCAAAGCTGAAGAGTCCGTGATTTGCCCCCACGTCGAGAAACGTGCCGCCCTGGACTAGAAGTGTATCCGCGACCCTGAAAAAATCGCGCTCATAGCCCTGATCGATGACGATCAATCGCAAAAAGGCGTCGCCCATGTCGGCATAGCCGAACGCGTCGTCACGGATGCGCACCAATTGCAGAGCCGGTTCGCCGGTCAACTTCATCCACGTCGTCATTAGTCGATGTCTGCGCAATACTCTAGGCAGCTTTTCGAAGACGGCGGCGGCAGTAGGAAGCATGTAGAAGCCTGCAGTCGCATTTCCCTAGAAGCAACACCCCGCGAAATGAAAGACGGGGACGCGTGCACACGCGCCCCCGTCTTTCGCCTCTTTCACGACGACGCCGCGCTTTTTACCGTCTCCCCCCAAATCGATACGCCGTAAAGTCCTTCCACATCTGCTCCACGCTACTCGCCATGAGCGGCACCTTATACGGCTGCCCGGCCTTCGCCGCATCCGTAATGCTCATCGTGTACACCGCCGTCGTCCCCACCGCCCTCGGCGCGAAGTCTTCGATGCGGTAGACATAAATACCCTGCATCGCCACTGGCTTCCCCGCCGCCTTCGTCT
>JBDSHG010000119.1:0-16285 GCA_039918615.1 Gemmatimonadaceae bacterium | reverse complement strand
GCGCTGCGCGACGAGACCGTGCGCGCGATGTCGGAGTATCTGCAGATCAACACGACGAATCCTCCCGGGAACGAGCTCGCGACGGCGAAGTGGCTGAAGGCGTTTCTGGCGAAGGAGGGGATCGAGGGGGAGATCCTCGACACGGCGGAGCTCGGAACGGGGCGCGCGAATTTCTACGCGCGGCTCAAGGGCGACGGGTCGCAGAAGGCGATCGCGCTCGTGCATCACATGGACGTCGTGCCATCGAACCCCGAGCTGTGGACGGTGCCGCCATTCTCGGGCGCGGTGAAGGACGGCTACGTCTGGGGGCGCGGCGCGCTCGACATGAAGAGCGAGGGGATCATCCACCTCACGTCGATGGTCGCACTCAAGCGCGCGGGGGTGCACCTCACGCGCGACATCGTCTTCATTGCGAACGCGGATGAGGAGGTCGAGGGCACCGGTGCGAGCACCTTTACGAAGCTGCATCCGGATTTGTTGAAGGACGTCGAGTTCCTGATCACGGAAGGGGAAGGGACGAACGTCGAGCACGGCGTGGTGAAGTGGTTCGCGATCGGCGTCGCGGAAAAGCGGGCGTATTGGCTTCGACTCGTCGCGCACGGCACCGCCGCGCACGGGTCGGTTCCGCGCGCCGATAACCCCGTGCCGCGACTGGCGCGCGCGGTGGCGCGCGCTGCGGCGTGGCGAACGCCCGTCAAACTTTTGCCCGCCGTCGATCGCTTTTTCAAGGCGGAGGCGACGCTCGAGACCGGTCAACACCGCGCCTGGCTCGCGAATGCGGCGGCGGCGCTCAAGACGCCGAAGGGGCGCGCGTACATCCTCGGCGACCCGTACCGGAACGCGATCGTGCGCAACACCGTGGTGCCCACGGTGCTCAGTGGATCGAACCAGACGAACATCATTCCTCCGGTCGCATCGGCGGAGCTCGACATCCGGTTGATGCCCGAGCAGGACACGACGGAATTCAAGCGGGAGCTCGCGCGCGTGATCGGCGACACGAGCGTGCACATCGAGACGATGCCGGGCGTCATGCCCAGCTACAGCGCGGACATCAACACCGCGCTCGTGCACGCGGTGGAGGCGCAAATTCACGAAATGCTCCCGGGCGTTCCCGTCACGACACCGCTCGCGGCCGGCGCGACGGACCGTCCGACGTACAGCCACGCAGGGATTCAGGCGTACGGACTCGAGCCCTATATCAACGAAAACAGCGAGTCCGCGCGCGGTGTGCACGGCGTCGATGAGCGGCTCTCGATCGCCAACATCGAGTTCGGATTGAAGCTCATCACGGGAGTGATTCGCCGGATGCAGTGAGCTCCAAGACGGGAGGACGACCCCGCGCGCCGCCGAAAAACTTTTCCGTACCGGGCGTCAGAGTGGTCGCTCCCTATTGCATCCTTCGCGGCTCTGTATACCTTCCGCCTTCGATGGACCCGTTCTCGCGAATGAACGAGCTCCTTTCACCACTCCGGAGAAATGTCGATGGCCACAAAAAAGAAAGCCGCAAAGAAGTCGGGCGCGAAAAAAGCGACCAAGAAGAAGACGACGATGAAGAAGGCCGCGAAGAAGGCCGCGCCGAAGAAGAAGCGCACGCCGAACGCGGCGTTCATGAAGCCGGTACAGCCCGACGACGCGCTCGCCGCAGTCGTGGGCTCGAATCCGCTGCCGCGCACCGAGATCACCAAGAAGCTCTGGCAGTACATCAAGAAGAACGACCTGCAGGACAAGAAGGTCCGTCGCAACATCAACGCCGACGAGAAGCTTCTGAAAGTATTCGGCGGCAAGAAGACGGTCTCGATGTTCGAGATGACGAAGCTCGTCAACAAGCACATGAAGTAACGCTCGCGCTACGCGAGTTTGGTGGAGGGGGCGCTCTGGATCCGGGGCGCCCCCTCGCTGCATCGCACGGGTGGGGCTTGTGCGGAGCCCGTGCACGCGAGGAATATCGAAGTCCGGCAGCACCCGTCCCCCTCAGCTCATAGTGCAGTGGCAGCCAAGAAACGCACCACACGCTCTCCCGCAAAAAAGTCCGTCGTCGCCGCCGCGAGAAAATCGAAGGGCGCGCGCGAACCGTTGCTCACGCGCGAATCGGCGATGTCGGTTCTCAGTGCGGTGGCGATCTTTCTCTTCATCCGCATCTTCTTCATCGCGGCGTATCACATCCCATCCGAGAGCATGGAGCCAACGCTCCTCATCGCCGATTTCCTCTTCGTCGATGAGGTCTCGTACGGTGCGCACATCCCGTTCACGAATCTCAAGGTCCCCGGCTTCACCTCGCCGAAGCGCGGGAGCGTCGTCGTCTACGAGTCGCCGCCGCAGCTGTGCATCCCGGACACGGGCTGTCCCTACGATATCAACGAGCCACAGCCGATCGTCGTCAAGCGCGTCGTCGCCGTCGCGGGCGACACGGTGTACATGCGAAAGGGGATGGTCTACGTCAACGGCATCGCCCAACGCCAGGGCTTCGGCGCCATCACCGATCCGCTCGCGGCGGACGAGAGCTCGCCGTACTTTGGCTGGCAGCACACCTTCGAGGTGACGGGCTCACGGTTCGGCGCTCCTCCCGCGACGCCGTCGCACGATGACTGGGGGCCGCTCCTCGTTCCGCAGAAGCACCTGCTCGGGCTCGGCGACAATCGCTACCACTCGCTCGACGGTCGCTACTACGGCTTCGCTCCTCTCGCGAACGTGCGCGGCCGGCCCCTCTTCATCTACTTCTCCTTCGATCTGCAGGATTGGCGCTTCCGCTGGAGCCGCTTCTTCAGCGTCATTCGCTAGTTCTCCCCCGCACCGGATCACGATGACGGCAGCCGCTCCTCCCAAACGCGCTCTGCTGCGCGACCTGACGCTCTTCGGTACGGTCGCCCTCGTCGCGGGCAACATGCTCGGCACGTCGCTCTACACACTCCCCGCCTCGGTGGCATCCGTGGCGGGGCCGATCGGACTCGTGTCGTGGGTCATCACCGCCGCGGGCTTTCTCCTCCTCGCGATGCTGTACTCGGAGCTCGGCCCGCGCTACCCGCGCACCGGCGGTCCGTACGTCTTCGCGCGCGAGGCCTTCGGCGAATACGCCGGCTTCCAGACGGTCTGGATGTACTGGCTCAGCGCCGTCGTCGGCAACGCGGCCATCGTCACCGGCGCCATCGGCTACGCGGTGAGCTTCTCACCACGGCTCGCCAACAGCCATCTCCTCCAGTTCGCCCTCGCCCAGGGGATCCTCTGGATTCTCTGCGGCATCAACATCCTCGGCGTCAAGCAGAGCGCGCGCGTGCAGAAGGCGATTCTGCTCATCAACATCATACCGCTCGTCCTTCTCTCGCTCGCGCTCTTCAAGTTCAACCCGGCGAACTTCCACCCCTTTCATCCGAAGGGGACGTGGACTCCCGTCGCCGCGGGCTCCGCGCTGATGGTGTGGGCCTACGCCGGCATCGAGTCGGCGACGGTGCCGGCCGAGGAGATGCAAACGCCGCAGCGGACGATTCGCCTCGGCACGTTGCTCGGCTACGGGCTGGCAACGCTGATCTTTCTGTTATCGGCGGTCGCGGTCATCGGTGCGCTTCCGAACGACGTGATCGCCTCGTCGGCCCGCCCGCTCGAGCTCGCGGTTCGCGAGACGCTCGGCGAGTGGCCGGCGATGGCGGTGAGCGTGGCGGCGGTTGGCGCCTCGATTGGCGTGCTCAATGGCTGGATCATGATGGCTGGACGCATTCCCTTCAGCGCCGCGCAGGACGGCCTCTTCTTCTCGGCTTTCGCGCGCATTCATCCAAAGTTCGGCACCCCGTACGTTGCCCTCATCGGCGGCTGTGTGATTTCGAGCGCGATGCTGATGCTGTACTTCATTCCCGGCAGCTCGCTGCTCGGGGTGTTCAACTTCACCGTGCTGCTGGCGAATCTCGGAACGCTCTTCCCCTACATCTACAACTCGGCGGCGGCGCTCATGCTGGCGCGACGCGACCGCGAGCGTTTCACAATGAGGGAGCAGCGCAAGACGTCGGTGCTGGCGCTGGTCTGCTTCTTTTTTCTCGTGTGGACGACGTGGGGGGTCGGGGCCCAAGTCGTGTTCTACGGATTCCTGGTACTGCTGCTGGGCACGCCACTCTATATCTGGTTCAAGACGCGAGTACCGGTGGCGGCCTGATGTCACGATCGGGAATTTGAAGCTGTCGGGACGTTGACAATTCGGAAGCGGACTTGTAAATCGAATCCCGAGTGAATTACTCGGGATTCAACACCGCTCTCCGGAACGTGCTCATATGCAGGGAACGACCCTCCGTCGCGTCCGGCTCGACAGGGCGTACGTGCTCTTTCTCGTCGTCGCGCTCGGCGTCGTCTCCACTGGTGGAAGCGCCCAGAACGACTACCACGCGCCCGCCCAAACCGACGCGCGACTGCCGGGATCCATCGTCGGCATCGTCCGCGATTCGACGGCCGGCGGGCCGCTGGCCGAGGTCGTCGTCGAGCTCAGGGGCCGCCGGAGTGAACACGTGCGAATCGGAGGCAGGGGCGAGCGTCGGACCGATACCACGAACGCCGACGGCCGCTATGCGTTCGCGAACCTGCGTCCCGGCGCGTACGACCTGACCTTCGAGCATGCGCCGCTTCCGCCGCGCGTATTGGGTGTCGCTGTACAGGATCGCGAGGCCAGAGTCGACGTCGTTATGCTCGCTTCGCCCGGGCATGTCGACTACGTCACGGAGTCACTCAATCCGGTCGTGGTGACCGCGGCGCCCAGGATGATCGGCAAGCTCCCCGACGTGCGCGGCACCGAGATCTTCGCCGGCAAGAAGACCGAGACGGTGCAGCTCGACAGCCTCACGATGAACAGCTCGCAGGATGTCTCGCGCCAGCTTTTTTCGCGTATCCCCGGCGCCCACATCACCGAGACCGCTAACAGCGGCTTTCCGTCGAACGGCATTGGTTTCCGCGGGTTGAATCCCGTGCAGTCCGTCGAGATGAACATGCGCCAGGACGGCGTGAACATCGTCGCCGATCTGTACGGCTACCCGGAGACCTACTACACGCCGCCGGCGGAAGCGCTGGAGCGAATGGATCTCGTGCGCGGAAGCTCGTCGCTGCAGTTCGGCCCGCAGTTCGGCGGTGTAATCGACTACGTCCTCCGCGACGGCACTCCCGACTCCGCGCTTTCGCTCAAGGCGCGCGAGACCGGCGGCAGCTTCGGCATGTTCAACTCGTATCTGTCTGCTGAAGGCGGCACCGGGAAGTGGACGTACTTCGCGTATGGGCAGTATCGGCATCAGAACGGATGGCGTCCGAATTCCGATGTGTCGCAGGTCTCGGCGGCGGGGAAGCTGACGTATCACGCGAACGAGAAGCTCTCGCTCGGCCTCTCGTACTCGCTGCTGCGGAACCAGATCCACATGCCCGGGGGCCTCGACAACTCGGACTTCAACGAGGATGCGCGTTCGTCGTTCCGCTCGCGTAACTGGTTCGCCAGCCCGTGGAATATCCTCGCCCTCAATGGCGCGTACGACTTCTCGGCCAACACGAAGCTCACGTCGACGCTGTCGTTCATGGCGAGCCAGCGCTATCTCGTGTGGCGCAATGAGGACGGCGGCCCAGACGCGCGCGACGAGATCGATCCGGAAACGGGCGAGTTCGCGCCGCGCGAGGTGGAGTGGGAGTACTTCACGAACGTGACGAGCGAGACTCGGCTGCTGCACACATACAATGCCTTCGGCTGGACGAACTCGATCGCGACGGGCGTGCGTCTTTTTGGCGGCGACCTGCACCGGCAGGAGGGTGGACCGGGAAGCACCGGCTCCGACTTCAACATGAATCTCGTTGGCGGTCCGTATGAGACCGACATGAAGTTCGGCAACTTCAACGGCGCGGCGTTCGCGGAGAACGAGTTCCGCATCAGCCCGAAGCTGACGTTCACGCCGGGGGCGCGCGTCGAGTTCCTGCACTCCACGGCGCGCGGGTACACCGCGGACACGGTCGCCGAGCCGCGCTCGAAGAACCGGACGTTCGTGCTGTTCGGCGCGGGCGCGGCATATCGTGCCACGGCAACGACGGATGTCTACGCCAACGCGACGCAGGCGTATCGTCCGATCGAGTATTCGTTTCTCACGCCGTTCGCGAGCCTCACGCGCATCGATCCGAAGCTCAAGGATCCGAAGGGCCACAACCTCGACCTCGGCTGGCGCGGCACGAGCGGCGATGTGCTGACCTTCGATGTCGGCGTCTTTGATCTCGTCTACAACGACCGCATCGGGCTCATCTCAGGCATCGACTCGAGGGGCACGCCGTTCACCGAGCGCACCAACGTCGCGACGAGCAAGCACAGAGGAGTGGAGTCCTACCTCGATCTGTCGCTCACCTCGCTGCTCAACGCGTCGCGAGCGTTTGGCGCTGTGGATGTGTGGGACGCTCTCGGTTACACGCACGCGCGGTACACGGACGGTGAGTTTTCCGGGAACACGGTGGAGTTCGCGCCGTCGGTCGTGAATCGCGCCGGAGTGAAATACTCGCGCGGACACGGTTCGGTAGCCCTGCAGTGGAGCTACACGTCGAAGCAGTTCACCGATGCGAACAACAGCGTGGCGAGCGTCAACGCCGACGTCGGGATCGTGCCCGCGTACAACCTGATCGATCTCTCTGCCAAGTGGCAGCTCAATCGCACGATCGGACTCGACGTCGGCATGAACAACGTCGCCAATCAATACTATTTCACGATGCGAACAACGGAGTATCCAGGCCCTGGGATCATCCCCGGCATCGGCCGCAGCATCTATCTCGGCGCGCGGGCGGGGTTCTGACATGACCTCTACCAATTCGAGGGCACGCCGCGCGATGGCCGTCGCCATGATGGCGGGTGCGCTCACGATCATGTGGTACGGCGGCCACGCCACCGCCGCCCGGGAGGCCGTCCGCGCAGCCTCGGCCAGCGACCGCAACGCGCTCATCGCCCTTCCGGGTTCGCCCTAGCGCCTCGGAACCGCGGCTCGCCGCCCAGGAAAAGAGCAACTCCGCAGAGGCTCGCGCGTCTATAGCTTGATGACGCGCCCACTCCCGCGCTGGTTGCCCAGCTCCCTCGCGGGTCCCACACAGGGACTGTGCGCCGCGACGATGCTCTTTTTGCTGTTCGCGCACTCGTTCACCTCGCGTAGTGCGCTCATCGCGGACGTTCTCCTCGTCGTGCAGATCGCCGGCGTCGTGGCCGTCGCCGCCGTCGCCGCGCGCACCGCCTCCGGGACGCGCCGCACCATCTGTCTCGCGATCGCCATCGCCGCCTCCTTCGCCTTCCTCGGGCGCCTCTCCTGGATGGTCTTCGTCCTCCAGAACGGCATCGCCCCCGTGCGCCCGCTGCTCGAGGCGACGACCGGCGCCATCATGCAGCTCACGATCACGATCGGGCTCACCGCCGCTCTCGCGCGCCATCGGCATCGCAACTGGATGCGCTTCGAGGTGCTCATCGACGCGCTCCTCCTCAGCGTCGCCGTCTCGCTCCTCGTCGTGCAGGCCGACCTCGGCATGAGCGAGAACGCATCCGCTCCCGTGCTGCTCCGCTTCTTCGCCATCGCGTGGAACATCCTCGCCGCGGCGAACATGGTGCTCGTCACCCTGCTCCTCATCTGGCGCGGCGATGCGCTCGGCTCGCGCCTTGCCGCGGGGCTCTCGCTCGGGCTCGTCACGCTCGCGCTCGCGAACTTTCTCTACAGCCGGCTCGTGCTCCTCGACGGGATGCCGGTGCCGCGCTCGGTGTTCGGACTCTGGACGCTGACCGAGATCTTCCTCGTCTACGCGATCGCGCCGCGCCCGCAGCAGTCACTGGCCGAGTCGCGCGAGTCGCCGATGTTCGCGAGCGAGTCGGCGAAGGTGCGCACCTTCTCGATCGTCGCGGCGATCCTCATCGCGTCGTGGAGCGGCGCCTCCGTCGCCTTCGGTGGCTCTCCCAACCCGCTGCTCGGCTTCATGCTCCTGATCTTCGGCGTGCTCCTCGCCGTGCGCGCCGGCCACGCCCTCTTCACGCAGCAGCGCGCGACCGTCGTCCTCGAGCACGTGGCGGTGGCCGAGCGCGAGCTGTCGGTGATACTCGAGCAGCGCGTCGCGCTGCGCACGGAGGAGCTCGCGGAGGCGCATCGGGTGCTGCAGCGCATGTGGGCGCTCGGCCAGCAGATCGCGCTCGAGCTCAACCCGACGAAGGTGCTGCAGCGCTTTCTCGAGGCGAGCGTCGACGTGCTGCGCGCCGACGGCGGCGCGATCGGCCTCGTGAGCGACGAGCGCATCACGATCACGACGACGTTCGGCTACGGCGACACGCTCGCAGGCGCGTCGTTCGCGGTGCAGGAGAGCACGCTCGGCCGCGTCGCGCGCAATGGGAATTCGTGGACGACGAGCGATGCACGCACGGAGCGGGCAGGCGACGATGTGCTCGCGTGCACCCAGGCGCGCGGGCTCGTGGCGATCCCGCTCCACCGGCGCGCGGAGCGCATCGGCGCGATGATGCTCTTCGTGCGCGAGCGGCGCACGATCTCCGACCGTGAAATGGCGCACGTCGAGGCGATGGCCGATCTGCTCTCGGTTGCGCTGGCGAACGCGGAGCTGGTGGAGACGCTGCGCAAGGCGGAGTGGCGCTTCCGTACGCTCTTCCGCGCGGCGCCGGACGCCGTGCTCACGGTGCTCGAGAGCGGGCGCATCCGCGAGGCGAACGATGCGGTGGCGGAGCTCGTGGGAATGCAGCCGGTGCAGCTCGTCGGACGGATGCTCGAGGATCTCGTGCTGCCGGAGGACCGCTCACATCTCGCGGATCACGTCGCGCGCGTGCGTGCGGGGGAGGAAGCGCGGTTCGAGGTGCGGATGTGGCACGGCACCGGCGTGCGCATCGCGTCGCTCGCCGCGCGGCTGCTCCCTGAGGCGGATCCCCCGCAGATGCTCGTCGTCGGCCGCGACATGACGGCGGACCGCGAGATGCGCGCGCGGCTGGCGGAGAGCGAGCGCCTCGCGAGTGCGGGGGAGCTGCTCGCCGGCGTCGCGCACGAGGTGAACAATCCGCTCAGCACCATCAGCGCCTTCGCGCAGCTCCTCGAGCGCGAGGAGCTGAGCGACTCGCAGCGCGAGTCGGTGGAGGTGATCCGGAGCGAGACGATGCGCGCGTCGCACGTCGTCCGCGACCTGCTCACCTTCGCACGGCGAAGCGAGGGCGAGGTTGGATCGATCGACATGAACGAGCTCGTCGAGCGCACGATGCGACTGCGCATGCACGACCTCAAGTCGCGCCGCGTGCGATGCGAGAGCGTGCTCGCCGAGGATCTTCCGTACGTGACCGCTGATGCGCGGCAGATCCAGCAGGTGCTCCTCAACCTCCTCACGAACGCATCGCAGGCGATGACGCCGGGGGGCGGCGGCGATCTGCGCATCGAGACGCGGCAAGAGGGCGACCGCGTGCTCCTCGACATCACCGACAGCGGCCCGGGAATTCCGGCCGAGGTGCGCGCGCACATCTTCGAGCCGTTCTTCACGACCAAGGACGATGGCACGGGGCTCGGGCTCAGCGTGAGCTACGGAATCATCGCGGCGCACGGCGGCACGATCACGATCCCGAAGAGCAGCGGCGAGGGGACGACCTTCCGTGTGTCGCTCCCCGCCTACGATCCGGCGGCGCTGGGCAGCGGCGGCGTCGCCACCGTGCTGGCGTCACCATCGCCGCTGGCGGGAGTGCGGATGCTCTTCGTCACGTCGGACTCCACGATGCGCGGCAGCGTGCAGGCGTTCGCGCGGCTGCGCGGCTTCCGCGTGACGTCGGCAAGCGATGGTGCCGCGGCGCTCGCCTGTGTGCGCAGCGAGGCCTTCGACCTCGCGGTCTGCGATCTCGATGCCCCTGGACTCCGCGCTCCCGGCTTCATTCCCGCGCTCCAGAGCGAGCAGCCACCGCTCGCGCGGAAGCTGCTGTTCCTGAACGCCGACGAAGGCGACGAGATCGCCTTCGAAGGAAAGGCGCTCGCCAAGCCCTTCGAGCTCGATCGGATGGAGGGCGCGGCGGCCGGGGTGCTCAATCTGGGGCGGCGGCGCTCCGGAGCCTCGCCTCTACAGTCATAATGGCCGACGGCTGCCGTTGCGCCCGCTTGGCACGGTCGTATAAAACCAGGAGGAATTGCATGTGAAAAACCACACGATGATGTACGTCGGCATGCTGGGGCTGGTGGTCGTCATCTGCGTCATCAGCATCGCGTACCGGCTGCAGAAGCTCGCGGCCCAGCGCGTGGATGCCGAGAAGCGGGCGTCGCTCGCGTTCGAGGAGATGAACCGCGCGACGAAGGAGCTGCGCACGCGCAAGGCGAACGATCCTGTCGACGATCCGTCGCTCACGCCGGGCGAGCGGCTGCGTCGCATGTACCCCGGAGTGCAGCGTGCCGCGGCCGTGTCCGACGGCGAGGGCAGCTAGCGCACCAGTCCGTCGGTAGTATTGTTGGGCCATGCCATTCTTTCCGGAGAGCCCGTTCACGGGCACGCGCGTCGACAGCTTCATCGCGCGCCTTCCGCGGTCGCTCGTGCCGATGGCGATCATCACCGGCATCGCCGTCCACTCGTACATCTGGTTCGTGCTCGCGCGCGAGAGCGTGAACTTCGGCTGGGTCGGCCTGCTCCTCGCGTTCTCCGGGCGCTTCGTCCTCCTGCTCGGCCTCTCCACCGTCTATCTCGGTAACCACCCCGTTCGCCAGTGGATCTGGCGCGCGCCGGCGTTCGCAGGGCTCGAGGTTGCGGTCGAGGCCCTGATGGTCGCGGTGCTCATACACTTTCGCACGGAGCGCATCGGCACCGAGCACGCTCAACCGCGCGACTGGTGGTCGATCGTCTCCGACATTGGGATCTATCACGGAATAGCGATCCTCTCGTTCAGCCTCGTGCTCGCGGTGGTCGTGCAGACCGTGCGGTACGCGCTGCTCAAGCACGAGCATCGCGATTCCACGGCAATCAAGATCCACGAAGAGCGCGAGATGGAGAAGGCGGAGGTGGCGATCGAGGCGCAGGTGGCGCGCGCGGAGAAGCGCGACATCACCCCCTAGCGGGGCGTCGAGAAGGCGGGAAAGTCGTTAGCTTTCCTCCTGTCTCTCACCACAGTGCCAGCATGCCCTACGATGAACGCTTTGTCGCTCCGATGCGCGAGGAGCTCACCAGCCTCGGCGTCCGCGAGCTCCGTACTCCGGCCGATGTCGATGCGCAGCTGAAGGACGCGCACGGCACGACGCTCGTCGTTGTCAATTCGATCTGCGGATGCGCCGCGCGCAATGCGCGCCCCGCGGTGGCGATGGCGCTGAAGAACGCAACGAAGCCGGACGCTGTCACGACGGTGTTCGCGGGGCAGGATCTCGACGCCACCGAGCGCGCGCGCGGCTACTTCACGGGGTATCGTCCGTCGTCCCCGCAGATCGCGCTGCTCAAGGACGGCAAGGTCGTGTTCATGCTCGAGCGCAACCGCATCGAGGGGCGCACGTCGACGGAGATCGCGGAAGATCTCGTTGGGGCTTTCGATTCGTACTGCGCGTCATAGCGCTATCGGGCATAGCCCCTGCTAGTTTGGAACTCTGGACACATAGCCGGGAGCCGTCATGGAAGAACAGCTGAACGATGAAGGTGTGGGCGAGGCCGAGCAGCGAGTGTACGAGAAGGTCGAGGAATCGGCCGAGTCGATTCGCGAGCGGGCTGTACAGCTGAAGACGTCGCTCGCCGACAAGCTCGAGTCCGGCGCCGGCACGCTGCGTCGCCGCACGAGCGACACCGCGAAGTTCGACGGTGCGATTGCGACGACGAAGGAACGAGTCGCGGATGCGAGTGATCGCGTGGCGAGCGGAATGGAACGAAGCGCGGAGTGGCTGCGCGACGCGAACGTGTCGTCAGTCAAGCGCGGGCTCGAGCGTGAGGTGAAGGAAAATCCCGGAATCACCTTGCTCATCGCAGGCGCGATCGGCTACATGCTCGGCCGCGCATTCAAGGGGAAAGACGCCTGACCACCGAGCAAATCGTACCGCTCGCGGGCGGTGCGCAATGGATTATCGGAACGACGTTCGCGCTCGTGATCGCGCGCCGGAGCCGCCTCTATGGCGACGACGGCAGCGCACCGCGCCGCATCGCGTGGCTCGCGCTGCTGGTGTTCATCATCGCGGGCATCGCAGTGCTCTGGTCGCTGATCGCGGAGAGGCGCTACGATCAGGCGCTGCGGCTTCCGGAGCACGCGACCTCGGCGTGGCGCATTCGCACGGTCGAGATTTTGTCGATGGTGGGCTGGATGCTCACGATCATCGCCGCGATCTGGAACGGCGTGCTCGGCGTAGCGCTCCGGAGACGCACGGCGATCCAGGAGCTGAAACGACGCACGGACCGCGTGCGCGACTACCGCACCCCACCTTCATCGCCGCGGGCGTAGCATCGCGGGACTGCCGCGCAGGAACACAGGCACCAACAATTTTGATACGGACAAAAACGGAGAGAAGCACGGACACAAACGGAAACTGCACTAGCCTTTATCCGTTTGTCCGCCCAGTCCCTTTTTGTCCGTATCTCGGATGTTAGTGTTTGCCTGTGCGCGAACGAGCTAAGCCGACCGACGCACCCAGCGGCCCATCTCTCGGAAGGTGGGCCGTTTGCCGTACATGAGCATCCCCACGCGGTAGATGCGCGCGGCGACCCAGGTTGCGGCGATACATCCGGCGATGAGTGCGGCGAGAGTGCCCGCGAGCTCGGTGGCCGAGACTTGTACCATCGTCATGCGGAGGGGCATGAGGATCGGCGACGAGAAGGGAAGCCACGACATCACGCGCGAGAAGGTGCTCGTCGGGTCGAGGAGGATCGGCTGGATGAACACGATCGACGCGACGAGCAGCATCGTGACGGGCAGCGATGCCTGCTGCACATCCTGCTCGTTCGTGACGGTCGAGCCCATCGCGGCGAAGAGCGCCGCGTAGAAGGTGAAGCCGAGCACGAAGAAGGCGAGCAGCAGCGCGGCGGCGCCGAGGCCGATGTGCGGGATGGGGATCGGCACGTTGCCAACGCCGAAGCGCGCGAGGATGAGACCGCGCCCCTGATAGACGACGACGCTCGAGATCGCCCAGATGACGATCTGTGTGAGCGACGCCGCGCCGACGCCGATCACCTTCCCCGCGAGCAGCGTGTCCGTCGAGACGCTCGAGATCACGACCTCGGCCACGCGCGATGTCTTCTCCTCCATCACGCCCCGTAGAATCTGCTGGCCGTAGATCATCAGCATCATGTAAAGCAGAAAGGCGATGAGATACGAGAAGAGGGCGTTGGCGAGGCCGCCGACCTCACGGCCGCGATCGGTGAGGCGCTCCGCTTTCATGTCGAGGGTGACGCTCGTGAGAGCCTTGATGCGCGAGGGCTGCAGCCCCTCGTGCTCGAGACGCTGCGCGAGCAGGCTGCGGCGCACCGCGCCCTCGATCTCCTTCACGTCGATCAGCGACGACGCGTTGCGGCCGGCGTAGCGTTCGGACGTGCCGGCAACTGTCGCCGAGTCGAGGACGAGGTAGCCGAGCGGTGGGTCGCTGGTGCGCATCACCTCGTGCGTGGCGGTGGTCTCGGCGGCGGCGAGCTCCGATGGCGCGACGACGCGAACGTCGGCGCGCGTGGGCTGCGACGCCGAGATTCCACCCGCGAGCTCGCCTGCCACACGAAGGCCGAGCTGCGACCCGGTGGCATCGAGGATGACGACGTGGGAGAGGTCGGGCGATGCCTTGGTGCGGCTCGAGATCACCATCGGGACGATGATGATGACGCCGAAGAAGACCGGCGCGAGCGTGGTGCTGAGGAGATACCACTTCGAGCGCACGCGCTCGAGGTATTCGCGTTTGATGATCGCCCAGAGCTTACCCATGTCCGCTCATCCCCGGCTCGACGCCCGTCGCGCCCACCGTGTCGAGGAAGATGCGGTGCAGCGACGGCTGCACGAGCTCGAAGCGCTCGACCGTCGCGCCCGCGTCGATGAGCTTGCGGAGGAGGAGCTGCGCGTTGGCATTCGGCGCGAGCTCGATCTCGACTGTACGATTCGAATCGTCGATGCGGCTCACGAGTGAGCGATCGGCGAAGATGTCGGCGATGGCCGGGGAGCGATCATCGCCGAGTGCGATGGCGACGTAGTGTCCGCCGTGCTCGGCCTTGACGGCGGCAATGGTGCCGTCGAGCACTTTGTCGCCGTGGGCGATGATGCAGACCGCGTCGCAGATGCGTTCGGCGTTCTCCATGAGGTGAGTGCTGAAGATGACCGTTTTGCCGTCGCGTCGGAGGTCGACGACCGTGTCCTTGAGCGCCTGCGCGTTCATCGGGTCGAGGCCGCTGAAGGGCTCGTCGAGGATGACGAGCTCGGGCTCGTGGAGGAGCGCGCCGATGAACTGGACCTTCTGCTGCATGCCGCGCGAGAGTTCTTCGACGCGCGAGTTTCCCCAGTCTTTCTCTCCGCCGGTGAGTGAGAGGCGCGCGAGCCACATTTCGATGCGCTTGTCGGCGTCGCGGCCGCGCACGCCTTTGAGCTCGGCGAGGAATTTGAGGACGCGTCGCACCTGCATCTTTTTGTAGAGTCCGCGCTCTTCGGGGAGGTAGCCGATGCGATTGCCGGCGCGTCCCTGGATGCTCGACTGTCCGAAGACGCTGATCGTGCCCGAGTCGGGCTCGATAATGTCGAGGATCATGCGGATCGTCGTCGTCTTGCCGGCGCCGTTGGGGCCGAGCAGTCCGAAGACGGTGCCGCCGGGGACCTGGAGGGAGAGGTTGCGGACGGCGACGTGTCCGTCGAACGATTTGCGGACCTGATCGATGACGAGCGCTGGCTCGGCCAAGGGGAGCGACTCCGGTGGGGAAGTGATGACGCAGTGAACTTACGATGCGGGCAGGGAGCGGTTTCAGAGGAGCGCTTGCGGGGGCGTTGATCGCGGCTAGCTTGGCTCCATGCGACAGGCGCACCGCGCGGCCAGCGTGCTCGCCGCGTTATGCGGCTCGGTTTTCTTGTTGTTTTTGGTGGCGCCGATCATACGGCTGATTGGCGCCGGTGGTGCGTCCGGGGTTCAGCATCTCTTCTCGGATGCGGAGCTGCGGAGCGCGCTCGCGTTGACGGCGCTGACGGCGACGAGCGCGACGGCGTTGGCGATTCTGGGTGGAACGCCGCTCGCGTATTTGCTGGAGCGCCGGCAGTTCAGAGGACGTGCGCTGTTGGCGGCGGTGATCGATCTTCCACTATTGATACCGCATCCCGTCGCGGGCATCGCGCTGTTGCTGGTGCTCGGCCGACGCTCGTTGGTTGGTGGCACGCTGCTGGATCTCGGCATTCGTGTGGTGGGGTCGCCGCTCGGGATCGTGTGCGCGATGCTGTTCGTGTCGGCGCCGCTGTACGTGAGCGCGACTCGCGAGGCGTTCGCGAGGGTAGACGTGCGCTATGAGGCTGTCGCGCGCTCGCTCGGCGATCCCGCGTGGAGAGCGTTTCGTCGGGTGACGCTGCCGCTGTCATCGCGCGGGCTGATCGCGGCGGGTGTGGTGGTGTGGGCGCGCGCGGTGAGTGAGTTCGGCGCGATCGTCATCCTGACGTACAATCCGAAGGTCGCGAGCGTGTTGAGCTACGACCGCTTCACGAGTTACGGATTGGACGAAGCGCTGCCGGTGGCGGCGGTGCTCGCGATCCTCGCGTTCGTGCCGCTCTTTCTGCTGCGGACGCTGCGTGCGTCGCGCGGCGCGGCGGCGTTCGTTCAGTGATCGAGGCGGAGGCGCTCGGCGCGCGCGTGGGTGAGTTCGAGCTGCGCGATGTGAGCTTCGTGGTGCCCGCGGGAAAGTACGGTGTAGTGATCGGCGCGGCGGGATCGGGGAAAACGACGCTGCTCGAGACGATCGCGGGAATCATCCCGATGAAGGGAGGAGTGTTGAAGCTCGGTGGGCGCGACATGAAGGGGGTGCCGCCTGAGCAGCGGAACGCGGGGATCGTGTATCAGCATGGATTTCTGTTTCCGCATCTGTCCGTGCAGGAGAACGTGCGGTATGGGGCGAGTGATCTCGCGTTTGCTGATGGTATTGCTGCGCGTGTCGGGGCGAGCGAGTTGTATGAGCGCGAGGTGCGCGGGCTGTCCGGTGGAGAGAGGCAGATTGTCGCGATCGCGCGGGCGTTGGCGCCTCGGCCCGGAGTGCTATTGCTCGACGAGCCGTTCAGCGCGCTGGATCCGCGGCGGCGCACGCTGGTGCGGCGCGAGGTTCGCGCGATCGCGCGCGAGCTCGGCATCACCGTGCTGCAGGTAACGCACGACTTCACGGAGGCGGGGCTGCTCGGCGACGT
>JBDSHG010000118.1:0-4481 GCA_039918615.1 Gemmatimonadaceae bacterium | reverse complement strand
GGCGCCTTCTCTACGGGAAGGTCGATCGATGCGCGGAACGCGAGTCCGGGGATCTGCGCCTTCGCACTCAGCGAACGGGCGGGATAGGTCGCGGTGATGTTGATCGTGGTGCCCACCACCGCCGCCTGGCACGCGCACACCTTCCACGCATTCGGTCCGTCGTAGGCGCCGACGGCCGCATCGGCGCGCTTTCCGGTCGCCTTCCAGTCGAAGTCCGGCATCCCGATGCGAGATCCGAGTGAATTACGCGGCACATCCTTCGTCGACGCGTCGTGGAGATCGATGTAGACCGCCTGACACGTGCCGATCCGCACGAAGTTGGCGCTCGGAAAGACTTCGACGCTGAACGGAATCGTTTCGCCTCGAACGATCTCGATAGTCGTGATGGGCCGCGTGCGCTGCGCCCTCGCTCCAGTACAGGCCAACAGCAGGCCGAGGACGACGATTGGCGGACGTGCGAATCGACTCATGCGATCTCCATGGTGGGCGACGCGCGCTCGCGAATCTGCGAACAGTAGCGCTCACGAAGAAACGCGCGCACGACCCTCGATTCTCACCCCGCGACCCCGACGTAGCCGCCGGGACGCATTGCCCTGCGCTAGCGACCCGCGGCCGCGATCGTTTCGAGCTCTTCCCACCGCCCGGTTTGGTCCCTGATCTCCGCCTCGATCGCGGCGAGCTGGGCATTTGCGACTGCGATCGCGGCGCCGTCGCGAAGCAGTGCCGGATCCGCCAGCGAGGCATACACGGTCTCGCGCTCGCGCTCGAGCGCGTCGATTGCTTCCGGGAGCGACGCGAGCTCCGCCGTCTCCTTGAATGTCATGCGCCGCTTCTTCTCTCCGCGCGTGCTCGACGCGCCCGCCGGCTTCGAGGCATTCGCCATCGCGGGTGACGCACGCTTCGCCGCCGACGCCGACGCGACACGCTGGCGCACCCAGTCCGAGTAGCCGCCGACGTATTCGCCCACGCGCCCCTTCCCTTCGAGCACGAGCGTGCTCGTCACCACATGATCGAGAAATTCGCGATCGTGGCTGACGACGAGCAGCGTCCCCGCATACTCGAGCAACAGCTCCTCGAGCAGATCGAGCGTCTCGATGTCGAGATCGTTGGTGGGCTCATCGAGCACCAGCACGTTGAACGATCGCGTGAACAGCCGCGCGAGCAGGAGCCTGTTCCGCTCGCCCCCCGAGAGCGCACGCACCGGCGTGCGTGCGCGGTCCGGCGGAAAGAGAAAGTCCTGCAGATAGCCAAGCACGTGCTTGCGGTTGGCGCCGATCTCGACGAACTCCGCGCCTCCCGCGATGCTCTCGAACACCGTGCGCTCCGGATCGAGCGCCTCGCGCAGCTGATCGAAATACGCGATCTCGAGGTTGGTGCCGAGACGAAGCGTACCGCTGTCGGGCGCGAGCTCGCCAAGGAGCAGCCGAAGCAGCGTCGTCTTCCCGGAGCCGTTTGGCCCGATGAGGCCGACGCGATCGCCACGTGTGATGGTCGTCGAGAAGTCGACGATGATCGGCTTGTCGCCGCGCGCGAAGCTCACGTGCTTCGCCTCGGCCACGAGCCTCCCTGAGCGCTCGGACTCCTGCGCCTGCAGCCGCACGGTTCCCGTGCGCTCGCGACGCGCTCCGCGCTCCACGCGCAGCGCTTCCAGCGAGCGCACGCGTCCCTCGTTCCGGGTGCGACGCGCCTGAATCCCGGTGCGAATCCAGACCTCTTCCTTCGCCAGCTTCTTGTCGAACTCCTCCCACTCCCGTGCTTCGGCCGCCAGCGACGCTTCTTTCCGCTCGAGATAGAGATCGTAGCTCGCACCCCAGTCCACGAGCTTGCCGCGATCCAGCTCGACGATCCGCGTCGCGACGCGGCGGAGGAAGGCGCGGTCGTGCGTGACGAAGACGAGCGTGGTGCCGTGCTCGATGAGGAACTTCTCGAGCCACTCGATCGCGTCCACGTCGAGATGGTTCGTCGGCTCGTCGAGGAGCAGCACGTCGGGCTCCCGCACGAGCGCGCGCGCGAGGAGGATCTGGCGCTTCGTGCCACCCGACGCGCCTGCGAACGGCGCGTCCGCGTCGAGACCGAGGTGGAGCAACACGGTGTCGACGCGCGAGCTGACCTCCCACGCGTTTTTCGAATCGAGTGCATGATGCAGTCGGTCGAGATCACGGAGCGCGGCCGGCGTTGCTTTCGCGCTCACGCGATGGCTGGCCTGGTGATAGCGCGCAAGCAGCAGTCCCACATCGCCGAGTCCGGCCGCGACGACGTCGAAGGTAGTGCCGTCGATGTCGCCAGGCACCTCCTGCTCGAGCCGTGCGACGGTGACTCCCGTCTGGCGCACGATCTCGCCGGTATCTGGCGCCATCGTCCCGTCGAGGAGTTTCATGATCGTGCTCTTCCCCGCCCCGTTGCGGCCGAGGAGACAGACGCGCTCTCCGCGCTCGATGGCGAAGCGTGCGCGATCGAGCACGGCGGGGCCGCCGAAGGCGATGCCGACATCCTGCATTCCCAGCAGCGCCATCTCTACTGCTTCTCCGCCGCGATGCGCGCAAGCTCGTCGAGGAGCGACGAGACGTGCGCCTCGGTGGTGCGCGGATTCATCACCGTGACGCGAAGCACGCGCCGCCCGCCGAGTACGGTGGTAGTGATCCAGCCGTGTCCATCGCGGTTGTAGCGCGAGCGAAGATCGAAGTTGATCGCGTCGAGCCCGTGGTCGTCGAGCGTCCCATCGCCCAGCCAGCGGAAGCAGAGAATGTTCGTCTCAGGTATGTGCAGCGATTCGAAGTCCGCGCGCGCCTCGATCAGGCGGTGGAGCGCGAGCGTCGTCTCGCAGAGCCGGTCGTAGAGCGCGGCAATGCCGTCGAGTCCGTACCGCTGGATCGCGACCCACACCTTGAGCGCATCCGCGCGGCGCGAGCACTGAAAGCTCCGCGTCCCCTGATCCCATGCGCGCTCGCCCGTGGCGCCATGAAAGAGATACGGTGCATGCTGCGCGAACGCCTGCGTGAGGTCGCCCTCCGCGCGGACGAGCAGCATCCCGGCTGCGAGCGGCACGAGCATCATCTTGTGCGCGTCCCACGCGACGGAGCGCGCATGATGGATCCCGCGGAGTCGATCGCGGTGCGCCGGCGAGAGCATCGCCGAGGCGCCGTGCGCGCCGTCGACGTGCAGCCAGATGTCCCGCTCCTCGCAGAGCGGGCCGATCGCCGAGAGATCGTCGAACGATCCGGTCGCGGTCGTGCCGGCGGAGGCGACGACGGCCATCACGCGCGTGCCGCTCGCCGCGAGCGCATCGAGGGTTTCTCTCAGTGCTAAGATATCCATCCGCCAGTTGCGCGACGAGATCGGAACGACGCTACGCATCCCGAGCCCGAGCTCGGCGACGGCCCGCGTGACCGCGTAGTGCGCATGCTCTCCGCAGACGACCACGGGCGGATTCGCACCCACGCCGTCCTGCCACGCATTGGGCAGCGCGCGTGCGCGCGCGGCGAGGAGCGCGGTGAACGTCGCCTCCGTCCCACCCGAGGTGAAGGTGCCGCCGGAGCCCGTGCCCCATCCGATGAGCGCCGCGAGCTGCCGCACCAGCTGCGTCTCGATCACGGTCGCCGTCGGCGACATCTCCCAGATCGCCGTCGACTGGTTGAGCGCGCCGATCAGCGCCTCGGTCCACACCGCGGCCGGCAGTGGCGCGGCCACCTGATGCCCGAGCGACATCGGGCGCATCAGCTGGTTCGCATCGGCGATGACGTCAGTCTGGAGGCGAGCGACGATCTCGCTCAGCGAGCGCCCCTTCGCCGGAAGCGGCTCCGCGAAGCGCGCCCAGAGCTCCTCGACCGTGCGCGGCGTCGAGACATGTCCCGAGCCGCCGCGCGTCGCCGCGAAGTACCCGGCCACGAGATCGACGAAGAGCTGCCCTGCGTCGGCCTCCATGTCCTCATCGAGGGCGAGAAGTGTAGCTCGGGTATGGTTGTGCTGAGCGGTCACACGAGTGCTCGTACGTGGGGAGAGATTGTTGGAATTCATACGAAAGCTACCGCCCGGTTGCCCGTCGCCCCACTCTTGCATTGCATTCGAATGCACGGACCCACCAACGCCGCACGTATCCGGAGAATTCCGATGCACCAGACTGCGCGCTCGTCCAGAGTAATCGCCCTCGGCCTCCTTCTCGCGCTCGGCTCAGCTCTCGGATGCCGCAGCGGTGGCGCATCTGCCGGCAGCATCGATGAGCCGAAAACGACGATCGACATCCAGAACAACGACTTCAACGACATGACGATCTACGTGCTCAACAACGGTCAGCGCAGCCGGATCGGAATCGCTCCCGGCAACAAGACAACTACACTCACCATCCCGAGCTACCTGATCACGGGGACCTCGTATCTGCGATTCCTCGCGAATCCGCTCGCGGGGAATCGCTCGCCGGTGTCCGAGGAGATCAACGTCAGCCCGGGCGACCAGCTCGTGATGATCATCAATCAGGGTGGGTGAGA
>JBDSHG010000117.1:0-2709 GCA_039918615.1 Gemmatimonadaceae bacterium | reverse complement strand
AAGGCGAACATCCCGTTGAGCTGCGCGACGCACGCCTCGCCGTACTGGTGGTACATGCGCAGGATCACTTCCGTGTCCGACGTCGTGCGGAAGGTGTGGCCGAGCTTCATCAGCTGCTCGCGCAGCTCGACGTAGTTGTAGATCTCGCCGTTGAAGACGATGGTGACGTCTTCCGCCGTCATCGGCTGGTCGCCCGAGACGAGATCGATGATCGAGAGACGCTTGTGATAGAAGCCGACCTGGCCGCTGATGTACACGCCCTCGCCATCGGGGCCGCGATGCGCGATCGCGTGCGCCATCCGCGCCAGCACGGGCTGCTCGACCGCCGTGCCGTCGAAATGCACGACACCAACTATCCCGCACATGTCGCGCTACCTCGCCGCCGAGGGGGCTGCTGCAGCGGGCGCGGCGGCGGGTGCGGCGTCGGGAACGCGGCGCGCCAGACGCGCGCGGGCGCGGATGGCGCTCGCATGCGCCGACATCGTCACCGGTGTGTGATGCTCGGCGAGAATCCCAAGTGCCTTCTTGAACAGCTCGCGTTTCCGCTTCGACGACAGGTCCATGCCGGGGAAGAAGGCGAGCTCCTTCACCTCATCGCCACCCATGAGATCGAGCGGGTGCAGCAGGAAGCTCGGCTCGACGCCGGACGCTCGGCAGATCGTGAGCGCGGTGCGCAGATAGGTGAAGGCGAGCGCTTCGGACTTGCGCGCGAGGAAGAGCAGGTAGCTGAAGTGAAAGGGCGCCTTGATTCCGGGGATCGTGGTGACGGGGATCTCGAGCAGCGACTGCCCGTTGCGCAGCGCCCACTCGTACGCGCCAACGGGGCGCAGTCCATCGCGGAAGGTGCCGAAGAGCGTCTTGCGCTCCGGCGTCTTCGACATGCCTTTCCCCGCGGTCGCGAAGTAGTACGCGCGCGCGAGCGGGCCGAGGTACGTAGGCAGCGTCGAGGCATCGTAGAGATAGTCGCGCGCCGCGAGCACCTCGAGGAGCGTCTCGCTCCAGCTGTAGCCCGGGCCGCGGAAGCCCTTGGGGCGCTGCCCGGTGACGGCCGCGATCGCGTTCTCCGCCTTGATGATCTCCGTGGTGAGCTGCTCGCGCGAATAGAGATGCAGCCACGACTCGTGCTCGAACGAGTGGTTCCCCACCTCGTGTCCGCGCGTGATGATCGACTGCATCGCTTCCGCGTTGCTCTCGACCGTCGCGTCGAAGCCGACGACGAAGAAGGTGATGCGCATGCCGAGCTCCTCGAGGGTGTCGAGGGCCATTGGCAAGAAGGTGGGGAGATACGACGGGCGCTCGACCCACTTCTGATCGCCGCGGATCTTCATGTACGACCAGAGATCGTCGACGTCGAGCGAGACGCTGCACAGCGGGCGCTCAGACATGGGCGGGCGCCGGCTCGCGGCTCTCGAGGAAGGGTGCGAGCGCCGCGGCCTGGCGATTCGCCAGTCCGACGGTCTCGTTGAGATTGAGCGTGCCGCTCTCGATCTGCGCCGAGTTGACTACGAAGACGTTGGCGAGCGAGGTGCGCGCGGCAGGAAGCGTGGTCTCGCTGTAGTCGAGCGTGGACACCGCGAGCACGTCGCGCGCGCGCGCGACGCGGAACTCGATCACGTCGCTGCGCCTGAAGTCCGGATACATCTTCTCGATCGCGGCGAGGAAGGTCTCGCGCACTTCATCGTCGGTCGCCTTCCAGAACGGATCGTCCTGCGCGAGATAGCGCGGGAGGTAGACGAGGCTGTTGCCACCGAACTGCTTCTTGTCGACGAGCGTGGTCATCTCGATCACGCCGGTAAACGGCACCCAGCCATCGGTGATGTTGGTGACGTAGTACGTGGCCAGCGGCTTCTTCGTGAGCATCGACGCGCAGAGCACGCCCTGATACACGACGCGGCCCAGCCGCTCGTGCTCGGCATGCGAGAGCTGCGGCACGAGGGCGCCGATGCGGTTGGCGGGGATGGTGAGGATCACGCGGTCGAAGCGCGCGCTGGTGCCGTCGGCGAAGGTGACTTCGGAATCGACGCCGGAGTCGCGCACGGCGGTGACGGGTGCGCCGGTGCGTACCTCGATCCCCTTCTCGTCGAGATATTTCTCGAAGCGCGCGAGGACGGTGGCGTAGCCGCCCTCGACGTACCCGAATTGCTCGCGCTTGAGCCCTGAGCGGCGCGCGGCGTACATGCGCGCGATGATCGCCCAGATGAAGGCGGCGCTGGCGATGCGATAGTTCTCACCGAGCTTGCTCTTGAGGAGCGGGAGCCAGATCCGCTCGAAGGTGCGCTTGCCGCTCAGCTTCTGCAGCCAATCGGAGACGGGGATCTTCTCGAGCGGGCGCCAGTTCTTCACACGCGAGGCGTACATGATGGTGCCGGCGAGGCGCATCTTGTCGATGAGCGACAGCGGCGGAAAGGCGAGGAACTCGAGACTCGTGGACAGCGAGTAGAGCACGCCGTCCGTGTAGAAGCCCGTGCGCGTGACTCCCCAGTGGGGCTCGGCGACGCCGAGCTCGTGGAGCAGCGCCAGGAGATCGCGGTCGGACTGCAGGATGACGTGATAGAAGCGATCCCACGTGTACCCAGCGATCCGCTGCGATGCGGCGAGGCCGCCGGGTGCGCGCGCGCCTTCGAGCACGACCACCTCGTGGCCCTGCTCGCGCATGCGCAGCGCGAGTGTCATCCCTAGCGCGCCTCCGCCGACGATCCCGATTCGGCT
>JBDSHG010000116.1:0-20081 GCA_039918615.1 Gemmatimonadaceae bacterium | reverse complement strand
GTATTAGTAGCATGTAGATATCCCTATCATGGCAGGGAACATGAATGGATTGGGAATAGCAGTCGCAGTCTCCGCGGCCGGTTTCCTGGCGATGTCGCTCAACAGCCGGCCCGCCGTGCGCTTCGCGGACAATAGTCCGCGCCAGCCGATCGTTCTGTCGGCCGAGCAGTTGGACACGACTTACACTCAAGCCACAGCAGTGAAGAAGATGGACTATAAGAAGCCAAGCGATGGCGAGATCAAGAAGATGCTCACTGCAGAGCAGTACTACGTCACGCAGAAGAGCGGCACCGAAACACCGTTCCACAATCAGTACTGGGACAATCACGAGGCCGGGATCTACGTCGATATCGTCTCGGGCGAGCCACTCTTCAGCTCTCTCGACAAGTTCGAGTCGGGCACTGGTTGGCCCAGCTTTACGAAGCCTCTCGAGCCGTCGAATATCGAGAAGCAGTCGGATCGTACGCTCGGCATGTCGCGCGACGAGATTCGTTCCGCGCACGCCGATTCTCACCTCGGCCACGTCTTCGACGACGGCCCGGCGCCCACCCACCTCCGCTATTGCATGAACTCGGCGTCGTTGAAGTTCATTCCCGCGAGTCAGCTGGATAAGGCGGGTTACGCGCAGTACGACACGCTGTTCAGCAAATCCGGCTCGCACACGGCGGCGAGAAAGTCGTGACCGGCCGCCACCACTGGGTCGTGCGCGTCACGCATTGGGTCAATGCGGTCGCGCTGACTCTGATGGTGGGCAGCGGTCTTCGCATCTTCAACGCCTATCCTGCATTCGCCCGAAAGGGCGAGCAGTTCTGCTGCTATCCGTTCGAGCACAAGGCCATCCCCGGCGCCCTCACTTTCGGCGGATGGCTCGGCGGTGCGCGACACTGGCACTTCGCGATGATGTGGGTACTCGTCGTCAATGGGCTCGTGTATCTCACCTTCATTTATCTGCACGGCGAGTGGCGCGACCTGGTTCCGCGCAAAGGTGACGCGCGCGATGCGCTCGCGATGATCAGATTCTATCTCTTCGTCTCGAAGACGCACCCACATCAGGGCAAGCACAACGCGATGCAGAAGGCGACGTATTTCGCGCTGCCACTGCTCGCCATCGTATTGGTGCTCACCGGACTCGCCATCTGGAAACCCGTGCAGCTCCGCTGGATCACATCGATCTTCGGCGGCTATGTGTGGGCGCGCTACTGGCACTTCATGACGATGATCGCTCTGATCGCCCTTTCGTTCGCGCACATCTTCATGGTCTTCGCTGTCGATCCGTATTCGATTCAATCGATGATAACGGGCGGCTATCGCGAGGATCTCTCGCCGGAGGCCCGGAACGCGCGTCCATTCTATCACCTTCTTCCGCGCTGGGGCCGTCGCGCGGCGCAGGAGAAATGACGTGGATCGCAGACGGTTCCTGAGCACGGGCGGCTTCTCGCTCACCGCCGCCTTTCTCGCCGCGTGCAATGTCGACCGCTCACCGCGCGCGCAACGAGTGCTCGATTTCGCCGAGAAGCGCAACGAGGGAGTCGAGCGTTCGCTCTTCAGGCATTCCTCGATGGACCGCGCGAAGGGCAGCGCGAAGCTCGCCGGCGCTGCGTTCCCATCGTACTTCATCTCGAACACGGTGCCAGTGTGGGATGAGGGCACACGTGGGCCATGGACGCTGGAGGTCTCCGGCGCGGTGAACAACCCGGTGAAGCTCTCGCTCGAGGACCTTCGCAGGCTCCCTTTCCGCAGCCAGCGCGTCGATCACTTCTGTGTCGAGGGATGGAACGCAATCGCCGTGTGGCAGGGAGTGCGCCTCAACGATATCGCGCGGCTCGTGGGCGTGAAGCCCGACGCGGCATACGTCGACTTCCAGTCGTTCGACGACGGTTACCACGAGAGCTGGGATCTCGACAGCGCGATGCATCCGCAGACGCTCGTCGTCATCGCGATGGATGGCCATCTGCTCGGCATGGCGCACGGCGCGCCCGCGCGCATACACTCACCCGTCAAGCTCGGCTACAAGAACACGAAGTACCTGACGAAGATCGTGTTCCTGCCGAAGCGGAATGGCGGGTACTGGAGCGACCAGGGCTACGAGTGGTACGGCGGGACGTGAACTAGACGCGCGCGCTGGTTGACGTACGCGTGGCTCGCGCGGCGAGAATCAGCGCGAGCATCATCACGAGGGCGACGAACGCGAACGGAGCGCCCGAGTAGCCCCGCCCGCCGCGCTCGATCGCCCCCGCGAAAATCTGTGAGAGGATGATCGGCGCGATCATCATCGAGATTCCCTGCAGACTTCCGAGCGCGCCCTGCAGCCTCCCCTGCTCCGATTCGCTCGCCTTTCGCGACGCGAGCGCCATGAACGATGGCGACGTGAGCCCACCGAGTGCTGCGACCGGGATGCTGAGGAGAAAAAGTCTTCCCGTGTACGCGAGCGCGATGATGATCGAGCTCGCTATCCCGAAGGAGAGTCCGAGGAGGAGCGCGCTGCGCTCCCCGACCCGTTTGACGATTGGCCCGATCAGGAATGCGGACGCGATCGTCGACCCCACGCCGAAGAGCGCGAGCGTCAGACCGAGCTCGCGCGTCGACCATCCGTACCGGTAGTCGCCGTAGAGCACGAAGAGCGTCGGGTAGATCTCGTGCGCCACGTAATACAGGAAGTACGTTGCGCCCAGCGCGAGCAGCTCCGGATGCGCACGCAGAAAGGACAACGAGCCGAGCGGGTTCGCCATGTGCCAGGGCACGCGCGCGCGCTTCTCCGGCGGAAGCGATTCCGGCAAAATGAAATAGCCGTACGCCGCGTTCGCGAGACTCAATCCGCCGGCCACCCAAAACGGTAATCGCAGATCGATGTTGCCGAGGATGCCGCCGACGGCGGGGCCGATGATGAACCCGAGTCCGAACGCTGCGCCGAGCATCCCGAACTTCGCTGCTCGTTCGTCGGGAGCTGTCACGTCGGCGATGTACGCACTCGCCGTCGAGTAGCTCGACGATGTGATCCCCGAGACGATGCGCCCTGCGAACAGCCACGCCACGGTCGGCGCCAGCGCCATCACGAGATAGTCGACGCCGAGCCCGAAGTTGGAAAGGAGCACGACGGGGCGCCGTCCATGCCGGTCGGAGAGCGCGCCGACCACCGGCGACGCGAGGAACTGCGACGCGGCCCAGACGAAGCCGAACAGTCCGACGATCCGCGCGGCGTGCGCGATGTCGCCACCCTCGAATGCGACGACGAGCTTCGGCAGCACGGGGACGATGACCCCGAGCGCGAGCATGTCGAGCACGACGGTGATGAAGATGAACGCGAACGCCGCACGGGAGGGACGGACCATCAGGGGATGTAGCGGGCGACGCCCATGCAGGTGACCGCGAGGAGGATAAGAATCGTGATCACCCGGGCCGCAGTCGTCAGCCGCCCCTGCAGGCGGCCGAGCTCCGCTGCCTGCTCCTGGGATGGCGGAGCACCCGTCGCCTGAACGGCGGCGCCGAGCACGCCCATGCGTTTCGCCGCGGGCATGTTGACGAACACTCCATAGAGGGCCGCGAGGATGGCGAAGGCGCCGCCGAGCGAGTATGTGAGTCCCGGTCCCGTGTGCACCCAAGCAGCGCCAAAGGCGACGATATCCAGATAGAAGAGGCAGAAGCCCGAGAGCAGCGTGAGTGCCATTAGCGCGATCAGATAGGCGGGGAGGCGTTGCACGCGCACGAGCTGCTGCATCACGGCACCACCGGCCGGCCCCGCGCCGCGGACGGCCGGGAGGACGAACCAGCCGACGAAGATCAGGGCGCCGGCCCACGTCACGCCGGCGAGGACGTGGATGAAGCGAGCGAGAATAAACAGATACGGGCCGTGCATGGGATATCCTCGAGCAGCGGTTATGTACGCCTGAATGCGCCCGCTACACTAACCGCTGGAGGTGGCGGCGCGCTAGCGCCAATTACGCATGCACGCGTCACGAGCGGCGTGTCCGCTTTTTCGATGCGGCTGCGCTATACATGACATGGGGTTCACAAAGAACGGCGTGCCTCGCAGGCTCTCCCTTTCCCGGATACCATCATGATTGCGCTCGTCATTCCATTGGCGTTGCTGCTCGTCGCGATCCGCCGCAACAGCGGAGTCTTTGCCGCATTCCTGCTTTTGATGCTCTTCGTCGCGAGGATCTGACTTGCACCTCTGGTACGACGAGAGCGACGGGCTAGCGACGTGGTGGAGCAGTGACCGCAGCTGGAACGCCGCGCACGAAGGCGATGTAGTCGGTGGGGGCGGGCTCGGCCCCCGCACCGCGCACGATCATCGCGACTTGCCCGCGATGGTAGCAACCGTGAAGCACTACCTGAAGCAACATGTCCTCTACCGTCGACTCGAACGGGAGCCCACCGCTGTTGGTGTAGGCGACCCGCCGCTGCAGCTGCTCGCCACCGTTGACGGCGACCAGCGCGCGAAGGGCTGTCGCGTTCTCGGCCGCGAGCGCGGCAGCCGCGCTCAGCGAGAGCTGCGGCCAGATCTTCTCACGCGGCTCGCGCTCGAGGATGCGCGAGAGCCAGGTGTGCTCAGCGCCGAGGATGTGTGCGTACAGGTCGAGCGCCCGCGCGTCCGGATGCACCATCGCGCGAAGCGAGTCGAGCACGCGCCGGTCCGCCCATTCGAGATGGTCGAGCAGCTTGCCCAGCTGCCGGTCGGGTGCGACCGAAGCGTCAGTCGGCATAGGGGTAATCGGGATCCGCGAGGCGCGATGCGCGCGCGGACGCTTCCGGTCCCGCGATCTCACGCGCGAGCTGCAACAGCATCGGGCTCAGATGCTCTCCGTATCGTAGCAGGCTAGCGGCGCGCGCCCGGCGCGCCAGCAGGAAGGCGAGCAACGGCTGATCGGCCTTCTGCGCGTTGCACGCGGGACAGCACAACACGAGGTTGTCGCGCCGGTCGTACGCGGTCTGCCCGCGGCGTGGCGTCACATGGTCGAGCGTCATCAGCTCGGCGTCGAATTTCCGCTCGCAGTACGCGCACACGGAGCCGTGGCGCGACAGCAGCCACTCGCGCGTGGCTTGGTAGGCATTTCGACTTGTGGGAAGCGATGTCGGCCGCGGAGCGGCGGCGCTCGTGCGGCGTCGCGGTCGACGTGGGCGGCGGGGTGTGGTCACCGGTTGTAGCGTGTGGTCATGAGTCATTTGAAAGATAGCCTTCTTCGGTACCGTTGGCACCGTCCGATCCGACAGGGATGTGAATTAGTCGCGAACCGGTCCGATCCTGTGCTGAAGCATCGCCACGGCCTGCGCCGGATCGTGTACTTCGATGATGAGCTGGCCATAGAACTCGTGCGCCAGCTCGAGCACGATCGTGCGATCCGGGTCGTGCACGTCCCAGAACACGTTGTTGCCATTCTGGTGAAAGGTGCCGGCCGTGAGAATTCCGGGCATGTTGGTGCCGAGGAGCTTCCATCCGTGAAACCAGCCGTGAGCAACGGTAGGATCTGCGCGCACGCCCTTGATGTGCGCGAGCGGAATTTCGAGACGGCTCCTGAGCGACCAGAGCTTGTCGAACCCTTCGACCTCGAACACCGCCTTCTCACCGTCTATCGAGATGTCGATCACGCGAGACTCCAGTGCGAAAGGGAATAACAGCTACGCGGCGGGAACGAGCGAATGCTTCACGACCGCTCCATCGATGGCGCCACCGTCGATCGTGAAGTAGAGATGCCCCTCCATCACCGAAAGCTGCAACGCCATGCGCCGATCGAGCCGCGCAACGAGCTCCGCCAGCAATCCGCGATCGACGGCGTACAAGCCGATCTCCTCGATGCGATGAATTCGCTCGCCGGCGTACTGGCGAAGCAGATGCACTGGATCGCGGTGCGTGTAGACGGCGACTCGCGGAGCAGCCTTGCTCGCCTTGTGCAGCCGCGCCGCATCCGGCGCGCCGAACTCCACCCATAGCTCGAGTGCGCCGGTGAGATCGCGGATCGCGAGCGGCGGCTCGTCGGGGTCCGCGATCCCACGCGAGAAGGCGATCCCTTCCGCGTACTCCAGACAGTACGCGATCACGCGCGTGAGGAGATACTCCTCCGTCTCCGACGGCTGCTGCGCGACGCGGAGCGCGAGCGTCGCGTAGACGTTGCGGTCCACGTTCGCAAGCTCGATGTCGAAATTATAGATCGTCGCGGTGAGCGCCACTCTCGGTGCCGTCGCTACTTGCCGCGCTGCCCCGACTTTCCGGACGTGTCGCGCGGCTTCACGCGAACCTGCGGAGCCTTCGACTGGCGCGGGGCCCAGATCGGCGCGTTCGCCTTCGCGCCTTTCGCGAAAGCCGGCTTGGGGGCGGCCGAGGGAATCGTGTTCTTCTTCTTCATGTCATCCTGCGGTGTGAGAGCGGAACCGTCGTTCCAAAGCTAGCGAGCGCGTCGGCCATCGTAACCTCGGCCCTGCCGCTCGTCGCGTCGAGCAGCGCATCCCGCATCGCCTCCGCGTGCGCCACCGGGACGCGAAGCCTGAAGGTCGCGCGCTCGCCGTAGTCTTCGCCGAGCGATGCGGCCTCGTGGCGCGAGAGAAGCTGCTGCACCGCCGAGATGCTCTCATAGCCGACGACGACGGTCATCTGCGCATAGTCGATGCGCTCTACGCGGCGCATGGTCGCGAGCGCAAGCTGCACCGTGCCGCCATACGCCTTTACGAGGCCGCCGGTGCCGAGGTTCGTCCCGCCGTAGTAGCGCGTGACGATCGCCGCGATGTCTCCGACGCCCGAATGCTGCAGCACCGTGAGCATCGGACGCCCCGCGGTGCCATGCGGCTCGCCGCCGTCGCTCATGCCGATGCCGTCCGTGCTCCCTGGCGCTCCAATGAGATACGCCCAGCAGTTGTGGGTCGCGTCCGCGAACTCGTCGTTCATCTCGCGCAGGAGCTCCTGTGCATCCGCCGCGGACGACACACGCTGTACCGTGCAGATGAAGCGGCTTCGATCGATCGTCTGCTCCGCGCGATGCCGCGCGGCCGGCACGATGTACCGCACGCCGTCGCTCACGTCGCCGGACGAGCCGCCGCCCGCCACACCCACCAGAGCACCAGGAGTTGCAGTGGCAGCCGAAACCAGAGCGCGGCCATCCAGTACGCCGGCGCGTGATTCGTGTGTCCGAGCTGTAGCATGTGGATATTGGCCGGGAAGACCGCTACGAGGAGCGCGATCAGCCCCCATCCCGCGAGCCGGCGCGTCTGCGGAAGGAGAACGCCGAGTCCGCCGAGAATTTCCGCGACGCCGCTGATGACGACGAGCAGCGGAGCGTTGGAGAGCCACCGCGGAACGATTGCCGCGTACGGTGCAGGGGCGACGAAGTGCATGACGCCCGCGAAGATGAACAACGCGGCGAGCAGCAGACGCGACCACGTGAGGCCGAGCCTGCTACGCCAGTCACGATCACTGAGCGGAGCGGTCAGGGACCGGGCTTCGGAAACGCGAAGATCCACACGAGCATGACGATCAGGATCACGATTCCACCGAAGACGATCTTGTTGTGGATCTTCCGTTTGCCGGCGCTCAAAGGTTCCTTGGGTAACGGTGCATCAGTGCACCTCGCGCAGGTGCGTCACGGCGAACACGCGATCGACGCGGTGCTCGCGAATGTATAGTACCACCACGTAGCGCCGCTGCGTGTTCTCTCCCCATCGCCGCCCACGTACGTACTCGCAGGTGATGTACTCTATCCCCGGCTCGTCGGGGTCCGGGTGCGCCTGCAGCGTGTCGCCTTCATCGGACTGCAGGGTGTCGGTGTGCGCGCAGCCGAAGCCCTGCGCGACGAGCAGCCGCTCCGCAGCCGAATCCGCTGCACCGTGCGGGATCGCACGGCGCACGCGCGCCACGAGCTCGTGCGAGTCCGTGCTCCCGGCCACGAGTGGCGGCTCAGCCGCACACGCGGCCAACGTCGCGGCGCACACGGCGGCGGCGAGCATTGCCACCGTGCGCCATCGCGATGCCACGCGAGCTACGTCGTCTTCCGTCCCGCGGCGACGAGTGCCACGCCCGCGACGACGGCGACGATCCCGGCCCACGGCGGCACGAAGCCCTTGTCTTCCTTCGAGAGCTCCACGCCGGCGATCTTCACGGAGTCCTTATCCTTGGTGTAGCTGATGCCCTTCATCGCGAGCACCACTACGCCGGCGATGATGAGGATGACGCCGACGATTCCGAGTGGTCGCATGCGGAGCTCCTGAGTATGGGGACCTTCCACCGGCCAATCGACCGGCGCCGTGCGCTCTCGAATCCTAGCCTGCCGCCAGCGATTGTCCGATCTCGCGGATCTGCGCGGCGTGACGGTCCTCGTGCAGGGCCGTCGCCACCATCCAGTGGTACATGTTCATCGTACCCAGCACGGGATGTGCCTGCGTGAGATTCTCGAGCGAAACGCCATTCGCGTTTCGAAGCGCGCCGGCCATCGCGGCGCGTGCTTTCTCGAGCGCCTGCATCCCCGCCTCCGCATTCAACGAACCGCTCGGCCGCAACTCAGCCGGCACGTCGATCTTCCTCGAGCGATCGATGACGCGGTCGGAATGGTCGAAGCTCGCCACGACGGAGCTCGTCTCGGTATCCGCGCCGACGCCGTTCGCGCGCGCCTCCGCCACCTTCCTGGACAAGAGCCCCGCGATCCCTTGCTCGATCAGCGCGAGATGCTCCACCACCTCGGCTACCGACCATCGTCCTTCGCCCGGTCGCCTATCGCGCACCTTCGCCGGTACCGAAGCGATGGTATCGAGGAGCTGGCGCCGATGCACGTCGAGGTAATCGAGGACTTCCTGAATGCGTGGATGCGGCGTCTCGGGGCGCGTTACGGATGATGTCATGGAAGTAGCCGTGGAAGGTGTCTCTAGAGTCGTTGCGGATCAGCGACCGTTCGGTCGCTCACTACATTGCCGGTGTTCAGCGTGCCGGCGGGCTCGAACATCACGATCTCCGCTTCCTCATCGGCGACGGGCCGATGCTCGACTCCGCGCGGCACGATGAGCATGTCGCCGGGTGCGAGGAGCACGGTGTGATCGCGGAACTCCATGCGGAAGATTCCGCGATGAACGAGAAAGAGCTCGTCCTCGTTCTCGTGGTGATGCCAGTCGAAGGCGCCGTGTATCTTCGCAATCTTCACGTGCTGGCCATTGAGCTCGCCGATGATGCGCGGCTTCCAGTGATCGTCGATCGCGGCGAACTTCTGCGCGAGGCTCACCTTGCAGAGCGACGATGGTCGTCCGGGCTCACTCATTCTGGTTCTCCTCCGGCCGCTGGGTCGATGTGCGACTCGATCTCGGTGTGAAAACCCGCGAGCACACGCTCCAGCACGTCCTCGAGATCGTGTCCGTCCCTGTGCTGATAGGCAACCGCGACGTGACGCGCGAGGTCGGCGAGCACGATCCCCCATACAGCGGGGTCGGGCCACACATCCGTCCGCAGCACGACGTGCTGCGCGTCGTCGGCCACCCACAGCCGCGCAATCTCGAACGACTTGGCATCGTCGACGGCCGCGGGAGGCGGCCTCATCTCATCCTTCGGGTAGCTCATCCCCCTCGCGCGCGGGCCAGTTTCCTGCGTTCATTCAGGAGGGCAGGATGCCCCATTTCACATTCAAACGCTAGAGACCGATCATGGCCAGGCAAGAATCTTCGTCCGCGCCCGTGACGCGCGAACAGCTCGTGGCAGGACTGCAACAGGATCTCGCCCGCGAATACAAGGCGATTATTCAGTACGTCATCTTCAGCCAGAAGCTCGACACCGCCCGCTTCCAGAACATCGCGAGTGAGCTCGAGAAGCACGCGCACGAGGAGCTCGATCACGCGCTCGCGATCGCGCGGCAGATCGACTATTTCGGCGCGTACCCGATCCACACCCCGGCAACGGTCGAAGTGTCGGAAGAGAATGAAGCGATGCTGTGGGCCGACCTGCGTGCCGAGGACGACACGATCGACAACTACCGGCAGCGCATCAGGCAGGCGGAAGAGCTCGGCGAGTATGCGTTGGCGGAGGTACTGCAGGAGGTCATCAAGCAGGAGCAGGATCACCAGATCGATCTCGCGTCCGCGCTCGGCGTCGTGCCGAACCCGCAGCAGCGGAAGGGCGAGGGACCAAAAAAGGGGAAGAAGTAGCGTCTTGAGGGAATCGGATCAGCGCCTGATGGGGCTGGTCCGATTCCCTCCCGCCATGATGCGCGGGGAACAGCCGCAAGTCGTTACGGGCACTGGCCTTCATCGTCGAATCGCGTAGCTTCGATCTTGGAGAAGAGCTCCGCGCAGAGCGGGCAGCGCGACTCTGTCATCGCCAGCGTAGTGAGGGGAGTTTGACGAGCGACGTTCGAGCACTCATCGAAAGAGCGGGCCGCTCCGATCCGGCGGCCGCCGACGCGCTGTTCGAGATGCTCTACGCCGAGCTGCACCGGATTGCGGAAAGCAATCTGCGTCGCGCCGGCTCGTCGATCACCCTCGGGGCGACGACGCTGCTCCACGAGGCGTATCTCAACATGGTCGACCGCAAGAACGTCGACTTTCCCGACGAGGCACGGTTCCTCGGCTACGCCTCTCGCGCGATGCGCGGACTCGTCATCGACTACACGCGGCGACGACGCGCGAAGAAGCGTGGCCGCGAGCTCGAGATCACGCTCGACGGCGATGAGCTCCCAGCCCAGGAATCAACGCAGGACGCGCGAGAGCTCGAATCGCTCGGTGATGCGCTCGACGAGTTGGCTGGGCTCGAGCCTTCACTGGCAGAGCTCGTCGACATGCATTTTTTCTGCGGTTTTACGCTGTCGGAGATCGCGTCCTTTCGCGGAGTCTCGGAGCGGACCGTACAGCGCGATTGGCGGAAAGCGCGCCTGCTGCTACACCGGAATCTCTTGGAGAGCTAGGATCAGCTCGCTTCTGGTCCAGTTAACGCTCATTAGACGCGACCAACGAGTTCTGACAAAAAAATGTCCGCATTTTCGCACCCTTTGCGATTATCTAGGTAGCGGGCCGTCCCCCGGATGAGTCCGGACCTTGGCGTTTGCGGCAGGGAACACCCACAAGAGGTTCTATGCGCCGGACGACGTGGATGACGTATGTAGCGGTGGCCTTCCTGGCCGCACCGCTCATGTATTGCGCCGACGATAAGCCGGCGGCGAGCACGGAACCACTGGCATCGCGACATCATGGCCCCCCACTGCCGAATCCGACCGCGGCACTGGTGCGCCAGCTCGCGGCGGGGCGAGGAGTAGTTGCGCTCCCGCACAGGCGGTACGTTCGCCCCGAGCTCGTCGAGCTCGGCCGCGCGCTCGCCTTCGACAAGATCCTCAGCGGCAACCGCGACATCGCGTGCATGACGTGCCATCTCCCCCAGTTCGCGACGGGCGACGATCGCAGTCTGTCCATCGGACAGGGCGCGCATGGGGCCGGCCCAGACCGAGTGCATCCGCAGGGGCTCTTCATCCCGCGCAATGCACCGCCTGCCTTCAACCTCGCGGCGATGCAGCATCTCTTCTGGGATGGACGTGTGGAGGCGGGATTGCACGGACGTCTGAGCACGCCGGCCGGCAATCAGCTCACGCCGCGCATGCGTCGGGTTCTGGAATACGGACCCGTCTCCGCGATCGGCATGTTCCCGGTCGGAAATCGCGACGAGATGCGCGCCTATACGGGCAACGAGCTCGCGACGATTGCCGATACGGACAACACCGCGATCTGGGAAGGACTGATGCACCGGCTCGCCCAGATCCCCGAGTATCGCCGCATGTTCGAGCGAGCGTATCCGGGGCAGCGCTTCAAGGACATGACGTTCGCGCACGCGTCGAATGCGATCGGCGGCTTCCTCGTCGACAAGCTCGCCTTCGACGATACGCCGTGGGATCGCTTCCTGGCCGGGAATGACAACGCGCTCACGCCGAAGCAGCTCGCTGGCGCGCAGACGTTCATGACCATCAAATGTTCGCTCTGCCACAATGGTGCGACGTTCAGTGACGAGAAATTCCACGACGTCGCGGTTGCGCAGTTCGGCCCCGGCAAGGGGAACGGGTCGAGCCTTCGTGATGACTTCGGCCGCATGAACATCACGGGTGACGAATCGGAGAAATACCGCTTCCGCACGTCGCCGCTTCGCAACGTCGAGCTCACGGCGCCATATGGCCACGACGGCGCGATCACATCGCTGCGCGACTTCATTGCACACTACAGCGAGTCGGACAGTAAGTTGCTCGCTTTCGATCCGCTGCAGCTCGAGCCCGCGCTCCGCAGCACGCTTCTCTCGAACGCGCCGGACATCAACGCGCACCGCGACACGATCATTCTCGGTGTCGTGCTGACGGACTCGATCATCAACTCGCTCACCGACTACATGAGCGCGCTCACGGACGACCGGGCGCGAGATCTCGGAAGACTCACACCGAGGCACGTGCCGAGCGGTCTGAGCGTCGATCGATGACAGCGTAGGCTGTGTCGCGCCCTCCTCCGCGGGGGGGGCGCACAGAGGGAGCCAGGCGATCGTACCGTGTAGAGCTTCACGGACGGCCGACTGGCTCCTTTTGCATCCTGTAGTTGCACCGCCGGGCGGCTGTACCGCGCAACCTGTCAAATTCCGTTCGAGAGCAGCGCTCGGCTTGCCGTTCCGAGACGCCGCTCCGTACTATGGTAGCTGACACGCCAACCTTCCCGTCGGGCGCAGTGAGCGCCGCACAACTCCTTTGCCTTCAGTGACCGCTTTCGTGCCAGTCGCCGCCTGATTCGCTTTCGCACTCTCGGCGCCGTCGATCTGCGCGACGAGCACGGCGACGAGCTTCGTCTCGCACTCGCGCAGCCGAAGGGCGATCGCACCGGCGCGCTTCGCGTGTAGGAGCAGCTCGCTCAGCGCGCGCAGTCGGAGTTCGAGGCAGAGCCGAGCGCGGAGTCGCGCGTGGCGAGCGGCTTCTTCGATGCGGGGTTGCGCGCGCTCTACGACAAGGGCGATGCGCGGCTCGCGCGATCGCTCTTCCTGGATGCGCTCAACGCCGACACCACCTTCGCGATGGCCGCCTACTACGTGGCCATGTGCGACAACGAGATGAGTGCCTCGGACGCATCGGAGATGATGTCGCGCGCGATGCGTCTCGCGTCGACGGCGCGAACGCGCGAGCGGCTCATCATCAGCACGCAGTGGGCGATGATGGTCGACGATCCCGAGCGCTTGATCGTCGCCGAGTCGCTCGCGATGCAGTATCCGAGTGAGCCGGAGGGACACGTCGCGCTCGCGAGCGTGCTGGCGGGCACCGGCGACTTTCTCGGCGCTGTGCCCCACCTGCGCCAAGTGATCAGCGCGGACTCGCAGCCACATGCGCGCGGAGCGCCGCCGTTCTGCGCGCTGATGCGACACCGGCCGTGGGCGTGAGAATGAGCGCGACATAGGCGACCGTAGCTTCATTGCCCTGCGCGATCGCCCTCGGCGCGTACGCGATAAACATTGCCGCCGTCATCCATCGCCCAGTCATTCGCATGGATCCTCCTTTTGGTGAGTGCGTGAGCCACAAGATTTGACGCGCACCGGTAGGATCGCCTTGGAGGCGGTCGAGTCTCTACGCCCACCAACGAAGCCACCACGGATCGATGACGTGGGGAGAAGCAGCCGAAGCGCGGCAACGACATACGTGCCGCTCGAGTAGCCCGATGACGTACCCCTCGACTGGAGCGCTTACGTGATCTTCGCATCGGCGCTACGTCGTACGACGTATGCGGTTGGTGGCTGGGCGCATCTAACGTGAGCAATCACTCGCTCACGGAGTCCTACCATGTTCTACACGCCGCGCGGTCGCACCGCAGTGTTTGTGCTGATTCTGAGTCTCTCACCCACCATCACCGGGTGCATGGGGACGACGCAAGTTCCGCTGGACGCCAGCTCCGACCTCACGCGCGTCACCGGAGTCATCTCGCGCTCGGGAACCCACACAGTGTTCGCCTCACGGGGAGCCACGATCACGAATGAGACGCTCTATGCAATTGGAAAGCATGGCCAGCTATTACTGCCGGTCGACAGCATTGCGACGGTGAGGAAGCCCACAAGGTCAATTGGACGCAGCGTCGCACTCGCATTTGGCTTAGTGGCTGGAGGGGTTGCTGCCTGCGCGATTGCCTTTGCCAACAGCGGCTTTCTTTCGCATCAATGAGCGCCTTCTTACCGAGGTCCCGCCGTGAGGATAGCTCTGTTCCTTCATACCCTTCGGACATAGCGGTGAATTCCGCAGAGGTACCGATGTCCTCCAATGACGTGCAGCCGCCGGCCCAACCCGCTCTCGCAGCGCTTCCGCTCGTCGGCCGGAGTGTGGAGATGGAGCTTCTGCGATCGCTGCTGAATGACGGCGAGATGCGACGCGGCCGCACGATCTTCCTGTCGGGCGAACCGGGGATCGGCAAAACACGATTGGGCGAGGAGCTCGCGCGCGACGCAACGAGCCGCGGCTGGACCGTCGCTCTCGGCCGTGCGTACGCAGTGGAGTCGGGGGTTCCGTTCGCGCCATTCGCGGATGCACTAACTCCCATCCTTCGCGCAATGCCGCCGGCGATGCTCGCCACGCATTCGCGCGGCGGCTCCGCTGAGTTGGGAATGCTCTTCCCTGCGCTCGTCGCGGAAGGCGTCGGCGACCGCCCGCCGGCGATAAGCGGCGATTCGGCCGAGCTCAAAACGAGGCTGTTCTGGACGCTGCTCCAGTTTATGATTCGCTTTTCGGAGAAGGCACCGCTACTCATCGTTCTCGAAAATCTGCAGTGGACAGATCCGTCGTCGCTCGAGCTCCTGCATTTCACCGCCCGCCAGCTCGGCAACGCCCGGATAGCGATTCTCTGTACGTACGGCGCCGTGGATCGAGACGCCGCTCCGATGTTGAAGGCGACGGAGGAATCACTCGTCAGCGTGGGTGTCGCGAGCGCACTCCGGCTCGCCGGACTACAGCCGAGCGCCACGGCAGAACTGCTGCGGCGCGTGTTCGGTACGAGCGAGGATACCGTTCGCGAGTTCGCCGCGATGCTGCATGGATCTACACGTGGCAATCCGCTCTTTCTGCAGCAGACGATCAGGTCGCTCGTGGGCTCGGGGCGACTGCAGCACCGCGACGGCACTTGGCAGGGATGGGAGCTCGAAGACCTGCAGCTCCCAGCCTACATCCGCGACCTCTTCCTCGCACGCCTCGACCGCCTCGGCTCGCCCGCGCGAAGCGTGGCGGATCTGGCCGCCGTCCTGGGCGTGCGCGCCTCGCACGACCTGCTGCGTGCCGTATGCGAGCTCTCGACGGAGGATCTCCTGGTGGCGATTGCGGAACTTCGTCGTGCGGACATTCTGGTCGAATCCGCCGATGCATCGGGAATCGTCTACGACTTCACTCATCCTCTACTGCGCGAGACCGCACACGGAGAGCTCGGCCAGGCACGCGCGCGTATGCTGCACGCGCGGGTGGCCGAGTGCATGGAGCGCTTTTACGGTGCGGCGGCCCTCCTGCATTCGAACGAGCTATCTTACCACCTCGTTCGTTCGGACGCGCGCGAGCTGCAGCCGAAAGCAATCGTGTTTCTCCGCGCAGCGGGGCGCGATGCCACGAGCAGATACGCGTACCGGGAGGCATCGAGCTACCTCGAGACCGCGCTCGAGCTGTCGACTCGCGCGGAGAATGTGGCGGGACTCTCGGCAGACCTTGTCGAGGAGCTGGCTCGCGCGAAGCAGCATTCGGGCGACTACCGCAGCGCGTTGAAGTTGTGGGAGCAGGCGCAGCGCGGTGCGAGGGGATCGCAGGCGTTGCCGAGACTCGCGGAAATCGAGCGGCATCTTGGCAACTTGCACTACCTGCAAGGCCGATTCGTCGAGGCGCGCGCGCACTACGACATGGGAATTGCGGCAGCGAGACAGTCGCACGACGAGTCCGCATTGGCGAGGCTTCTCACCTCCAAGGCGACGAGTCTGGAAGCCGTCGGCGATACGAGCGCGCAGGCGAGCGCATTGCAGGACGCCCTGGCGATCGCCGAGCGTCAGCACGATACGAAGCTGCTCGCTCGCGTGCATCGCGCATCGGCGTTGTTCTATCTGTGGACATGCATCCCCGAACAGGCAAAGGTGCATGCGCAGCAGGCGCTCGAATTTGCGCGCGCGAACGGCGAGCCTGCGGAAGCGTGGTCCGCGCATTGGGCGCTGGGCGTTCTGTCAGCGCTCACGGGCGACATTGCCGCGACGAAGCATCACGTCAAGGAAGCGAGGATTATCGCCGACGATCTTCACTCGCCGGTATTTCATCTGCGGCTCGATGAGATCGAAATCGAGTTCAAGAGCGCAACCGGCGATTGGCTCTCGGCGGCGGAGCAGGCCGCGCACAGTGTCTCCCTCGCGCGCGCCCTCGAACAGCGCACGCTGCTTCCCCGGCTGCTCGTCTACAGCGGCATCCTCGCGCTCGGGCAGGGCCGCGTCGAGATGGGAAAGCAGTACCTCGACGAAGCCTGGGAGCTGTCGGGCGCGGCGAATCCGGACGAGCGCAAGGACGACGTGCACACGCTCATGCGCGTTTACACAGGGATGGCGATCTATCATTTGACCATGCGGGAGCACGACAAGGTGATACAGTGCGGCGCCATCGGGCTCTCGCTCGCCGACCGGTCGGGCTACGCTGCGTGGGCGGTGCATCGCTTGCTGCCGACCATGTTGGAAGCGCTGATGTGGAAGCAGGACTTCGAGCTGGCCGACTTCTACTGCAACCGATTGCTGCGCGAGTCGGAGCGGGTTGGACATCGCGTCGGGCTGCTCTTCGCGGAGGTCGGCTCCGCCATTTCGGCTATGCTCCGAGGCACGACGCAGCCCTTGTTGGATCGTGTCATTGCGGCTGCCGATCAGATCGAGGCGCTCCCACTTCCCTACGATGCCGCGCGTCTCCGCTGCGAAATCGCCAGGCGCTACGTGGAGCTCGGTGATCGGCGCAATGCGCTGAAACAGCTCAATCTGGCATTCGAGGTGTTCACGCAACTCGGTGCCGCGAGCGATATCGAGAAGGTAAAGACGCACTTGAGGGAGCTCGATTCCCGGCCGCGGGTTCGGGGCACCACAGACGGCCCTGGCGTCCTTTCACCACGTGAGCGGGAGATTCTACAGCTGGTGGCGCAGAACAAGAGCAACAAGGAGATCGCGAAGGTACTCAGCTGTGCGTCCAGAAACGTGGGGAAGCATCTCGAGAATGCCTGCCGCAAGCTTGGTGTGCACTCGCGCCACGAGGCCGCACAGGTCGCTCGCACACGGGAACTCTTGTAGTGCGGGCGCTGGTCACTTCAATGGTTGGGCGCTTGCGCCGCTTCGGATGGAGTCGATCGCTCGATAGGTGGCACCGACGACGAAGAGCACGACGGCAATGAAGAGCGAGTTGAGGCCGGCTCGTGAATATCCGAGGAGCGCTGCATTCAAGAACGGATACGGATACCATCCGGAAATCGCGCCGAGCACGAGGATGTACGCGAGATATGCGACGGGCCATACCAGATGGCGAAACAGACTTCTCGTGTCGATCCGCGGCCACGGGCCAAAAAGCAGCCAACCGAACACCGTCATCAGCGGCGCGACGTAGTGAAAGCCAATGTCGCACAACTTCGCCGTTCCTTCGAGATGGATGAGCGGCCGCAGCGCGATGACGTAGACGACGAAGGTGACCGTCATCCCGACGAGGGCGGAAACGCGCAGTATCCGCCAGGTGCGGCCGTCGCGGTCCGGACGCGCGATGAGGCTCGCTGCCGTGAAGGCGGCGAGCAGGTTGCTCTGAATCGTGAAATAGCTGAAAAATCGCAACAGCCGCACCGCGAGCGGCGCCGTGTTGCCGATCTGGTCGACGAGCACGCCGACGTCCTGCACGACGAGCACGAGCTGCGCCACCATCGCGGCAGCGATCACGGCGACGGTGAGCGAGTGCCATGCGCGCGCCATCGAACGCTGGGCGATCACTCCTTCGCCATATGCTTCGCGACGGCGCGTATGTCGGCGAAGAACTCCTTGCGCGCCTGCTCGCGCTCGTCGTCCGGCGCACGGAGCACGGACGAGGGATGCACCGTAGCGATCACGGTGCTCGCAAGCTCCGATTTCACCGACCTGCCACGCTCCTTCGTCGCGCGAAACTGCCTGCCGAGCAGCGACTGCGCGCCGGTGGCGCCGAGGAGCTGAACACCCGCCTGCTCTTCCTGATGCCTTGGCTGCTCGCCGACGAACATTACGGCTGCCGTGCGCGACCCCTCGCCGAAAACCGACGCGACCGCACGTCCGTAGGCCGCAGCCGCGGCAGCCGGCCGCCGCCTCGCGCAACTTTGTGAGCGTCGGACGGGTGGGGATGAAATCGGTGTTACCGCTGTAGTGCTCATTCGTTCGCCCGCTCCATCGCTAAAAAATGGATCGTAGCCGTGAGGAAGACGGACGCAAGCGTGGTGCCAACCCCGGTGTCCACGGAGCGAATCCAGCGAGCGCGCTCATCGAGACGCTCGCTGGATCCTGCTGCACGTCGATTTCGTTTGCGTGCCGCGAATCGAAGAGGGCCGAGGGTGTGCTAGCGGTGCGAGAGCGAGATCCCCGCGCCGAACACGGTCTTGCCGCCCTCGATGAACACGTGATGTGCACCGACTGTAAGTCCAAAGCTGCCCCCCGAACTCATCAGACCGACGCCGCCACCGAGAAGGAATCGTTCGCCGGAATCGGATGATTCGCCGGCGCTCGCGTGCCCCCATCCGATCGCGGGAGTTACAAACGGCACCACCCGCAATCCGCCCGCTCCGATCGCCAAAGAAAGAGGCATGCCGGCGGAAGCCGACCAGACGGTCGCACCGCTCGGCTTTGCGAAGCCAAGCCGCCCGCTCAGACCGAGCGTAAACGTAGCACTGCTGAGCCGCGACTGCAGTACGCTACCCTCGATCACGCCACTTGCCACGAAGTTGCCGTCGCAGCCTCCGCCGTCGCATGTGGGCTTGAAGTAGCCAGCCGACAGCCCCGCATCCGCGCGTCCCTCGGCAAAGGGCACCACAAAACCGCCCGTGAACATGTCGAGATTGCCGCCGTAGCCGCTTACGTGTCCCCAATCGATATCGAAGCCGATGCTCTTCGCGGGGTCGCTCGTCATCCACTGCCGAGCGAGGGGGGCTTCCCCTGCCGTGGGCGTCGAAATGAGCGCCAGGTACGCGAGAGCCGCCTGGGCCGTCGCTCGTTGCGGCAAGCCGGCGAGCGCACCGGCTATGAGGCACAGCATCACTTTGCGCATTTTCATCTCCTGAACGAGAACGCCGCGCTGCAGGAGTGCAGCACGTGCGATGTCAGGATCGCGATTGCGGACCTGCGCCAGTATACGTCTCACAGCGTAGCAGCGCTCCCGCGATGACGCAGGGATCAGGGTCCGACCGTGCCGTATGCGTCAAACGACGCATATGCTCGCGCGGCTCGACGGTGCGATGTCGACGACTCCTTCGAACTCCGGCATCGATGTCCACGATGGCGCATCGAACGTACTCAACATGCATGTCGGCTATCCGCTGACGGCAACGAAGAGCGTTGATGCCCACGAGTGCGTCCCTCATCCACGGCGCTCATCGGAAGTACGGTGGCACGTTGCGAACAACTCGACCGAGGCCTGCTTCGTCTGGTCCAATATCGCCTCGGCGCCTCTCCTCACTCGAAGGGGTATCCTGCGCGGCACGCACGTGCCGCGTGCATGAGGCATCTACGCTGCACGTCCGCACGATCTACGTCATCCCGGCACGGCACCGCGTCATCATCGTCCTCTGTCTGCGCCGTTTCACGTATGTAGCGGACAATCGGGAACGAGCATTGTGCGACAGATGAAAAACACTCCTCGGTCCCGTGCTCGTGAGGTGTCGTCGTGCATGATTCCACGCAGCGTCATCGCTTGCGGCAACTATCCTTCGCAGCGCTCGCACTCTGTCTCATCCTCGCGCTGGTCGCAGCCGGCTGGATGCGCTACGCCGACGACACAACCGCATTCACACTCGCGGGCACGCTCCGTGGCTTCGCATCGCAATCCCCCATCGCCCAGCATCGCAATGCCACCCGACGCGCCGACTGGCGAGTGAACGGTTCGGAAGGCGGCAGCCACTATTCACCGCTCGATGAGGTC
>JBDSHG010000115.1:0-16825 GCA_039918615.1 Gemmatimonadaceae bacterium | reverse complement strand
ACGACACTCCCGCTGGCGGCGCGCCGGGCGGCTACCCGGGGATCGCACCAACGAGCTCGCCCTCCGCGTCGGGGGGAGCGCCGGGTGTCGGCGCATGGGCCGACTACGATTTCGTCCCGGGAAATCGGACGATGTTCTACGAGGATTTCTCTGGCGAAGACATCGGTGATTTTCCGGCCCGGATGAAGCTGAGCAGCGGCAACGTCGAGGTCGCGAACGTCAAGGGACAGAAGATGCTTCGTACCGCGGAAACCGCGCTCGTCTACGTCGTCTTCACCGAGAAGCTCCCTGACCGCTTCACGATCGAGCTGAACATGCACACGCCGACGGTCACGACTCCGTTGGCGATCTACACCTCGGGTGGCAACAAGAATAGAATTGGCTGCTATCCGAACTCTGCGTACGTGCATGCCGAGGCGAAATCGGAGTCGAAAGCGCCGGGAAACAACACGACCGGCTTCTTCAACTGTCGATTCACCGTCGACACGCGCTACGTGCGTGGCTACATCGACAGCACGCGCACCGCGAACGCGCCCGGCGTGACCTTCGCGCGAACGGACACGCTCTTCATTGAGCTCCCCGGCGGCTCGAAAAACGACCCCACGCTCGTGAGCAGCATTCGCGTCGCCGAGGGAGGGAAGAAGCTCTACGACCTGATATCGACGAAGGGGCGAGCGTCGACGCAGGGAATTCTCTTCGACGACGGGAGCGACCACATCCGTGGTGAGTCCACCCCCACGCTCGCCGAGATCGCGGACATGCTCAAGACGCATGCTCCGCTCAGCCTGACCATCGAAGGACACACCGACAACGTCGGCACCGCGGCGGCCAACAAGGCGCTGTCCGAGAAGCGGGCGTTGGCCGTAAAGCAGTACCTCGTCAGCAAATACGGAATCGCGTCGACGAGAATGAAGACGGTTGGCTACGGCGCGACGAAGCCCGCGTCGCCGAATACGACGCCCGAGGGTCGCCAGAACAACAGCCGCGTAGAGTTGGTCAAGCTCTAATCTTGGGCGCGCCTCACCGGCGCGCAGCGCGGAATCGTTGCTGGAAAAGTCGCTCGAGTTCCAGTAGATTCACATGCACAAGCCAGAATGAAAGTACATGCCGCAGTGCCCGCGACTGAGCAACCCAGCGCGGGCGCTCGACGTTTTGGCGAACCCCCGGCCTACACCAGGAGTAGCGTCATGCCCGCGACCGGCCTGAACCCGCGCAAAGCTGCCATCCAGGACATCGCTTCCCGCACCGTGCGAAATACGAACGGGAGCAATGGCAACGGTAATAGCAACGGGCAGCATCCGACGTCGGAGTACTTCGGCATCAATACCTACGGCGCCCGCCAGATGCGCGCGCGGCTGCCGAAGGAAGTGTATGCGAAGCTCGTGGGCGCCATCCGTCAGGGGAAGAAGCTCGACGCCGAGATTGCTCCAACCGTCGCGCAGGTCATCAAGGAGTGGGCGATCTCCCGCGGCGTCACGCACTTCACGCATTGGTTCCAGCCGCAGACGGGGCTCACCGCCGAGAAGCACGACGCGTTTCTGTCGTTCGACGACAAGCAGCAGCCGATGGAGTCGTTCTCCGGCGCGCAGCTCATCCAGAGCGAGCCCGATGCATCGAGCTTTCCGTCCGGCGGACTTCGCGCGACGTGGGAAGCGCGTGGCTACACCGCATGGAACCCGGCATCGCCCGTGTTCATCGTCGAGTCGGGAAGCACGCGCACGCTCTGTATTCCGTCCGTCTTCATCGGCTACAACGGTGAGGCGCTCGACGAGATGACACCGCTGCTCCGCAGCTCCGACGCGCTCTCCGAGAAGTCGATCGAGATGCTCGAGCTCCTCGGCGAGAAGAACGTGCTGCGCGTGTACACGACGATGGGACCGGAGCAGGAATATTTCCTGATCGACCGCAATCACTTCGCGCTCCGCCCCGATCTCGTCATGTCGGGGCGCACGCTGATCGGCGCTCCGCCCCCGCGGGGACAGCAGCTCGAGGATCACTACTTCGGCGGCATCCCCGAGCGTGTGCAAGCGTGTATCGCCGAAGTCGAGCACGAGCTCTACAAGCTCGGCGTGCCGATCGTCACCCGGCACAACGAGGTTGCGCCGAGTCAATTCGAGATGGCGCCAATGTTCGAGGAGACGGATCTCAGCGTCGACCACAACCAGCTCGTGATGTCGGTGCTGCGCCGCGTCGCGCTGCGTCACGGGCTTCAGGCGCTGCTGCACGAGAAGCCCTTCGCCGGCATCAACGGATCGGGAAAGCACTGCAACTGGTCGATGGCGATCACGTCGGACGATTCGTCGATCGATGGCACGAACCTGCTCAAGCCGGGGAAGACGCCGCACCAGAACATTCGCTTCCTCATGTTCCTGGCGGCCGTGCTGAAGGGTGTGCACAAGCACGCCGGTCTCCTCCGCGCCGGCATCGGTACGTCGGGGAACGAGCATCGCCTCGGCGCGAACGAAGCGCCGCCCGCGATCATGTCCGTGTTCATGGGCGCGATGCTGACGCGCGTGATCGAGGACATCGCCGCGGGGAAGACGTCGCCGAGCGATGCGAAGCAGGCGATGATCAAGCTCGGCGTCGCGAGGCTGCCCGAAGTCGAGAAGGACAACACGGATCGCAATCGCACGTCGCCGTTCGCGTTCACGGGCGCGAAGTTCGAATTCCGCGCCGTCGGCTCGTCGCAGTCGATCGCCTTCCCGGTGATGCTCGTCAATGCGTGCGTCGCCGAGGCGCTCGGCGAGCTCACGGCAACGCTGCGTGACACGATGAAGAAGACCAAGTCGGTGGATGACGCGGTGCTCAAGGTCGTGCGCGAAGCGTTCAAGGAAACCGCGCACGTTCGCTTCGAGGGAAACAACTATTCGAACGAGTGGGTGATCGAGGCCGAGAAGCGCGGCCTGCTCAACCTCCGCCGCACGCCGGAAGCGCTGGCGCAGCTGCTCACGAAGGATTCGCGCGCGGTGCTCACGAAGCTCGGAATTCTCAGCAAGCCGGAGATCGAGTCGCGGTACCACATTCGGCTCGAGCGCTACGTGAAGGACATGCTCATCGAGCTGCACACGCTCGAGGAGCTGGTCGACACGATGGTTCTCCCGGCCGCATTCAACTACTCGGCCCTGCTCGTCGAGTCCGCTGCGAATGCGAAGGCGGCGGGGATCAAGATCGTACCGCAGGTCGACACGGCGAACGAGCTCGGGGCGCTGATTGCGGCGCTGCAGACGCGCCGCACGGCACTGAGCAAGGTGACGGCGAAGGCTGAAGGGATGCACGAGGCGCTCGAAGCGCAGTCGAAGCTGCTGACGTCGGCTGGCGCGGAGCGGATGGCGGATGTACGCGAGAGCTGCGACGCGCTCGAGCTGGCGGTGAGCGACGACATGTGGCCGCTGCCGAAGTACCGCGAGATGCTCTTCCCGTTGTAGCAGGCAATTGAAGAATCGAGCGGCGACACCCCGATGGTGTAACAGCTGATGTGATTCCTGCGCACTGATACCGGAGAGGCCGACGCATTTATTGCGTCGGCCTCTCCGTTTGCACCTTAAGTCGTCTGATGGATGAGGGAGCTCGCAATCACCGTCCGGCGGCTCGGAACCTTCGCCACGAACCGGCGATACTGTTGATCATGGTTTCCACTTGACGATTTTCGTGCTCGCATTTCTCGGCGGGGTGCTCACGATCCTGAGCCCGTGTATCCTGCCGATCATCCCACTCGTGTTCGCGCGCAGTGGGCGCAGCTTCGCGCGGGAGATCGTGCCGATGCTCGCGGGCCTTGCGCTCGCGTTCACGGCTGCCGCGCTCATTGCGACGGCCACCGCGCACTGGCTCGTCGTCGCAAATGTGATTGGCCGCGACATTGCGCTCGTGCTGTTCGCGATCGTTGGAATCACGCTGCTCTCGTCGCGGGCGGCGGAGTGGGTCACGCGGCCTGTGACGCGTGCCGGTGCGGCGATGCTGGGAAGCTTTCCCGGCGGCGGGGCTGCGACACCGCTGCGAAACGTCGCCGTCGGCATGGCGATCGGACTTTTGTGGGCGCCGTGCGCGGGCCCGATCCTCGGCGTACTCATCGCAGCGGCGGCACTCACCGCCGCTCCGCGCGCCGCCGTCCTCTTTCTCACCTTTGCACTCGGAGCCGCCATGTCGCTCGCCGCTGTAATCTCGCTCGGTAGTCGGTTGATCGCGCGAGTGAAGCGCGCAGGCGCCACGGAAACTGCCGTGCGACGTGTGCTCGGAGTCGCGACGCTCGTCACCGTCGTCGCCATCTTCTTCGGCTTCGATCAAACACTGTTCGGCAAGGGTGGTATCGTGAAGACCGCCAGCGCGGAGGAGCATCTCGTCGCGCAGCTCACGCCGGAGAAGGTGCGGCCGCATCCGCCGGGGATGTCACTCGATGAGTTCGCGGCGGAGGAAGATGCGATTGCTTCGGCGATCCACCTCGACAAGCTCGATGGCGATCTTCCTGGCTTCGACGGCGGCGATGAGTGGATCAACTCCGGCGCTCTTTCACCGAAGTCGCTCAAGGGAAAAGTGGTGCTCGTGGAGTTCTGGACGTTCATGTGCTACAACTGCCTCAACGCGCTGCCGCACGTGAAGGATCTGTACGCGAAGTACAAGAACCGCGGCTTCGTCGTCGTGGGTGTGCATACGCCGGAGCTCGGACCAGAGCGCGTGTCGTCGAACGTGCGCGACGCGGTGAAGCGGCTCGGCATCGAATATCCCGTGGTGATCGACAACGAGAGCCGCATCTGGAACAACTATCACAATCAGTACTGGCCAGCCTCGTACTTTGCGGATGCGACGGGCACGATGCGCTTCTACAACTTCGGCGAGGGGCGCTACGACGAGCAGGACAAGGTCGTCGCGAAGCTGCTCGCCGAGCGCGATGCAGCGGCGGGAGTCGAGGCAAGCAAGTCTGCGACGGCGAGCGACACGAATTCCTTCGCCTCACACCGCGGCGCGACGTCAGGCATGCCTCGACGTCCGCGCTGAGCACAGCTCCGACTTGAACGACTATCGGTCGCAGGCTCCGTTTGTTGTCCGTCCCATCCGTTTGTAGTCCGTATCTCCAGCTGTTACGGTTTGAGCTCCGGCGCAACTCAACGCGTCGAAGCTCATCCACTAACGAGTGAGATACGGTTGAGATCACTTACGGACAAAAACGGAAAAGAAGCACGGACAACGAACGGAGCCTGCAAAATTCGCTGAATCCGTGCCGTTGATCCGTCAATCGTTACTCGATTCGTCGACGTTTGGCTGCAGCCGCTCCACCTACGCGCCGACGAGCGACTTCTCGTAGCAGAGACACGCGGACTCCTGCCCCGCGTAAATTCCGTAGCCTGGAATACGCACGTAGCCGAGCTTCTCGTACAGCGCGATCGCCGCGTGCTGAAGCGGTCGGGTCTCGAGGCGCACCGCCGTGTAGCCGCAGTCGCGCGCCTCGCGCTCCAGTAGCTGCAGCATCTTCTTCGAGTGGCCGCGACCGCGATGCTCGGCCACCACGAACATCCGCTTGATCTCGGCGATCCCCGGCTCGAGCGGACGAAAGGCCCCGCACACCACCGCTTCCCCATCCACGCGTCCGACGTAAAACCCGCTTCGGGGCACCAGCACATCTTCCGGCTTGAAGTGACCGTGGCCATCGATCCTGTGGTCGTAGATCGCGGTGATCTCCGCGGTCATCGCGGTGATGAGCGCGGCGGCATCCGGCTCGCGCGGATCGAGGCGTGAGATTTCGAGGGATGGAGTGTTGTGTGACATGCGGCAGGTCCGTGCGGAAGGGTACGAACCCCGAAATATCGCTCTCCGGCGGCGCGCTTCAACTCAAAGTAGATTCCACTGCATGACAGTCCCCCCATCGAGCGTCCCGCCAACGGGCGCACCGTCCAAATGTCCGAGCTGTGGCGAGCTTTCCACCGGACACTTCTGCGCGAATTGCGGCTCGTCGATGGCCGGAGCGCGCTGTGCCTCCTGCGCGACGATCCTCACTCCCGGCGCGAAGTTCTGCCATCGCTGCGGCACCGTCGCCGGCGCAACCGGCGTCCATCGTGCGGACGCAAGTACATCGGCGCTCCCCTGGGCAATCGCCGGCATCGCGATCGTCGCCCTCATCGGTCTGCTCGCCGGCCAGCGCTTTCGCTCTACGCCGCCCGTCGATGCCGCACAGGATCAGGCTCAGGCGCAGGGTGCTCCGCAGGGCGAGGATGCGCGAGGTGGCGGCGCGCCCCCAGATGCCAGCGCGCCCGGCGCGCGCGCACCCGACATCTCCAGCATGACGCCGCGCGAGCGCGCCGACCGCCTTTTCGATCGCATCATGCGCCTCGACTCCGAAGGGAAGAAGGACAGCGTCCAGTTCTTCTCGCCGATGGCGATTGCCGCCTACCAGATGATCCCGAACCCCGATGCCGACGCGCGCTTCGACATGGGGCGGGTCGCCTACGTGGCCGGCGCGATCCCCGCCGCGAAGATCGAAGCAGACAGCATCCTCGCGACGCAGCCGACGAACCTGCTCGGCCTCGTGCTCGCGATCCAGGTCGCTCGCGCCAGCGGAGACAAGGCCGGCGCATCCACGTACCTCGCGAAACTGCGCGCCGCCGAGAAGTCCGAGCTCGCGAAGAAGCTCCCCGAGTACGACCGCCACAGTGCCGACATTCGAGACGCGCTCGCGGGCAAGTAACGCCCGCGCGCACGACACCCCGACCAGACACATGCCGATCAAAACGATTCACGTCGCCCACAGCCCCGACTCCGACGACGCCTTCATGTTCTACGCGCTCGCCGAGGGGAAGATCGATACCGGTGATTTGCGCTACGTGCACGAGCTGCAGGACATCGAGTCGCTCAACCAGCGCGCGCTCAAGGCCGAGCTCGAGGTGACCGCGGTCTCGATTCACGCCTACGCCTATCTCACTGAGCGCTACGCGCTGTTGCCGCACGGCGGCTCGATGGGTGATCGCTACGGTCCGCGCCTCGTCGCGCGTACGCCGATGACGAAGGCCGACGTGCGCGGCAAGCGCATCGCGATCCCCGGACCGCTCACCACCGCGTATCTCGCGATGCAGCTCTACGAGCCGGATTTCGAAGCCGTGATGACGCCCTTCGATGAGATCGAGGATGCCGTCGTGAACGGCGGCGTCGACGCTGGCCTCCTCATCCACGAAGGGCAGCTCACCTTCGGCGATCGCGGGCTGCATCTCGTCGCCGACATGGGTGAATGGTGGTTCCAGGAAACCGGACTTCCCCTCCCGCTCGGCGGCAACGTCGTGCGAAAGGATCTGGGCGCCGATCTGATTCGCACCGTGTCGCGCCACTTGCGCGCGAGCATCGCGTACGGGCTCGAGCACCGGGTGAAAGCGCTCGACCACGCGATGCAGTTCTCGCGCGGACTCGATCGCGGGAAGGCCGATACCTTCGTGGGCATGTACGTGAACGACTGGACGCTCGACTACGGTGATCGTGGGAGAACGGCAGTGCAAGCCCTGCTCGAGCGCGGTGTCGAGCGCGGACTCATCGACCGGCCCGTGAGGATCGAGTTCGTGGAAGATTAGTGATCGCTAACGGTCCCGGGGTTACAGGTTAAGAAAAGTGGTCGTCCTAAGAGGCGACTTGCGCGCTACGGGCATTCGTGCGTTTGTCTCCCACCATGATGCGAATTGTTGAGGAACACGCGGCCCCGCTCATCGACTGCTAGCGGTGCCGATTCTGCGTTGACGCCAGTGGTCGGCGGAGCTCTGCCGATGAGTCCCGAGCAGAGCGCGCGCGAGGCGCGCGCGCTCGCCGAGATCGTGCAGCGCATCAACCAGTCGCTCGAGCTCGACCGCGTCTTCGCGCTCATCGTGCGGCACGCGGCGGAGCTGCTGCACGCGCGCGGCGCGCGCCTCGGCCTCGTCGAGAATGGATCCATGCTCATCGCCGCCACGCACGGCGATCCGGGCGAGCTCGCCGTCTCCGCGACCGATGCCTTCGGCAGCATCTCGTCGTCGGGCGCTCTCCCGCTCTGGGAGCCTCCGCATGAAACGCCCAAGGCGGGAAACTTCGTAGCCGTCCCCTGCGTCGCGAACGGACTCGTCATCGGCGCGATCAGCGTCTTCGATGTCCCCGAGCGCCGCTTCGACTCGCACGACGAGGAGATGCTCCTCACGCTCGCGAATCACGCGGCGATCGCGATCGACAACGCACGCCTCTATCGCCAGTCCGTGCGCGCGATGGAGCACGCAAGCATCCTCGCCAGCTCGGCCCGCAGTCTCGCAATGCACGTCACCCCCGACGAGATCTACGCGGACATCGAGCGCATCGCGAGCACCGCGCTCGACGCCGATGGCGCGGCCCTCTACCAGGCGACAGCGATGGGCGGAATCGTGACGGTCGCTCTGTCGACCGGAGTGGCGAAAGACGCCGCGGAGCGCGCGGTGGCCGACTTCTGGGAGGGCACTCGCGGCGAGACCTTCCGCTCGGGGCAGCCACGCTTCCTGCGCGATATTGCGGTCGTCAAGGACAAGACGCTGTTCGCACTCACGGAGAAAGCGGGGATCCGCTCGATGGCCTGCATCCCGCTCGGCGTCGAGGGTCGCCTGCAGGGGCTGCTCGTCCTGCGCTTTTGCACGATGCAGAGCTTCGACGACGAGCAGCGCACGCTGCTCGTCGACTTTGGTGGGCACTGTGCGCTCGCGCTGCGCAACGCACTCCTCCTCGAGCGCGTCGAGCAGCGTGCGCAGCGGCTCGCCGCGGTCGCCAAGGTGCAGCAGGCGATCTCCGCCGCCACATCTCTCGCGGAGGTCTACGCCGAGAGCTATCGCGCGGTGGCGTCGATCGTCGATGCGCCGTGCTTCGTGCTGATGCGCCACGACCAGCATCGCGACGTACTCGTCTCCGAGTACATCGTGAGAAACGGGGTCGTTGGAAGCTCCGACAGCTCGATGTGCATCCCGATGGTGCCGGGCTCGCTCTCGGACGCGAGCCTCGTCAGCGCCTTCCGCACCGGCCAGCCGAACGTCTCCACGATCTCCGGCGCCGAGAACTCTGCCTCAAGCATGCACCCCGGCATGGTCGTCGTCCTCAGCGCACCGATCGTGAACGGCGAACAGGTGCTCGGCGTGTTGCAGGCGCAGTCGCATCACCCCGATGCGTACGACAAGGAAGTGGTCGACATCGTGATGCTGATCGCGCGGCAGGCGGGCACCGCAATCGCGCGTGCGCACGCGACCGCTGCGGAGCGCGCGGCGAACGAGCGCTCGCGCGCACTCGCGGTCGCGCTCGAGGCGATGGATCAGCCGGTGCTCATCCGCTCGCGTGACGAGATCGTGCTCTATGCCAACGGCGCCGCGCTGCGCGAGTACGGCTACACGCGCGATGAGCTCATCGGCCTGCCGTCGCACGTGCTCACCGTGCTGCCCACCGTGCGCGCGCACGACCACACCCGCGAAGCATCGCGCGAGGATCTCGCCGCGTCCGGCTCGTGGTCCGGCGAGCGCCTGCTGCAGCGAAAGAACGGGTCGGAGTTCCCCGCGTGGCTGAGCATCAACAACATCGTCAACGACGAGGGCGAGATCACCGCCAGCGTCATCAGCACGCGCGACCTCACCGAGGAGCGGCGCGTCGCCGAGCAGCTGCGGCAGTCGGAGAAGCTCGTCGCGCTGGGCGAGCTCGTGGCCGGCGTCGCGCACGAGGTGAACAATCCGCTCACCGGTATCTCTGCGTTCGCCCAGCTGCTCCAGGAAGAGCGCCTGACTCCCGACCAGCTCGAGGCCGCGCAGATGATCAAGCGCGAGGCAGACCGTGCAGTCAGCGTCATTCGCGACCTGCTCACCTTCGCGAGAAAGACCGGCCCCCGCAGCGTGCCGATCGACATGAATCCGCTCATCGAGCAGACGATGCGCCTGCGCACCTACGGGCTCCGTACCGCGGGCATCGAGATGCGGCAGGAGCTCGCGACCTCGCTCCCGCGCGTGCGCGGTGACGACCGTCAGCTGCAGCAGGTGCTGCTCAACCTCGTCGTCAATGCCGAGCACGCGCTCGCGAACTGCCCTAGGAAAATCATCACCTTGCGGACCAGTGTCGCCGCGGGACGGGTGATCGTCGAAGTGTCGGACACAGGTCAGGGCATCACTGTCGAAGTCCAAAAGCGTATATTCGAACCGTTCTTCACGACGAAGCCCGAAGGCACAGGCACAGGACTCGGCCTCAGCGTCAGCTTCGGGATCGTGCAGACCCACGGTGGCACACTCACCGTGCACAGCGCACCCGGCGCCGGTGCGACCTTCCGCCTCACGCTGCCCGTAGACGAGACACCCGCATGACGCTCAAGCTCATGTCCAATGAAGGAGCCGCGGTCACCCCCCCGGAGGCGTCCGACACATCTGCACTCACCCCCGTGCTCGTCGTCGACGACGAGGCGGCGATCCGCACGGCACTCTCGCGCTTCCTCAAGATGCGCGGCTTCCACGCGGTGCCCGTCGCCTCGGGCGCCGCCGCGCTCGAGGCGATGCAGCACACGCACTTCGAGGCGATGGTGTGCGACGTGCGCATGCCGGGGATGACGGGCCTCGAGCTCATCACCCCAGCACTCGCGAAGGAGCCCGAGCTCGCGATCGTGATGCTCTCCGCCGTCAACGACGCAGTCACCGCGAGCACCGCCCTCGCGCGCGGCGCCGCCAACTATCTCGTCAAGCCGATCGAGCTCGCCGACCTCCATCGCGCCGTCGTCGAAGCGCTCGCGAAGCGCTCGCGTTCGATCGAGCAGCGACGCGCCGATCAGGCCGCGCTAGCGGACGCCGCGCGTAAACTCGAAGCAATGGAGCGCGACCGGACCTCGCTCGAGCACCTCACCGTCGACGTCGCGCACTCCGTCATCAGCGCGATGGAGACCAAGAGCCTCTTCATGAAGGGGCACTCCGATCGCGTCGCCTCACTCGCGATGGCCGTCGCCGGCCACATGGGACTCGACGAGGCCACCATCGAGGCCGTCCGCATCGCCGGCCTGCTGCACGATGTGGGCACCGCCGGCGTCAGCGAGTTCGTGCTCGCCAAGGCCGGCGAGCTCACGGCCGAGGAGATGAGCCACGTCCGTCAGCACGTTCGCATCGGAATGCAGATCCTCTCCCCACTCCGCTACCTCGGCCGCGTGCTCGACTACGTCTGCGATCATCACGAGCACTTTGACGGGCGAGGCTATCCGCGAGGGGTCGCCGGCGAGGCTATCTCGTTGGGGGGCCGCATCATAGCCGCTGCCGATGCGTACGACGCCCTCACCTCTATGCGCCCCTATCGCGGGGCCGTTTCCCCCGCCGTCGCGATGATCACGATCAACAGCCTCATGGGCACCCTGCTCGATCCGGCCGTCGTCGCCGCGCTCGGCGCAGTTATCGCACGGAGAGAGGAGCCGCTGACCGCCTGAGCACGCCGTGAATCTTCACTGACCCCAACAGGGTAGTGGGGGCGCGCGTATGAAGGCAGAGTCCGTCCTTTCACCCGTGTCCGCTTCGTGAAGAGAGCTCGACAGATTGCCGCAGTGCTGCTGTGCGCCGGATGTGCGGGCACGCCATCGGTAGCCGGAGTCGCGGGCACTGCGCCCGCCCCCAACAGGGAGTGGACGCCACCAGCAGCGCCGCGCGATGCCCTTCCCGCAGCGCTGGCCTCCTTTCCCCCCGATCTCCTCGCGCGCGCCAACACGCTCACAATGGGCGACGTCGTCGACCTCGCGCTTCGCAACAACCCCGAGACGCAGCTCTCGTGGGCAAACGCGCGCGCCGCAGCGGCGGCATACGGCGGGTCGAAAGCGCTGTACTACCCGACCATCGACGGCGAGATCGGCGTCACGCATCTGAGGTCGTCGCCCACGTTCAGTAACGACAGCGTGCTGCGTCCATCGCTCACGCAAACCAACTACGGACCAACGCTCAGCGTCAGCTGGCTGATCGCCGATCTCGGCGGACGCGCCGGCACCATCGAGAGCGCACGCCAGGCGCTCATTGCCGCAAACTGGACGCACAACGCGTCGCTGCAGAACGTCGTGCTCGAAGTCGAGAGCGCGTACTTCAACTACATGGCGAACAAGGGGCTCGTCGAGTCCGAGCGCCTGAGTGTGAAGGAGGCGGAAACGAGCCTTGAGTCGACGCAGCAGCGCCAGCACGTCGGCCTCGCGACGATCGCCGACGTCCTACAGGCGAAGACCGCTCTCTCGCAGGCGAAGCTGACGCTCGAAACCACTGAGGGCGATCTGCAGACGACGCGCGGCGCGCTCGCGGCCGCAATGGGGCTGCCGGCGAATGCGCCGTACGACATCGAGGCCGCGCCGGCGACGAACGTCGGGCCGGCCACCGACAGCGTCGACGCGCTCATCGCGCAGGCCGTGGAGCGCCGCCCCGATCTCGCATCGGCGCAGGCGGAGTATCGTCAGGCGATCGGCAACGTGCGCGCCGCGCGCGGGCACCTCTTCCCGTCGATTCGCGCCACGGGAGCGGGCGGTCGGACCTACGTGCAGACACTTCCGGGCGGAGCGAGCAACTACACCGTGTCCGTCGGCCTCGCGATCCCTGTTTTCTCCGGCTTCTCGCGCCAGTACGCCGTCAAGCAGGCGCGCGCCGAGGCGGACGCCGCACTCGCACGCGCGGCGTCGGTGAAGCAGCAGGTTCAGTTTCAGGTTTTCAGCTCCTACTACGCGCTGCAAACAGCGGCGCGCCGTGTAAATACTGCCGACGATCTGCTCGAGAGCGCCCAGTCCTCCGAGGACGCGGCGCTCGGCCGCTACCGCGCGGGGGTCGGGCTCTTCGTCGATCTGCTCACGGCGCAGAGCGCGCTCGCTTCCGCACGTGCACAGCAGGTGCAGGCGCGCTGGGTCTGGCAGTCGGCGCTCGCGCAGCTCGCGCACGACACCGGCGTTCTGGATACAGGCGGGAACGCGAACATTCGCGTCACCCCGGACACCACTCGAGAGGCACCGCCGCAATGATCGATCGTCGTTTGCTCCATCTTGTCGCCGCGCTGGCGGCCGCGAGCGCGCTCGGCGCCTGCGGCAAGGAAGCGTCGCCGCCCTCCGCCGCCGTACCGGTCACCGTCGGCAAGGCGGAGCTTCGAACCGTGCCCTACGCGCTGCAGGCCAACGGCACCGTCGAACCGATGCAGACCGTCGCGATCCAGCCGCAGGTAGGCGGGATCATCACGAAGATCCTCTTCAAGGAAGGGGACGACGTGAAGGAGGGACAGCCGCTCTTCGAGATCGATGCCCGCACCTATCAGGCGACGCTCGATCAGGCGCTGGCGGTCGTGGCGCGCGACAAGGCGCAACTCGCGAGCGCGAGCTCGGACGTGAGCCGCTACGGCGCGCTCGTCGACAAGAATTACGTCACCGCGCAGCAGATGGAGCAGGTGAAGACCACCGAGGCTTCGATGCAGGCGACGCTCGCATCGGACCAGGCGATGGCGCAGCAGGCACGGCTCAACCTGCAGTACGCGACCATTCGCTCGCCGATCTCCGGGCGCGCGGGGAGTCTGCAGGTGCGCGTTGGCTATCTCGCGAGAGTCCCCGCGGTCACGCCGCTCGTGACGGTGAACCAGATCCACCCGATCCTCGTGCGCTTCGCCGTCCCCGCATCGAGCCTGCAGCGCATTCGCCAGTACGCATCGGCGACGCTGCCGGTGAGCGCGTTCCCGGTCAACACGCTGGGAACGGCAAGCACGGGGACACTCTCCTTCGTCGACAATGCGATCGATACGACGACGGGAACGATCCTCCTCAAAGGCACCTTCGAGAACAAGGACGGCGCCCTCTGGCCCGGTGAATTCGTGACGACCTCGCTCCAGCTCTTCCAGCAGCAGGGCGCAATCGTCGTCCCCACGCAGGCCGTGGTCGAAGGGCAGAACGGCAACTACATCTTCGTGGTCAACGCCGATAGCACGGCGACGCAGCGCGAGATCACCATCGACCGTGCAGCGGGCGACGTCACGATCATCTCGCAGGGGATCAAGCCCGGCGAGATCGTCGTCACCGATGGCCAGCTGCGATTGAACACGGGAACCAGGGTTCAGATCAAGCCGCCCGCCGGCGGAGATCAGCAGAGGGCCGGATGAATATTTCAGAGCTGTTCATCAGGCGTCCCGTCATGACGACACTCGTCATGACGGGCATTCTTCTCTTCGGCGCGGTCTCCTACCGCAAGCTCGCGGTGAGCGATCTGCCGACCGTCGATTATCCAACCGTCTCGGTGAGCGCATCGCTCCCCGGCGCAAGCCCGGAGACGATGGCCTCGTCGGTCGCGACGCCACTCGAGAAACAATTCTCGACCATCGCCGGCGTCGACGCGATGACGTCGCAGAGCGCGCTCGGCTCCACGAGCATCACGCTGCAGTTCGCGCTCGACCGCAACATCGACGCGGCCGCCGCCGACGTGCAGGCTGCCATCTCGCAGACACTACGGCGGCTCCCGCAGAACATCGTCCCGCCCTCGTACCAGAAAGTCGATCCGTCTGCGTCGCCGATTCTCTACTTCGCGCTCCGCAGTACCACGCTTCCGCTCTCCCAGCTCGACGAATACGCCGAGACCTTCCTGGCGCAGCGCATCTCGACGGTATCGGGTGTCGCGCAGGTGCAGGTCTACGGCTCGCAGAAATACGCAGTGCGCATTCAACTCGATCCGCGGGCGCTCGCCACGCGCAAGATCGGCATCGACGAGGTCGCCGACGCGGTGAACTCCGGCAACGTCAATCTCCCCACCGGCGTCCTGTGGGGAACCGACAAGGCGTACACGGTGCAGGCGAACGGCCAGCTCAACAACGCAAAGGACTTCGGTCCGCTCATCGTTGCCTACAGAAACGGCGCACCCGTTCGCCTGCAGGATGTCGGCACCGTCATCGACGGCGTGCAGGACAGCAAGGTCGCGAGCTGGTACAACGGACAGCGCGCCATCGTCCTTGCCGTGCAGCGCCAGCCCGGCACGAACACTGTCGAGGTCGCGAAGCTCGTGAAGGCAGCGATGGCGCAAATGGAGAGCCAGTTCCCCGGCTCCGTCACCGTGCAGACGCTCTACGACAAGTCCGAAACCATCGAGGCATCCGTACGCGACGTGAAGTTCACGCTCATGCTCACGCTGATTCTCGTCGTGCTCGTGATCTTCATCTTCCTCCGCAACATCTCGGCGACGATCATCCCGAGCCTCGCGCTCCCGATGTCGCTCGTCGGCACCTTCGCGGTGATGTACCTCCTCGATTACAGCCTCGACAATCTCTCGTTGATGGCGCTCACGCTCTCGGTCGGCTTCGTCGTCGACGATGCGATCGTGATGCTCGAAAACATCGTGCGCCATATCGAGAAGGGCGAGCCGGTCTTCGAGTCCGCACTGGTCGGCTCGCGCGAGATCGGCTTTACGATCCTCTCGATGACGCTCTCGCTCGTCGCGGTTTTCGTTCCCGTGCTCTTCCTCGGCGGGCTGGTCGGCCGGCTCTTCCACGAGTTCGCCGTCACCATCGGTGTGTCGATCATCGTCTCGGGCTTCGTGTCGCTCACGCTCACCCCGATGCTCTGCAGCCGCTTCCTCAAGCCGCATCACGAGGAGAAGCCGAACAGGTTCTTCGCGGTTACCGAAGGCATCTACGATCGCGTGCTCGGCTTCTACGAGCGGACCCTCCGCTGGGTGATGGACCATCGTCCGTACGCGGTCGCCTTCTCCGGGCTCATTCTCATCGGCACCCTCGTGCTCGGCGCCATCGTGCCCAAGGGGTTCCTGCCGAGCGAGGACACGTCGCAGCTCAGCGGCACGACAGAGACCGAGCAGGGGACCTCGTTCGACGCGGTCGTCGCGCACCAGAAGGAGCTCGCGGCGATCGTATCGCAGGATTCGAATGTGCAGGGATTCATGTCATCGGTCGGCGCGGGCGGCAGGTCGCCGACGATCAATCAGGGGCGACTCTTCATGCACCTGAAGAATCCTTCGGACCGCAAGCTCGACGCCGATGCCGTCGCGCGCGAGCTCACCGCGAAGCTTTCCGCCGTTCCCGGCACTCGCGTCTACATCACCAATCCCCCTCCGATCAACATCGGCGGACGCTCGAGCAAGAGCCTCTACCAGTTCACGCTTCAGTCCACCGACATCGTCACGCTGTACCACTACGCGGGGATCATGGAGCAGAAGCTGCACGGGATCCCCGGGCTCACCGACGTCACGAGCGACCTGCAGATCAAGAATCCGCAGGTGCAGGTCGACATCGATCGCGACCGCGCGTCGTCGCTCGGCATCACGGCCAACACGATCGAGGACGCGCTCTACAACGCGTACGGCTCGCGCCAGGTCTCCACGATCTACACGCCCAACAATCAATACTGGGTCGTGATGGAGCTCCTGCCGCAGTATCAGAGGAATCTCGACGCGCTCGGACTTCTTTACGTGCGCTCGGCGTCGGGCGACCTCGTTCCCTTCGGGTCGCTCGCGAAGGTGTCGCCGAGCACGGGTCCGGCAATGGTGAATCACTCCGGGCAGCTCCCTTCGGTGACGCTGTCCTTCAACCTGGCGCCCGGCGTCTCGATCGGCACGGCCGTGAGCGACGTCAACAAGCTCGCTGCACTGACGCTGCCCTCGAGCGTCACGACGGCCTTCTCCGGCACCGCACAGGCTTTCCAGGCCGCACAGCAGGGACTGCTCGTCCTCCTGATCCTCGCGATCCTGATCATCTACATCGTGCTCGGCATTCTCTACGAGAGCTTCGTCCACCCGATCACGATCCTCACCGGCCTGCCGTTCGCCGGCTTCGGCGCGCTGCTCACGCTCTGGATCTTCCACATGGAGCTCAGCGTATACGCCTTCGTCGGCATCATCATGCTGATCGGTCTCGTGAAGAAGAA
>JBDSHG010000114.1:0-4912 GCA_039918615.1 Gemmatimonadaceae bacterium | reverse complement strand
GCGGCAAGAAGGAGGTCGCGCGTTTCGTCGATGGTGAAGACCCCGGGCTCGCAAAAGACATCGGCGAATACGGCGAGACGCTCGGCGACGACGAGGGGGAGCATGTCGTGGCGCAACATTTTGACATAACTGGCGCGTGTCGCCGGCGTCGCACGCGCCTCGCGCGGAATCTCGTGCGCGCCGAGCCAGGTCGGGACGATCCGCATCGGCAGGTCGGACGCGAGCTCGCTGATCACGCGCAGGATCTTGAGCTCATCCTCGATGGAGAGGCCGTAGCCGGATTTGACCTCGACCGTCGTCGTGCCGTACGACGCGAGGCGCGCGAGTCGCGGGCGCGCGAGCGCGAGGATATCGGCCGCATCGCGCGTCCGCACGTCGCGGACGGACGCGTGGATGCCCCCGCCCTGCTTCGCGATCTCCATGTAGTCCGCACCGGCGGCGCGACGCTCCTGCTCCTCGTAGCGCGGCTTCCCGAAGATCGCATGCGTGTGCGAGTCGACGAGCCCCGGTGTGAGCACGCCGCCCGCGCAGTCGACGACCGTCGCGCTTGCGTGTTCCCGCACGAGCACGTCGCGCGAACCGATGGCGGCGATCCGCTCGCCGACGACGGCCACGGCCGCGTCGAGGAGGATGCCACAGTCGCGCATCTCGGTCCCCACGCGCGCGCGCGGCGCGCCTGCGCAGGTGACGACCTGACTTGCATTGACGAAGAGAAGAGTCATGGGGCCGACGACATCGAGCGACTCACTGCGCCGTCGCCATCACGTCGCGAACGCGGGCAATGGTCAGCGGCGCCTGCGCCTCGCCGCGGCACGCGTAGTAGCACGCGTTGCAGTCGATCGGCGTATACCGTTCGAAATCGCGCCAGTGGAAGTCCGCCGGATAGTCCGGGCAGCGGCGCACCTGTCCCGCGGGATCGATGTGGATCGTGCGCACACCCGAGTTGCACGAGTCGTTCATCTGGCCGCTGAAGAAGCGCGGCACCTGCCCGAGATAATAGTCCGAGCTGACGATGACCCCGCGCTTTTTTCTCTTGAATGCAAGCAATTCCCGCATGACCACCTCGAGATGCTGCTGCTCCTCGCGCCCGACGAGGTGCGAGGCATTCCCGTTCTTGGCGTCGGTGTACGTGCTGAACGATACGCCGACGCCCAGCTCCTCGGCGCACCGCACGATCGGGAGCAATTCGTCGAGATTCGAGCGCTTGATCACCGTGTTGAAGCGAATGCCGTCGATCCCGATCGCGCGCATCCGCGGCACGGTGTCGAGGATCTTCGCGGCGAGCCCGGGAATCCCGCGCGCGACATCATGCCGCTCGTCGAGAAAGTCGAGCGAGATGTTGAACTGGTTGAGCCCCGCCTCCCACAGCGAGCGCGCGCGTTCCACCGAAAGCATTCCGCCGTGCGTGATCATCGCGAGGTAGCGCACGCTGATCGCGTTCGCGACGGCCGCGATGAGATCCTCGAGATCGCGGCGCATCAACGGCTCGCCTCCGGTGAAGGTGATCATCACCGGATTGAAGTAGCGCGCCGCCTCGGCGTAGCTGGCCGCATCGCTGCGCGTCGCGTCGGCGCCGTTCTTCCAGTAGTCGCAGAAGTCGCAGCGCGCATTGCAGCGCATCGTGACCTCGAAGTGCACGAGCACCGGGAAGCGCTTGAGATGCAGATACGCGTACTTCGCCGCGAAGAGCGGCACGTGCCACGGCTTGAAGCGCGCGCTCAGCATGAATGGAGTGGAGCGTTAATCGTGCGCACCCAGCATCGGGATCCTGATCCCTTTCTCGGCCGCGGTCGCGATCGCGATCTCGTAGCCCGCGTCCGCGTGGCGGGCGACGCCGATGCCGGGGTCGTTGGTAAGCACGCGCTCGAGGCGCACGCGCATCTCGGGCGTGCCGTCGGCGACGATCACCTGTCCCGCGTGCAGCGAATTTCCGATGCCCACGCCGCCGCCATGATGGAACGACACCCACGTCGAGCCGCTCGCGACGTTGAGCATCGCGTTCAGGATCGCCCAGTCGGCGATGGCATCGCTACCATCCTTCATCGCTTCCGTCTCGCGGAAGGGCGACGCCACCGATCCGGTGTCGAGATGATCGCGGCCGATGACTATGGGCGCGGAGAGCTCACCGCTGGCCACGAGGTCGTTGAGCGCGACGCCGAACTTCGCGCGGTCGCCCTGGCCGAGCCAGCAGATGCGTGCGGGGAGCCCCTGAAAGTGCACTTTCTCCTGTGCGAGCCTGATCCACCGCGCGAGCTGCTCGTCGTGCGGGAAGAGCTCGAGGATCAGCTGGTCCGTGCGATGGAGATCCTTCGGATCGCCGGAAAGTGCGACCCAGCGGAATGGTCCCTTCCCTTCGCAGAAGAGCGGGCGCACGTACACTGGGACGAAACCCGGAAAGTCGAATGCGTGTGTGAGCCCCGCATCGTGCGCGACGGTGCGGATGTTGTTGCCATAGTCGAACGTGATCGCGCCGCGCTCACGCATGGTGAGCATCGCCTGCACGTGCCTCACGAGACTGGCCGTCGCGCGCGCGACGTAGAGCTTCGGATCCGCGACGCGAAGCGCCGCCGCTTCGTCGAGCGTCAGCTGCGGCACGTAGCCATTGAGCATGTCGTGCGCGCTCGTCTGATCGGTGAGCACGTCGGGAGTGACACCGCGCTTCACGAGCTCGGGGAGCACGTCCGCCGCGTTGCCGACGAGGCCGACGGAGAGCGGCTCTCGCGCACGTTGCGCGGCCGCAATCCACTCGAGCGCCTCGTCGAGACTGCGCGTCAGGCGATCGCAGTAGCCACTCGCGACGCGCTTCGCGATGCGCGACTCGTCGACGTCCACGCCGAGGAAGGCCGCGCCCTGCATCGTGGCGGCGAGCGGCTGCGCTCCGCCCATGCCGCCAAGGCCGGCGCTCAGGACGAAGCGCCCCGCGAGCGTGCCGTCGAAGTGCTGCCGCGCGACGGCGCCGAACGTCTCGAACGTTCCCTGGAGAATTCCCTGCGAGCCGATGTAGATCCAGGAGCCCGCAGTCATCTGCCCGTACATCATGAGCCCTTTGCGCTCGAGATCGCGAAAGACATCCCACGTCGCCCAGCGGCCCACGAGATTGCTGTTCGCAATGAGCACGCGCGGCGCTGACGTGTGCGTGCGAAAGACGGCGACCGGTTTGCCGCTTTGCACGAGGAGCGTCTCGTCGTTCTCGAGCGCGCGGAGCGACTTTACGATCGCGTCGAACGACTCCCAGTTGCGCGCGGCCCTGCCCGTTCCGCCATACACCACGAGATCATCGGGACGTTCGGCCACCTCGGGATCGAGGTTGTTCATGAGCATGCGGAGCGCGGCCTCCTGCTGCCATCCCTTGCAGGAGAGCGTGCTGCCGCGCGGCGCGCGCACCGGGCGCGGACCAGCCGGCGCGGCGGAGGTCGTGTCGGTCACGGTGGCGGTCATGCGAACATCGAGGTTGAGGATAGCGGCTCGCCGTCGATCTGCGTCACATCGTCGAAGGTGCCGTTGGCGATCGCGTTGCGTATCGCGGCGATGTCGTCGCTGAGCACGCGGTCGCGCTCGAGACGCGGGACGAGCTCGCGCACGTGCGCGTGCAGGCGCGCGACGCGGCGCGCAGGCTGGAGCGGTGCGCGGAAGTCGATCGCCTGCGCCCCGCACATCAGCTCGATGGCGAGGATGTGCGCGACGTTGTTGACGATGCGGCGCAGCTTCCAGGCGGCGCCCATCGCCATCGGCACGACGTCTTCCTTGTTGCCGTCGGTGGGAATCGTGTCGACGCTCGCCGGATGCGAGAGAACCTTGCACTCGCTCGTGAGCGACGCGGCCGTCACCTGCGCCATCATGAAACCGGAGTTGACGCCAGCCTCGGGGCTGAGGAAGGGGGGAAGCCCCTGGTTGAAATCCGGATGCACGAGGCGGTCGGTGCGGCGTTCGGAGATCGTCGCGAGATTCGTCATCGCGATCGCGAGAACGTCGAGGGCCATGGCGACGGCCTGTCCGTGAAAGTTTCCGCCGCTCATCAGCGTTCCGTCGTCGAACACCAGTGGATTGTCCGTCGCCGCGTTCAGCTCGCGTGAGATGAGCCCTTCGGCGAAGTGCATCGCGTCGAGCACGGGACCGTGCACCTGCGGCATGCAGCGCAGCGCGTAGGCGTCCTGCACGCGCGGATCGCCGGAGCGATGCGACTCGCGGATCTCGCTGTCGGCGAGGAGCGCGCGCAGAAGCGCGGCGGAGCGCTGCTGGCCAACCTGTCCGCGCGCGAGCTGGATGCGCTCATCGAATGCGTCGGGAGTGCCCTTGAGCCCCTCGAGCGACATCGCGCCCGCGGCGTGCGCGACGCGCCAAAGCCGTTGAATGTCCATCAATGCGACCGCCGCGACCGCGGTATGCGCTTGCGTGCCGTTGATGAGGGTGATCCCTTCCTTCGGCTGCAGCACGACCGGCGCGAGCGCAGCGCTCTCGAGCATCGCGAGCGCGGGGCCCGCGTTCGCTCCGCGATGAAGCACGCCCTCGCCGATGAGGGTGAGCGCGAGATGCGCGAGTGGCGCGAGATCCCCGCTCGCACCGACGCTCCCCTGCTCCGGGACCTCGGGGTAGAGTCCCGCGTTCAGCATCGCGGCAAGCAGGTCGATCAGCTCCGCGCGGGCGCCGGAGAATCCCTTGGCGATGACGTTCGCGCGCAGCAACATCATTGCGCGCACCTCGCGCTCCGGAAGCAGCGCACCGACTCCCGCCGCATGGCTCCGTACGAGATTCACCTGGAGCTCGTTCAGCCGATCGAGCGGAATTGACATCTCGGACAGCTTCCCGAACCCCGTCGTCACGCCGTAGACGACGTCGCCGCGACGCACGATCTCGTCAACGAAATGGCGCCGCTGCGCGACCGTGGTCCGCGCAGACGACGCCAGTTCGACCT
>JBDSHG010000113.1:0-6334 GCA_039918615.1 Gemmatimonadaceae bacterium | reverse complement strand
TCGCGCTTGGTATCGCTCACATAAACTCGAATGGCGCTGTCGCGGGCTCGACTTTATCATTTCATTCGTCGATCGAGATGAGGCCACGCATTGACGGAGTGAGCGATGCTCGAGAACAGTTGCTCGGTTGCGACATCGGGAGTAATGGCGTGGTCGCTGTTGGTGGCCGTCACCGCGCATCAAATCGAGGAATTCGTATGGCCCGGCGGCTTTCGCGCCTGGTACATCGGCTATAGCCCGCACGTCGAACGCGCGCTGACCACGGGCTTTCTCGTGGGCTTCAACGTGTTGCTTCTCCTTGGCGCCGCGCTTGCCGCGACGGACTTCGCGTCTCCATCGATTCGCTTTCTCTGGCTGGTGCTCGCCAGCGGCGTCGCGATCAATGGCGTGTGGCATCTCCGCGCCACGCTGCGCTCGCGCCGCTACTCACCCGGCGTCGTCACGGGCGCGCTCCTGGCCGTGCCGCTCGCCTCCTACGCGTTCGTGCACTTCGTGCAATGCGGGTGGGTCGCGCCGCGCAGCGCGATCTCCGCCGCGGCCTACGGCAGCGCCTACTGGATCATCGCGGAGGGACGAAAGCTGCTGAAACGGGGGACGCGCTCAACCGGACGCGCGAAGCTCTCGGTGTTGAGATAGCCCCGCGCTCGCATCAGGCGAGCAGCGGTGGCGTTCCTTCCAGGTCCTTTCGCTCGAGCCGCGGCTCCTCGCCCGGCGCCCACTTTGGCACGTGGTGCGTGACGCGATACACGAGCGGCCCGCCGTCGCTTCCAGTCGCGCGCTCGACCGGCCGCGCGATGCAGACGAACTCGACATCGAGGGCCTCGGGTGCGGCACGCACCAGTGCGTACCCATGCCCACCCAGATCGGCGAACGACAGATGCGGCGCAACGTCCGGATTCCTCGCCGCCAGCGCCTTCGCGGTGTCGCCGGTCTCCTGCAGCACGAGACAGCTCTTCACGCCGTGGCGTAGCGCGGCGTTGATGGTCACCCGCGCGCCCGCCGGCGTGTCGTGAAAGTAGATCGCGCGATGCGGGTGGTCCTTCGGGATGTTGTGCTCGCCCGACTCGACGAGCCCAGGCGCCGAGATCGAGCCGGTGATGAACTCGACGCCAACAGGCTCGAACTTCTCCGGCGGCAGACTCGTCGACACTCGTCCCGCGGTGAACGCATGCCGGTCGCCGCACAGCGACACGAAGCCGGTCACTCGATGCGCGCGCACGCTGTCGAAGATCTCGTTGCGCTCCGCGCGATACGCCGACCAGTCTTCCTCCGTGCTCAACCCGTACCCCGGCGATGGCCAGCGTTTGCCGTCTACCGTGGGGAGGTTTTGCAGGTCCGTTCGCCAATCGAGTGAGCCCACCGAATTCCCCCAGATCTTCCACGGCGCGGTGGCCGTGCGAAGATGCTCGAGGAACCACTTCTTCTGTCGCGCGCCGAGGATCGTGCCGGGTTCAGCCGCGACATTCGGATTCGGCAGCTGCACACCGTTGAACTCGATCGTCGCCGGCGGATGTCCGCCGCGATACGCGTGTCCCGCATCGAGCGCGCCGAACGCTTCGTCGAGATCGAAATACGGAAAGCCCTTCGGCCTGAACTGTTTGATCTCGGCGCGATCGTTCACGGGCTCCGAACGATATGACCGGTTGTCGGTGAGAATGAGATCGACGTTGCTCCCGTAGCGCATGGCGCGGTACAGCGTGAGCGCGCGGATCGCGGCGAGGTTGCTCGGGTCCTCGCCCAATCCGTCCGCATCGACTTGGCGCAGCGGCTCGTTCACGACCCTGGGCGCGGTGAAGTCGTTGAGCGCACCGCCGCTCCCCTTCGCCACGCGCGCGGGCTGATACTCCCACCACGCCTGCGAGGCCGCGACCTTCCTCGTCTGCGCGGGGACGGTGCCGTGTCCGAAGTTCTGCTGGCTCTGCCATCCCTTCCACGAGAACTCGTGGTTGTCCCACATGCAGACGAACGGCCATCGCGCACGCGCATCCTGCAGGTCGGGATCGGCGAGGTACGCGCGATAGAGCACGCGATACCCCTCCACGGTGGTCGGCACATGGAAGTCCTCGTGCTTCTCGCCGTCGGGATACCGCACGATGTCGCGGATGCGGCGGTCGTAGTAGCCCTTCGGACGATCCTCCGGATACCACATCAGCTCGTATACGAAGTCCCCAAGGTGCATGACGAAGCCGCACCGCTCCGCCGCCGTGCGCTTCTCATCCTCGAAGATCATCCGGCGATATGCGTTGCACGCGCCGAGCTGATTGTTCTGGCAGGAGACGAAGGCGAAGTGCACGGGCTCGGTGTCGCCGTCCGTGGGCGCGGTGATCGTGCGACCGACGCGGCTCGTGTTGCCGCGCTCATCGATGAAGCGGTACCAGTATTCGCGTCGCGGCTTGAGCCCAGCGGCGAGGACTCGGCACGTCCAATCCGTTTGCGCGCGCACCGTCGCGTGCGCCTCGGCCACGATGTGCGTGAACGATGCGTCCTCGGAGAGCTGCGCGGTGAGCTGCGCGGCAGCGTCGCCGGCGATGGGCGGGCGGCGTGTCCAGAGCAGCACGGTGTCCGGGTGCGGATCGCCGGACGCGACCCCCTCGGGGAAGAGATCGCGGCGCTCGGTGCGCGCGAAACCGGGGATCGCCCCGAGCGAGGGCTTCCAGGCGAGTGACGCACCGATGGCTGCGGCGAGCTTGAGCGCTTCGCGCCGGTTCATTGGCTTCATGATGTCGCGGCTCCAGTCCGTTTCCAGGTGAGATCGCGCGCCTCGCGTCGATCGACGAAGCCAATGATGCGTCCCGCAGTGTCACGCTGGAAGACGCGGCGCGTGCGCGGCTGCCCTGGCTCGAAGAAGACGTCGCGAAGCTCGGGACCGAAGGTGCGGTCGGGCCGTCCCTCGCGCTTCACGAGGAGAGAGTCGCTCGAGCAGGCGATGGTGGCGACGATGCTGTCGGTCATCGCGTAGCGGCCGTTGTAGCCGCAGAGCGTCGCGTGGTCGAGCGTGACCGCCGGCGGATCCTTCAGCACGGCGAGAACCATCGAGGACGTCTGCCGCCAGTCATCGTCCTTTCGGATCCACGTCTCGGTATTCCGGAAGCGGCTGCGGAGAATCTGGCCGTGATAGTCGAGATACTCGTTGGCCTCGTGTGTTATGACTGCAAAGTTCCCGTGAAGCTTGACGACGAAGTCATCGACGGCGAGACGGCCGGTAAGTCCGGGGGCGAGCGGCTTGAGCAGCGCGAGCATCTCGGTCTCGTTGTGCACGGCATCGTTCTCGTCCACGATGATGATGTTCGGATCCAGCAGCCGATTCCACACGACCGTGTCGCCGGGAGCGATGGCATCGAGGAGCGCCTGCGTATCCTTCCGCAGCTCGGCCTCGGCACGTGCGAAGAACATCGCGGAGCTGAAGTTCAGCGATGCCGTTGGCACTGCACCCTCCGGAATGTGCTCGTGAGCATGTGTTGCGCGGCTAACGATTCCTGTCGGGGCGGCTCGACGCCAGTACCAATGTCGCGGGGCGCGTTGATACCAACACGCTTGCGCCACACCAGTGATCGTCGATGTGTACAACGCCGATGCTCCGACGGGCGATCGGCGAGGGCTCGATCAGCTCGCAAGCCGCAGCGTCGCGCCCGTGCGTAGCTTGGTCAGCAGAATGATCTGCCCCGTGTGCATCGAAAAGTGCTCCACCGCGTGCAGCACGGCCCACAGCACGGTCACCTCACCGTGCGGTGATGCGCGACGCTCGAGCATCACCGACTCGCCGAGCACGCCGAGCACCTCGTCGACCTCCGCGAGCGTCGATCGCAGTCGCGCGAGCAGCGCCGACTTGGCGAGGGGGCCACGCTCCGTGAACTCCGAGTCCCGGTCGCGAACGATCTGCCGTTTCCCCGCGACGCCGAGCGCCCACATGCGAGTACTTCCGTCGAGATGCAGAATCAGGTTGCCGATGCTGTTCGATTCCGGATTGGCACGCCACCAGACGCTCTCCTCATCGAGCGCATCGAGACAGCGGACGATCTTGGCGAGATAGTCGTCGAAGAACGCTCGCACGTCGGCGAGCAGCGGTACGGCGATGTCGGTCATGGTGCGCGGGTATAGGTGGTCATCCGGCGAGCGGCCGCTCGCAACAGGACCATAAGCCACGCGCATCGGAAGTGCCAGACGGCGGCGCTTTACGCGACGCCCTCCGGCGCCGTTGCCGGCGGCGCGGGCTCCAGCGAAGATGCGATCAGCAGCGCGCTCCCGCACATCGCGAGGGCGATCGGCATGCTCGTCCACTCGTCCGCAGACTGCGCGTGCGCAACAACGCGCGGGACGTGAAGAATGAGGAACCAGCTTCCGAACATCGCTGCCGTGCAAAGAGCGGCAAGTCGCGCGAGCACGCCGCTGAGAATGCCGAGCCCGGCGGCGACGTGCGCCACACCGGTCGCGTATGCGAAGAAGACATGAGCGGGAATCCAGCTCGGGATGACGAAGGCCACGTACGAGATGTAAATGAGGTGCAGTGCCCCGAAGCCAAGCATCGAGATGCCGAAGCAGATGCGTCCGATCAGAAGGGGGCGCGACTCGGCCGCCCCTGTCCACTCGCCGCCGTTCGTAGGCGCGGCGGCGAGCGCGGGCGCGTGAAGCAGCGCATCCCAGAGAAGGAGCATCGCCGCGAGCACGGCGGCGCCGTAGCTCGCGGCAGGGCGCAGCATCGTGGCGATCGCGGCAGCGATGAGCACGACGCCAGTGATCCAGCCGATCACCGGCAGCCCGGTCGTGCTGTGCACGGGCTCGAGCGCGGGAACGGCGTTGATGCGAATCAGGCACTGCGCGCCGAGCGCCACCATCGCCGTCGCGAAGACCGCTCGTCCGAGCTCGAAGCTCTTCGTCATGGTCTGCGCATCGGCTTCGACGACCACGCGATGCCGGAGTCGCGGGTGCGTGTATGCCCCCGCGCACGCATCACTGTTTGACACTGATCGGAACGCTCCACATGAACGCGGCCCAGCTGATGCGCAGCGCGCCCGCATTCCCCTCGTTCGTGATGTTGATCGCGAAGTTTTCCAGCGGCGATGGGGCGGTGCTCGCTCGCATCGGCACGCGCACGAGATCTTTCGATGAATCGTACTCCGTGCCCCACTGACCGTGCTGCGTGTTCACGATGAGCTGCACCGTGCCGTCGGCCTTCGGAATGGTCCAGAGGCTGTAGGCGCCAGTCGGCACCCGCGCATCGCCGATCATCAAACTCTTGTCGAACACGATCGTCGTCGCCTCGTTGGCGCCGGTGCGCCAGACGCGATCGTACGGAACGACGGTGCCGAGTATCGTGCGTCCGCGCCGGCGCGGGCTGCCGTATGCGACGATGACGGTCTCGCCGCCGATCGTTCCCTTCTCGATCTGATTCGGCGATGCGAGCCCGACTCCCTTCCCCGAGTGATCCGCCTGCGCGAAGCGCTTTGCGAATTCGGACACGTCGACCCACGACGTGCGCTGCGTCTCCGTCTGCTCCGTCGTAGCGCGCGCGTCGGCCGCGGTGATGTTGCCGCTTGCGTCGACCATCAGGTGCGTCCACATAATTCCGAAGTAGTCGACATCGACGAGCGTCGCCGAGCGCGCGACGAATTCGCGGCGGGCAAGCGCGCCGGTCGCGATGTCGACGCCTGGAACGGAGAATGTGTCGTTGGCGGCGGGACGCGTGCGCGGCAGCGTGAGCTCGTAGAGCGCCATCGAGCTGTACAATCCGTACGATGCGCCGAACCCCGTCATGAAGGTCGGGATGGCGCCCTTCGGAATCGCGCGAACGAGCTTGCGCTTCGCGCCGGCCGAGTCGATCGATGCATGGATGGAGTCGACGTCGAAGTCGATGACGATGTGTCGCGCGCCGATGTTTTTCGCGCCCATCGGATCCGTGTCGACCGTCGAGCGGGCGACGGAGCCGTCCGCTCGAAGCTCTACCTCATAGTGCAGACGGACCGTGGCGGGGATGCGAACCACCATGTCGCCGGTGATGCGATTGCCAGCGCGGACGGCGCTTTCAACGACGACGGTGTCGCGTCCGAGGGTGGTGATCCAGCTGCTCTTGCCGCCCCCGGCGGTGGGCGCGAGCTGCAGTGCGGCGATCGCGGCGAGCGAAACAATCATGGTCTGCATGCGTAACTCAGAGAAAGGGACGGTTTCGCGAGCGGCCGGTGCGGAACCCCGGGCAATGCGCTAAACTGCCCTTTGGATGGCATTACCTGTAGGGCCATTAGTTGGAAGTACGATCAGACCATTATCACTGGTTCAGCCATGGCTCGTGCCCGTGTCGCGGATGCCCTGACGCCCCACCTCGCGCTGCAGCGTGATGGCG
>JBDSHG010000112.1:0-4268 GCA_039918615.1 Gemmatimonadaceae bacterium | reverse complement strand
ACGTCGACTTCCAAATGCGGAAGTTGCCGCGCTACGAGCTCTGGCGAGTGAAGACACGCTATGCATTCGCGATATGCCCACCGGGAAATGGTCTCGACTGCCATCGTACGTGGGAATCCCTCCTTCTTGGCAACATCCCAATCGTCAAGCGTTCGTCTCTCGATGAGCTATACGCGGGCCTTCCGGTGGCGATCGTCGATGACTTCAGTGAAGTCACGAGCGAGGCGTTGGGTCGATGGCACCGCGAGTATCGCAACCTCTTCGGGGCGCCAGAGGTCCAGGAGCGTCTAACCAATCGATTCTGGATCGACCGGGTGCGGCAGCATCTCCGAGACGCCATCGCAGCGCAGTCGGACGTCCGTGTGTAATCGGCACGTCAGGTGGCGCGGATAGTATCCGCTTATCCAGCTTCCGGAGATACAGATGTTTCGCACGTCACTCTGCATCTGCTCGCGGCGGGAGCGCGTATCTGGCTCGACTCCGCGCACGTGCTTGCAATTCACACGGTGAGCCATGGACATGTGGTGGCCGAAGAGCTCGAGCGTGATCACGGCCGAATCATCTACTCGTTCGAGGCGCGAGTTCCTGGCAAATCGGGAATCAGCGAAGTGAACGTGGATGCTGGTGACGGGAAGGTGCTCGGCGTGCATCCACGAGTCAGCGGCGGCCCAAGCGAAGGAGGCACGCGACGACAGCGTGGCTGTGAAGAAGGCGGCAACGTCGCGCTCGAAGCCGCCCGCGTGAACGACACGTTTGAATGACCGACGCTGATATCACTAAGCACGAGATCTCCGTCCGGGCAGGAGTGCGGCTATTCATCGCACTCGCCGTAATCGCCCTGCTGCTCTTTGGCTTTGCCGCAATCGCAGATGAATTCAGTGAGCTGGGACGTCTCGCGCGACTCGACCTTTCGGTGCTGAACTGGCTTCAGCTTCACGGAAGCGAGCGGGGTGAGCGCGTGTTTCAAATCGTGAGTTGGCTCGGCGCACCAATTCTGTTCGTGAGCGACATCGCAGTGGCGATCGTGCTCGCGGTGCGTCGGCGCTGGCATTGGTTCACGCTCTGGTCAGTCGCGATCGTCGGCGGCGTCGTATTGGACGAGTCGCTCAAGTTGGCCTTCCGACGCGCACGTCCTGAAGTCGCGTCCGAGTTCATCTCGAGCGGATCGTGGAGCTTTCCGAGCGGGCATGCGATGAACGCGCTGGTGGGGTACACCATGCTTGCCTACCTGCTCTGCGAGCACGTCTCGAGCACGCGCACCCGGATATACCTGTCGCTAGGCACCGCGATCCTCATCGCCGCCATCGGCTTCAGCCGCCTCTACCTCGGCGTGCACTATCTCAGCGATGTGACTGCCGGATATCTCGCGGGAGGCGCGTGGGTGTTGGCGTGCATTGCGATCAACCAGCAGTACTACCGGCGCTGATGAACGCCAATTGCGATGATCGTCCCACCGGTGCACTCATCGGCGCTACACCGCTTTCGCGAACCACTGTACCCACGACTCGAGCTCGCGTTGATCGTCCTCGTCGAACGTCTCGAGCTGCGCCGAGTCGATGTCGAGCACGGCGATGAGCGCATGCGCGCGATCGAAGACCGGCACCACGATCTCCGATCGCGAGTGCCCGTCGCACGCGATGTGTCCCGGGAAGGCGTCGACATCGGGGACGATCACGGTCTCCTTCCGTGCCGCGGCCGTCCCGCACACTCCCTTTCCGACCTCGATCTCCATACACCCGATCGTTCCCTGAAACGGCCCGACGAGAAGCGTCGCCGGCCGCACGAGGCGGTAGAATCCAGTCCATAGATGGCCGAAGCCGAGGTGCAGGACGCACGCCATCGTCGACATCAGCGCGATCTCGTCGGTAACGCCTTCGCACAGCGCATCGAACTGCGCGCGCAACGTGCGGTACGCCTCCGCCTTCGACAAACCGCGAACGTCGAGCTGTGTCTCTGCCATTGTCTCTCGGCCCCCGCTGAGTGGACCACGAAGACTAATAATCGGATGCGATCGTTTGGCCATCGATGCCCGCTTCGCGCTCTCTGAACTCAACAAGTTGATCACCGCGTCGCGCGTCTTCGGGTCGCTCGCGGCCGCGGCGAGAGGTGCCGTCATCGTCGGCGCCGACTTCGGCGCCGAGAGGTGAACGGGTGCCGCGTTCGGATTGTTGAGCATCGCACGCGTGGAGTTCGTGGGCGGTGGAGGCGGCGCCGGTACGACTCTCCGCGCGGCCATTGGCCTCGTCGTCGCGGGGGGCGCCGCCGGCTTCGGCGTCGCGTTCACCGTCGGCACGCTGTTCACCGTCTTCGCCGCCAGAATCTTGAACTGCGCCTCATTTCTCGCGAGTTGCGCTCCCTGCGCCTCGCTCGCGCGCAGCGCCTCGGCGTTATGGCTCGTCTCCGCGGTCATGTCGTTGATCGTGCTCGTGACTGCTGCCTCCGCCCCGCGCGTCGCGCTGCTCGTGGCACCCGACGCCTGATCGAGAAGATTCTGCACGAAACTCGCGAGATCCTTGAGCGAGTCGATGAACTCCTGGATGGCGCAGCTCACGCCATCCGTCGCAATCGTGGCCGCACAATCGATGATGCTGTCGCAGCAGTCGGCGAACGCCGGTGAGGCGGCACCGAGCGTCAGGAGCGTGACGAGCGTCAGGATGAAGAAGTTTCGGCCGGGCATGGGATCCTGGGACGAGGTCGGGAATGAGCCGCGAGACCCGCCCAGCATAGTCGTGATGCGTTTCCTGCCCGTCTTCCCGCCGTCTTTCGGATGTTCTTCGCCCACAATTCGGTATGGGTGCCCCTCCGTAGGGGGCTATTTACGGCATTGTGCTTCGAGCTCCCACCGCACTTCTCTCGGGCGCTTCACCCGCGCTCGCACCACGCTTCTTCCGTCGAAGCATTCCCGCGCTCGCCAGCGTAAAGAGTAGCCCGACCGGAAACGGCTCAATGAAAGTCATCGCAACGTTCATGAACGGATTCCTCGACCACTCCACGACCTGCGCGGCGTCGGTCGTCTTCTTGTCGATCACCGCCTGGGGCGCTCCCGATGTGCGTGCCCTCGCGATCATCTGCGCAGCGTACTTCTCGTAGAAATCAGGTGCGAATTTGCGATACACGATTTCCCAGCTCGCTACGTAGCACGCGCTGGCGATCAGCGTAATCGAGATCCCCACCGCGAAGCCCCTCCAATAACTGATCACGCCGCCGCCCACGTTGTCGCGGTACGAGCGAATCCCGAAATACACCATGAGAAAGGCCAACACCATCGTCGCGTAGCCGAAGATGTAGCCTGTGGTCGCGCTTACATGATCCTCCATTACCATGGAGATCGTCAACACCAACGCGAAGAAAGCTCCGGCGATGAGTCCGAAGGTCAGTACGATTCGTTTCATTGTGAAGCTCCGCGTTCTGAGGGTTCGGCGAGCATAGAAGCGGGAGCGACATTCCGCGTCATACTTTCGGATGATATTCGGCGGCGATCTCGAAAATCATACCTTCGGATGCCCCGTAACCGGGCTTACGGGATGAGCCCCGCCTCTTTTCCGAGCTGTACGGCCTGCGTCCGCCGCCGAGCGCCGAGCTTGTCGAACAGTCGGCTCGAATGCGTCTTTACGGTATTCTCGCTCACGAAGACCTTCTCCGCGATCTCGCGGTTGCTCAACCCGCTCGCGATCAACTCGAGAATCTCGAGCTCACGCGGGGTCACGCCGAGCGATTCGAGGCGCGCGTCGTTGCGCACGAAAGTCGAGGGCGCGGGCACCTGGACCTCGCGCACTTCGACCTCGCGCACCACGATCGTCTCTTTCGCGCGCGTCACCCGAAGCCCGAGCCAGATTCCGGTGGCCGAGAAGACGGCGGCAATCAGCCCTCCGTAGATCTCGACGGAGTGCTCGACCACGAGATACTGGTATTCGACGAGGTTGAGTGCGGCGATCAGCACGCCCGCAACGAGACCGAACAGGAGGATGTGCTTCGTCACGACCCTACATTGGCGCCGGACAGCCGGCCCCGCAACGACAACGCGCGGAGCCGGCTCTTTCCCGGCTCCGCGCGCGAGTGCCTGCCTCCGTCAAGTCAGTTCTCGCTCGAGATGACCGGATGCACGCTCTTCCCGCGGATGCTCTCGTTGAACGCCGGCACCTCCTGCTTGAGCAGCGCATCGACCTCGACCTTCACCTTCATCAGCCGCGCATGCAGAAATTGCGCGACCTCCTTCTGCGATGCGGTCGGCGCATAGTCCGACTGGCCGACGGATCCCGCGAGATACA
>JBDSHG010000111.1:0-27957 GCA_039918615.1 Gemmatimonadaceae bacterium | reverse complement strand
GAGAGCTTATCCGGCGGTGGGTCGTTCACCAGCCAGCCGTCGGAAACATCAATCGGTGGACTACGCACGTAGAAGCTGTGGTTGATCCTATGCAAGACGCGAGTTCGACTCTCGCCAGGTCCACGTGGAACGCCGGATGGAGCTCACGCTCGGTCCGGCGTTTCTGCATCGAGGCTCGCCCGGCACGGTGTCTGCCACAGTAGGACCAGAATGAATGGTCGCGCCTTGCTACGTGAGGAAGACATGGGGGAAGTGGGCCGCACGCTGGCACAGGCACGCAAACTCGGCGCGCTCTCGCGCGAGGAAGAGCGCTCGGTCACGCATGGCGACTTCTGGGTTCCGGAAGCCGAGCGCGAGCTGTACAAGCGTGCGCTCGGCGCGCTCAACGCGGCGGGCATCAGGTACGTCGTTGCGGGCGCGTACGCGATCTACGAGCACACGGGAATTTATCGCGAGACGAAGGATCTCGACATCTTCGTCGAGCCGGCGCATCTCGTGGCGGCGATGGGCGCACTCAAGAGCGCGGGGATGACCGCGCGCCTCGAGCAGCCGCACTGGCTTGCCAAGGCGACCTTCGGCGAGCTGTTCATCGACATCATCTTCGGCATGGGCAATGGGCTCGCGATGATCGACGACGATTGGTACCACAACAGCCGCCCTGCGATTCTCGCGGCCACACCGGTGCGCGTGGCGCCGGCCGAGGAGCTGCTCTGGCATCGCCTGTTCATCAGCGAGCGTCACCGGCAGGACATGGCGGACATCGCCCATCTGATCGTCTGCGTCGGACACACGATGGACTGGAAGCGCATTCTCGCGAAGACGGGGGAGCACTGGCCGCTGCTGCTCGCGCAGATCCAGATGTACGATTACTTGTATCCTGAGCACCGCGACGGCGTTCCCCGGTGGCTGTGCGAGGCGCTGTTGTCACGCGCGCAAGCGGATCTCGATCGCGTGCGCACTGACGAGCGCGTAACGCGCGGTCCGATCATCTCCCGCTTCAGCTTCACTATCGATGTGCACGAATGGAAGATGAAGGACCTGCGCGAGGAGATGGTGAATCACACGCTCGACAGCCCGCTCGTGCGCGAGATTGCGGCGAGCGATGTCTGGGACGAACGCAGCGAACAGGTGGAGGAATTTCTCACATGACGGATCGATCGATATCGGGCGCCATCTCGAATGGCCACGAGCGCCGCGCCGGGCAGCGCAAGCCGGGGACGGTACGGATCGCCGCCGTCGGCGACTTCCACTGCGGGATCGACGACACCGGCGTCTACCGCGAGCTCTTCGCGCGCGTGAATGACGAGGCCGACGTGCTCGTGCTCACGGGCGATCTGACGCGCTGGGGTGCGGCCGCGGAGTTCGAGGTCGTGGTTGGGGAGCTGGCCGATGTCGCGGTGCCCATCGTGGCGGTGCTGGGCAACCACGACTACGAATCGGGGGAGGTGGAGGAGGGAAGCCGCATGCTGCGCGCGCGCGGGGTGCATCTGCTCTGCGGCGACACCTTCGAGCTGAACCCAACGGTTGGGTTTGCCGGTGTGAAGGGCTTCATGGGCGGCTTCGGCCGCGGGATGCTGACTCCCTTCGGCGAGCCTGAAACGAAGGCGTTCGTGAAGGCGACGCTCAACGAAGTGCACTCGCTCGAGCTCGCACTGCGCCGGCTGTCGACGCCGGTGCGCGTCGCCGTGCTCCACTACGCTCCGATCGCAGCGACGGTCGCCGGCGAGCCCGAGGCCATCCATCCATACCTCGGCACGGACCGTCTGGCAGAACCGCTGGATCGCTACGGTGCCGCCGTGGCCTTCCACGGCCACGCGCACTCCGGCACGCTGCGCGGCAACACCCTTGGCGGCGTCCCGGTCTTCAACGTCTCGCTTCCGCTGCTGCGCAAGGAACGCCCGGGCGCGATGTACTACGTCTACGACGTCAGCGGTCCGGCGAGCGCCGAGGGCGCGAAGGCGATGTCGTTGGGGTAGCGATGAGGCCACGCGTCTGCCTTGAAAAACGAATTGAACGGATCAAAAAAACTCGGATTAAACGGATCAAGCTCATTGCTTTAATCCGTTAGATCCGTGCGGTTCATCCGTTCAATCGTTTTTCAAATTAGTTAGCGCTCGTGCTTCTCACGCCTCATCTCGTCGTCATTCAACTCGTCGCCAGCCTGAGCGCCGCCTGTGCTGCCGCCAAGCGCGCGATCGGCACTCTGTACGGGGAGCACGAGACGTAGTTCAGCCCCGCGGTCTGGCAGAAGGCGATCGACCGCGGATCACCGCCGTGCTCGCCGCAGATCCCCGTCTTCATCCCCGCGCGTACCTTGCGCCCTTCCGTCACTGCGAACTTCACGAGCTTCCCGACCCCGTCGACATCGATCGTACGGAATGGATCGTCCGGGAAAATACCCGACTCGACGTACAGCGGCAGGAAGCGCCCCGCATCGTCGCGGCTCAGCCCCAGCGTCGTCTGCGTGAGATCGTTCGTGCCGAAGGAGAAGAAGTCCGCCGCCTTCGCGATCTGGTCCGCCGTCAGCGCCGCGCGCGGCAGCTCGATCATGGTGCCGATGGTGTAGGGGAGCTCCTCTCCCATCGCGCCCATCACCTGATCGGCGACATGCTCCAGAATCGCGCGCTGGTTCTCGAGCTCCTTCACCGTCGACACGAGCGGAATCATGATCTCCGGCTGCACATCGATGCCGCGCCGCTTCGCGCGCACCGCAGCCTCGAAGATCGCACGCCCCTGCATCTCCGTGATCTCCGGATACACGATGCCGAGCCTGCAGCCGCGGAGCCCGAGCATCGGATTGGTCTCGCGCAGCGACTCGACGATGCGATTGAGTTCCTCGCGCGCGATACCGAGCGTACGCGCGAGACGCTTGGTGTCCTCACCGCCGTGAGGAAGGAATTCGTGCAGCGGCGGATCCAGCAGCCGGATCGTGACCGGCCAGCCGTCCATCGCCTCGAAGATCCCCTCGAAGTCGGAGCGCTGCATGGGGAGGAGCTTCGCGAGTGCGCGCCGGCGCCCACCCTCATCGCGCGCGACGATCATCTCGCGCATCCCCGTGATGCGATCGCCCTCGAAGAACATGTGCTCCGTGCGACAGAGCCCGATGCCCTCGGCCCCGAAGTTCCGCGCGACACGCGCATCCTGTGGCGTGTCGGCGTTCGCGCGCACCTGGAGCGTGCGCGCATCGTCCGCCCACGAAAGCAGCCGCGCGTACGTCACGTAGACGCGCGAGTCCGAGCCGCGCATCTGCCCCGAGAGCACGCGCACCACGTCGCTCGGGATCGTCGGCAGATCGCCGCTGAACACGCGCCCCGTCGCGCCGTCGAGGGTGATCCAGTCGCCCTCGTTGATCGTGGTGCCGTTCACCTTGAAGTTTCGGTGCTGGAGATCGACCTCCATCTCCTTGCACCCGACGATCGCGCACTTCCCCATGCCGCGCGCGACGACGGCCGCGTGGCTCGTCATCCCGCCACGAGCCGTGAGCACCGCCCGCGCGGCGACGAGGCCGTGGAAGTCCTCCGGTGTCGTCTCGTCGCGCACGAGAATCACGCGAATCCCTTCCGCCGCGCGCTGCTCCGCGACATCGGGATCGAACACCGCCTGACCGCTCGCCGCACCCGGGCTCGCGGGAAGTCCCGTCGCGATCATCTCCGCGCGCGCCCCCGGATCGATCACGGGATGTAGCAGCTGGTCGAGCTGCTCCGCATCGACGCGTAGCACGGCCTCGCGCTGCGTGATCACACCCTCGGCAACCATCTCATCCGCGATCCGGATCGCCGCCGCCGCGGTCCGCTTTCCCGTGCGCGTCTGCAGCAGGTACAGCGTCCCGCGCTCCACCGTGAACTCGATGTCCTGCATGTCACGGAAGTGCTGCTCGAGCCGGTTCTGCGTCTCCAGCAGCTCGGCGTAGGCACCGGGGAGCTGCGTCGCCATCTGCTCGATGGGGAGCGGCGTGCGAATGCCGGCGACGACGTCCTCACCTTGCGCGTTGACGAGGAACTCGCCGTAGAAGCGCTTCTCTCCAGTGGACGGATCGCGCGTGAACGCGACGCCGGTGCCCGAGTCGTTACCGAGATTGCCGAACACCATCGACACGATGTTCACGGCGGTGCCGAGGGACTCGGGGATGTTGTTCTGGCGACGGTAGTCGATCGCCTTCTTCAGCGTCCAGGAGCGCCACACGGCCTCGATCGCCCCCTGCAGCTGATCGCGCGGCTCCATCGGGAAATCAGCGCCGGTGCGGTTCCGGATGAGTGCCTTGTATTCCTCCACGAGATTTCTGAGCGCGTCTTCCGAAAGGTCGGCGTCGTTCTCGGCCGAGCTCGTGAGACGCTTCGACTTGAGCAGATGCTCGAAGTCCTGCATCGGCACGTCGAGGACGACGTCGCCGTACATCTGGAGGAAGCGCCGATAGGAGTCGTAGGCGAAGCGCGCGTTGCCGCTCTGCTGCGCAAGCCCGATCACGGTGCGGTCGTTGAGCCCGAGATTGAGGATGGTCTCCATCATCCCTGGCATCGACACTGCCGCCCCGGAGCGCACCGAGACGAGCAGCGGATTCTTCGCATCGCCGAAGCCGCGTCCGGAGACCTGCTCGAGCCGCGTGAGGTTCTTCTCGATCTCGCTCTGCAGTTCGGCCGACGTGCCGCCGCCCTGCAGATAGTCGAGACATGCCGAGCATGCGATGGTGAAGCCGGGCGGCACGGGGACGCCGAGATTCGTCATCTCGGCCAGATTCGCTCCCTTGCCCCCGAGCACCGCCTTCATCTCCCGCGTGCCGTCCGCGGTACCGCTGCCAAAAAAGTATACGAGCACGCGTAAAGTCTAAACGGAGATGCGGCAGTCCGCGACCGGCAAAATCGTCAGCAACCGCAGCCGAACCGGAGCTTGTCGGGGTCAGTGGGCGGAGGAGTCGGATAATCCCCGGAGAAACAGGCATCGCAAAAGCCTCGCGGGCCACCGGGAACCGATTTCAACATCCCGTCTCGTGAGAGATAGCCGAGCGAATCGACGCCAAGGTGCTCGGCGATCTGCTTGATCGTCATGTTCGCCCCGATCAGCTCCTCGCGCGACGGTGTGTCGATGCCGTAATAACATGGACCAGTCACCGGCGGCGACGAGATCCGCATATGGACCTCGCGCGCTCCGGCCTGTCGCACGAGCGCCACGAGCCCGCGCGTGGTGGTGCCACGCACGATCGAGTCGTCGACCATCACGACGCTCTTTCCCTCGAGCACCTCGCGGACGGGGTTGTACTTGACCTTCACCTTCTGCACGCGCCCCGCCTGGCTGGGTTGAATGAAGGTGCGGCCCACGTAGTGGTTCCGGATCAGCGCAAATTCGAGCGGAAGCCCGGTTTCCTCCGCGAATCCCAGCGCTGCCGCATTCGCCGAATCCGGGACGCCGAAGACGAGATCGGCTGTGGGAGCGGGACACTCGCGGCCGAGCTGGCGTCCGAGCTCGCGGCGCGCATGGTCGACGGAACCGCCGTCGAAGATGCGGCTGTCGGGGCGCGCGAAGTACACGTACTCGAAGACGCAGCGCTTGAGCTCCACGCGCTCGGGGATCTTCACCGAGCGCACACCGTTCGAATCGATGACTACGATCTCGCCGGGCTCGACGTCGCGCAGATGCGTCGCGCCGACGATGTCGAGCGCGCAGGTCTCCGACGCGAAGACGTAGCCATCACCAAGCGTCCCGAGGGAGAGAGGGCGCCAGCCGTGCGGGTCGCGCGCGGCGAGCAGCGTGTCGCCGATCGTGACCGCGAGACAGTACGCGCCCTCGACGCCACGCAGCGCCTCGAGGAGCTTGTCCTCGGGGCGCTCGCAGCGCGATCGCGCGATGCGGTGAACGAGGATCTCCGAATCCATCGTGCCGGAGAAGATCGCTCCCTGGTCCTCGAGCTCGCGTCGCAGCTCCGTCGCGTTGACGATGTTGCCGTTGTGCGCCAGCGAGATGCTCCCGTCGCGGAAGCGCGCCAAAATCGGCTGCGCGTTCTCGATGGTCGATGATCCTGCGGTGCTGTAGCGAGTGTGTCCAATGGCGAGCATGCCGTTCATCGCCGCCGTCTCTGCAGCGCCAAGCCCTTCGGAGACGAGCCCCATGCTGCGCACGGCACGCGCCTGCCCGACATCGTCGATGGTGACGATGCCGGCCGACTCCTGCCCGCGATGCTGAAGCGAATACAGACCCAGATGCACGAGTGCGCCGGCATCCTGCACGCCGCGCACCCCGAATATTCCGCACATGTTCTAGGCGCCAGATGGTTGGGGATGCTGCTCGAGCACCGCGAGCTCCTCGATGGACGCATTCATGATGTTCGGAATTGCGTCGTGATACGCGCGCGCGAGCCGGCCGAGTGGCGCGTGCATCACGCGGTCACTGACGCGGATCGTCAATCCTTTCTCACGGGCGCGCACCTGCCCGATCACGCGCGCCGGTACTCCGTGCTTTCGTGCGAGCTCGAGCACCGTCCGACACTCCGGTGTACTCACGATGATTCGCGCCTGCGCCTCGCCGAACAACAGGGCGCGCAGGGGGAGCGTGCTCCACTTACTCAACTCGATTTCCGCGCCGATCGTTCCGTCCGGGTCGGCGATGCAGCATTCGGCAACCGCAACCGCCAGCCCGCCGTCGCTGCAGTCGTGCGCGGAGCGGACGGCACCGGCGCGGATAGCCTCGAGCAGCGCTTCGATGGTCGCCTTCTCGCGTGCGAGGTCGCAGCGCGGCGGGGCGCCCGCAACCACACCGTGGATGCGCGCGAGATATTCGCTTCCTCCGAGCTCGTCGGTGGGCTCGCCGAGAAGAACGATGTCGTCGCCCTCCGTGGTGAATCCGGAGCGCGTGATGTGCGCGAGAGAATCGATGAGCCCCACCATCCCGATTACCGGCGTCGGATGCACCGCGCCACGCGGATTCTCGTTGTAGAAGGAGACGTTGCCACCCGTCACCGGCGTGCCCAACGCAAGGCAAGCCTCACCCATGCCGCGAACGGCCTGGGTAAACTGAAAGTAGACCTCGGGGCGCTTCGGATTGCCGAAGTTCAGACAGTTCGTAATCGCCATCGGCCGCGCGCCCGTGCACGCGACATTGCGCGCCGCCTCGGCTACCGCGAGCTGTGTTCCGACGCGCGGGTCGAGCGAGACGTAGCGCCCGTTACAGTCGGTCTTGAGCGCGATCGCGCGATCGGTATTGCGAATGCGGATGACCGCGGCGTCGCCATCGCCGGGGCGGAGTACGGTGCTGGTGCGCACGGTGGAGTCGTACTGTCGGTACGCCCACCGCTTGCTCGCGATCGTCGGCGAGGAGAGAAGGCGCTCGAGCGTCCAGATCGGATCGGACTCTTCGCGACGTTCGTTGATGGCGCCGACGTCCCGCGCGCGCAGCTCGGCAACCGCGGGATCCTCCTTCGCGGGCGGATTGTACATCGGGCAATCGCTCACGAGCTGCGAGCCGGGGAACTCGGCGACGACGCGGTCGCCCTCGGTGACGCGATACACCGGCTCGGCGATGACCTCGCCGATCACCGCCGCGCTCAGGTCCCACTTCTCGAGGATCGCGCGCACCTGCGCCTCGTGCCCCTTCCTGGCCACGACGAGCATGCGTTCCTGCGACTCGCTGAGCAGAATCTCGTACGGTGACATCCCCTCTTCGCGCACCGGAACCTTGGAGGTATCGATGCTGACTCCTACATCGCCACGCGCGGCCATCTCCGCCGATGAGGACGTCAGCCCCGCGGCGCCCATGTCCTGAATGGCGACGATGTGGCCGCTCGCGATGAGCTCGAGACTCGCCTCGAGAAGGAGCTTCTCGGTGAACGGATCACCGACCTGCACCATTGGTCGCTTCGCCTCGCTCGCTGCGGAGAGATCCTCGGAGGCGAAGGATGCGCCGTGGATGCCGTCGCGCCCCGTGCGCGCGCCCACCGCCATGATCGCATTGCCGACGCCTTCCGCAGCCGCGCGGATGAGATCCGTCTCGTGCATCAACCCCACGCACATCGCGTTGACGAGCGGATTGCCCTCGTACGCGGGATCGAAGACGATCTCGCCGGCGACGGTCGGGATGCCGACGCAGTTGCCGTAGTCGCCGATTCCCTTGACGACGCCGGCGAAGAGGTGCCGCACGCGCGGCGAGTCGAGCGATCCGAAGCGCAACGAGTTGAGGAGCGCGATCGGACGTGCGCCCATGGTGAACACGTCACGCAGGATCCCGCCAACGCCGGTTGCCGCGCCCTGATACGGCTCGACCGCCGACGGATGGTTGTGCGACTCGATTTTGAATGCGATCGCGAGCCCATCACCGATAGAGATGACCCCCGCGTTCTCGCCAGGGCCCTGCAGCACGTACTGCGCCTTCGTCGGCAGCGTCTTGAGATGCGTGCGCGAGTGCTTGTAGGAGCAGTGCTCGTTCCAGAGCGCGCTGACGATCCCGAGTTCGGTGAATGTTGGCGTGCGGCCGAGGAGCGCGACGAGCCGTGCGTATTCGTCCTCGGTCAATCCATGTTCGGCGACGAGCGCCGGGGTGATGACCGGGTCGCCGGGGCGGGGCGTTGGAGCTGAGGTCACTTCGGAGGCTTGGGCGGATGACTCGTGCTCGACGATGAGTTGTCGACGGGGGGATGACTCATGCTCGATGCAGCGCTGTCGGCGGGCGGCGGCGTGGTCGCGGGCGTGCCGTACGTCGGCGGCGCGGTCATGCTCGGAGGAGCCGGCGGTAGTTGCCGCGGATCCTTCAGCGGCGGTTCGATCTGTCGCGGTGACGGCGACTGCGTCGACGGAAGGCTCATGCTGGACCGGGCGCTGTCTGCCGGCGCCCGGCTCGTGGGCGTACTCGCGCTGTCGTGCGGCGGGTAGCTCGTCGGCGTCTTCGCGCTGTCGCGCGGTGGGTAGCTCGTTGGTGTCTTCGCGCTGTCGGCGGGACGCGTCGTGGTCGACGTGTGGACAACGGTCGTGCGGGTCGTGCTTTGGAGCGTCGGCAGCGTAGCCGTACCGGCGGCGGGAGCCGCACCGTTCGCGGGAACCACGAGCGGTGCATTGCGCTGCGTGCGCGAGTTGGGCTTCGTCGCGTCCGGCGAGCTGCTCGTGCCGGTGTAGTGTCGGTTGGGCGATCGGAACATCGCGTCGACGACCACATCGTGATCGAGAATGACGATGTCCTGCATCCCGCACTTCTTTCCGCAGCTGTTCGAGTACATCAGGTAGGTCGAGCCCTGGAAGTTGCGAATCGTCGCGGGCTTGCCGAGGGCGGCGATGACCTGCGCGCGTGTCATCCCTGGATCGATGGTTCCCGTAGTGGCGGTGGCGCTGCCGCCCTGAGCTTGGCCGGGCACGGATAGAACGACGAACGAAAGCGCGAGTAGCCAGCGATGCATGAGTACCTCGAGGGTTAGGCTGAGACTCTGGCGAGCAGCGACTCGAAGAGCCGGCGGCCATCCGCCGATCCCACGAGATCCTCCATCGCGCGCTCCGGATGCGGCATCAGGCCGAGCACGTTTCCTTCGGCACTGATGATTCCGGCGATGTCGCGCATCGATCCGTTCGGATTCGACGTCTCGTCCGGAGCGCCACTCGCGTTCACGTAGCGGAAGATCACGCGCCCTTCGCCCTCGAGACGATCGAGCGTCTCAGCATCGGCGGTGAAGCGGCCGTCTCCGTGCGCCACGGGAATGCGAAGCACATCGCCGCTTTCATAGCGCGAGGTGAACATCGTGTCGGCATTCTCGACGCGGATGTAAACGCGGTCGGAGACGAACTGCAGCTTCTCGTTGCGCAGCAGGGCGCCGGGCAGAAGCCCCGCCTCGCAGGCGATCTGAAAGCCGTTGCAGATCCCGAGTACCGGGCCGCCCGCGCGCGCGTGCGTGGCGACTTCGCGCATGATCGGGCTGAAGCGCGCGATGGCGCCGGCGCGGAGATAGTCGCCGTAACTGAAGCCACCCGGCAGCACGACGACGTCGACGCCCTGCAGATCCGTGTCCTTGTGCCAGAGGTACACCGCCGGCAGTCCGAGCGTGTCGGCCACGGCGTGGTAGCTGTCGTAGTCGCAGTTGGAGCCCGGAAAGGTGACGATGCCGAACTTCATGCGGCCTCCACCGTCGCGATCTCGAAGTCCTCCGTCACCGGATTCGCGAGGAGCTTGCCGCACATCTCGCGCACCTGAGCGTCCGCCGTCTTCGCATCGGGCGCGGCGATGTGGAGCACGATGTGCCGCCCAATCCGCGTGTCCGTGACGCCGTCGAAGCCGAGCGAGTGGAGCGCGTCCGAGACCGCCTTTCCCTGCGGATCGAGGATGCCCTTACGCGGCACGATGTGGACGGCAACGCGAAAGCGACTCATTCGGATTCCTCTTTGGGTCCGGGGCGGGGAATGGACTTGGGAAAGTTCGGTCCGCGGTGCTCGCGACGGCGGCCGCGTCGTTCGCGCACGGGCGTGTCGACGACCTCGACTTCGCGGCGAATGGAGTACTCGTCCGGCTCCTCGTCGTCCTCATCGTCCATGAGCGGATCGCCCGTGGGGAGGCGCTCCATGAGCCCGAAGAGGATCGTGCGGAGCAGTCCGAAGGCGACGTACGCGACGAGGATGGGGAAGGCGTAGCGAAGCGGCTCGAAGAAGATCGCAACGACAGCCGCAGCGAGCAGTATCGTGCCGATGATCCCGCGCACGTTGCGAAGGCCGACACGCGGCATCGCTGGATAAAGCACGTGGCTGATCATGAGGAAGCTGAGCGTCAGCATCACCGCGGGGAGCACGGTGTGCCAGGGCCAGCCGTCCACGTAGCGATACCAGCTCGTCTGCGTGAACCAGTAGTACGTCGCCAGCGTCATCCCTGCCGCGGGACTTGGCAGTCCGTGAAAGTGCGTCTTCGCGCGGCCGCCCTGCTCGACGTTGAAGCGTGCGAGGCGCATCACCGCGCAGGCGATGTACGCGAAGCAGACGAGCCACGCCCACGAGTCGCGATTGAGCACCGCGAAGTACATGATGAACGCCGGCGCCACGCCGAAGCTGATGGCGTCCACGAGCGAGTCGAGCTCGACGCCGAACTGGCTCCCGGTGCGCGTCGCGCGCGCGACGCGGCCATCGAGCGCATCCATGACGCCGCCGAAGATCACGCACCATCCGGCCTCGATGTACTCGCCGCGCGCCGCCTTCACGATCGCGAAGATCCCGAAGAACAGATTCGCGAGCGTGAATCCGTTCGGAAGCAGGACGACGGCGCGGCGCATGGCCGGACGCGGAAGCGGTCTCACGACACGAGATCCGCGAGCACGGTCGTGCCGGCGACCGTGCGCTCACCGACCTTCACGCGAACGTTGCTCCCCGGCGGAATGAAGACGTCGACCCGCGAGCCGAAGCGAATGATGCCCATGCGGACGCCCTGCGCCGCGCTGTCCCCCTGGCGCGCGTAGTTCACGATGCGCCGCGCGACGAGCCCCGCGATCTGGCGCACGAGGATCTTTCGCGACCCCGACTCGATGCCCACGGACATTTGCTCATTGTCGAGACTCGCCTTCTCGTGCGCGGCGTTCAGGAACTTCCCCTTGTTGTATTTCAGAAAGCGCACGGTGCCGGATACCGGATACCTGTTCACATGCACGTTGAAGACGTTCATGAAGATCGAGATGCGGGTGGCCGAGCCTGCGATGAAGGTCGGCTCCTCGACATCGGTGATCATCACGCACAGCCCATCAGCCGGCGAGACGACGAGCCGCTCACCGCGCTCGCCCGTGCGTTCGGGATCGCGAAAAAAGTAGACGACCCAGCAGGCGATGATCACGAGCAGCACCGCGGCGACGTACCAGCCGGGCGAATGTCTCAGGACGCCGAGGGAAATGGCGCCGACTACGAACAGCCAGGCGATGATGATGAACGGAACGCCTTCGCGCGCGACCTTCATGAGAGCTCCGAGAGATCGAGCGGGGCGCCGGTGATGCGCTTGAACGCATCGAGATAACGCGTGCTGGTTTCCTGGACGACCGAGTCCGGAAGCGGTGGACCCGGGGCTTCGCCATTCCAGCGGCCGGCCTTGCGCTCGCCATCGAGATAGTCGCGCAACGGCTGCTTGTCGAAGCTCGGCTGCGCGCCACCCGGACGGTAGCCGCTCGCAAGCCAGAAGCGCGAGCTGTCCGGCGTCAGCACCTCATCGATCAGCAGCACCTCTCCGTCCCTGGCCCGCCCGAACTCGAACTTCGTGTCGGCGATGATGATCCCCCGCTCCTTGGCGATGTCGCGTCCGCGTTCGTATATCATCCTCGATCGCTGCTCGAGCTCCGTTGCCGCGTCGCCGATCAGGGCGCGCATGCGGGCGATCGTGATGTTCTCGTCGTGGCCGCTCTCCGCCTTCGTCGCTGGGCTGAACAACAGCTCTGCCAGCTGATCGCTCTCCCGGAGCCCCTTTGCGAGCGGCTCGCCGGCAAGCGTCCCCGTCTGCGAATACTCCTTCCAGGCGGACCCCGAAAGGTAACCCCGAACGACGCACTCCACCGGAAAGACTTCGGTGCGCCGGCACAGCATGGCGCGCCCCGCAATCGAGGCTCGCTGGCCCGCCAGCGCGGGCACCATTCGCTCGATCTCGCGCGCATCCGCCGAGATGAGGTGGTGCGGTACGAGCCCCTGGAGGCGCTTGAACCAGTAGGCGCTGATCTGCGTGAGTACCGCGCCCTTGTAGGGGATCGCCTCGCGCATGACCACGTCGAACGCGCTGACGCGGTCCGTCGCGACCAGGAGCAATCGCTCGCTGTCCACTTCATAGATGTCGCGAACCTTGCCGCGTCCCAGCTGTTCGAGTGGAAGGGCGCTCGATGTCATCACCATCATACGCGCAGCGCCTCCGCCGCATCGGGAAGTGGAGCTGCAGCGAGAATCGGATCGATCACCTCGCGCAGAAACTCGTCGACCTGTTCAGGCGCGCGCCCCGTAAATCGCTCCGCCGCCACGAGATCCTCCATCTCCGCAAGCGACAACGTGAACTCGGGATCCGCCTTGAGCCGATCGAGCAGATCGTTCGTCGCGGCGCCATCCTTCAGCGCGCGTCCGGCCTCGAGGCTGTGGCGGCGGATGATCGCATGCGCGCTCTGCCTGCCACCGCCGGCCGCCACCATGCGCACGATCAGCTTCTCCGTGGCCATGAACGGAAGCTCCGCCGCGAGACGCTGCTTGATGCGCGCCGGATGCACCTCGAGCCCGACGCTGATGTTCCCCATGAGCAGGAGCACCGCATCCGTCGCGAGGAACATCTCGGGGATCACGAGCCGCCGGTTCGCACTGTCGTCGAGCGTGCGCTCGAAGAACTGGACGCCGTGCGTGAGGTTTGCATTCTCCTCAAGCGTCATCACGAACCGCGCGAGCGAGTTGATGCGCTCGGAGCGCATCGGATTCCGCTTGTAGGCCATCGCCGACGACCCGATCTGCTCCTCCTCGAACGGCTCCTCGATCTCGCCGAACGACTGCAGCAGCCGCACGTCCGACGCGAACTTCGCGGCGCTCGCCGAGATCCCGGCGACGACCCCGAGGACGTGCGCATCGAGCTTGCGCGTATAGGTCTGACCCGTGACGGGGAGCACGTGCGTGAAGCCCATGCGCCTGACGACATTCCGCTCGAGCGCGCGCACGGCATCGTGATCGCCGCGCAGCAGCTCGAGGAAGCTCGCCTGCGTTCCCGTCGTCCCCTTCACGCCGCGCAGCGGCAGCGTGGCGACGCGATGGTCGAGATCCGCGAGGTCGAGCACGAGATCCTGCATCCAGAGCGTCGCGCGCTTGCCCACGGTCGTGAGCTGTGCCGGCTGCAAATGCGTATACGCGAGTGTCGGCTCCTTCGCCCACTTCCGCGCGAACACCGCCAGCGCCTGGATCGCCGCGACGACCTTCGCGCGCAAGAGCGTGAGCCCCTCGCGCATCAGCACGAGATCGGCGTTGTCCGTGACGAAGGCGCTGGTCGCGCCGAGGTGGATGAACGGGCGCGCCGCCGGTGCGGCAGCTGCGAACGTCTCCACATGCGCCATCACATCATGACGGTAGCGCCGCTCGAACTCGCCGGCCGCGGCGAAATCGATGTCATCGAGATGCGCCTTCATCTGCGCAATCCCCTCGTCGGTGATCACCGGCTGTCCGCGCTCGTCGCGCACGCCGAGCTCGCGCTCGGCTTCCGCGAGTGCAAGCCAGAGTCTGCGCCAGGTGCCATGCCGCCGCTGTGGCGACCAAAGCTCGAGCATTGCCTGCGACGCGTACCGCTCGCTGAGCGGCGAGGTGTACCGTGTGTGACTGCTCATCGCGTCATGAAATCGGTGGAGTAAATGCGGCCCCCTCGTTCGAAGAACATGTGAAAGGTCGCGCGACCGGCCCCTGCATCGAGTGCACGCGCAGCGTCGTTTGCGGTTTCCACGGGAATGCGATTGATCTGTACGATAACGTCGCCCTTCTCGAGCCCGAGCTCGTCGGACACGCGCTGGCTCACGTTGTAGATCAGCGCGCCGCGCGGGCTGCGAATGCCGCGGTCGACGCGAATCGCCGGCGTCAGCGTGACGAGCTCGAGCTCCTTCAGCACCGCAACCTTCGCCGCACTCACTTCCGGAAGATCGGCGATCGTGACGGACACCGGCATATCGCGCCCCGCACGCTTGAGCACGAGCGGCACTTGATCGCCCACGCGGAGGTCGAGCAGCTCCGCTTCCCAGTCGAAGGCGTTTCTGATCATGCGGCTCCGCGAGCGCACGAGCACATCCCCGCGCCGAATCCCCGCGCGATCAGCAGGCGAGCCGGGCACCACCGCTCCTACGATCACCCCCGCGCGCCATGACTCGCGCTGCCCCTGGTTCTGAGGAATCTCCGGCTTGAGGCCGATCCACGGGCGCCGCACGGTGCCGTGCGCGAGCAGATCCTCGGTGACGTGCTTCACCCGATTCACCGGAATCGCAAAGCCAAGTCCGATCGACCCACCACTCGGCGAAAAGATCGAGCTGTTCATCCCGACGATGCTGCCCAGCGCGTTGACGAGCGGCCCCCCACTGTTCCCCGGGTTGATCGACGCGTCGGTCTGGATCATGTCGACGTACATCGCGGAGCCCTGCGAGCGCGCGACGAGATTGCGACCCGTGCCGCTGATCACGCCGACCGTGACGCTCGGCTCGGAGTTTCCCAGGAGGAAGCCGTAGGGATTCCCGATCGCGATCACCCACTCGCCGATGATCAGATCGTCCGACGATCCGAGCGGCGCGACGGGCAATCCCTTCGCCTCGATCTTGAGGACCGCCAGATCGTTCGTCTCATCCTTGCCGAGCAGCCGCGCGGGATAGGTCGTGCCGTCGCGCAGCGCAACGGAGATCGTGTTTGCGCCCGCGACGACGTGTGCGTTCGTGACGATGACGCCGTCGGCTCGCACGATGAAGCCGGATCCGAGCCCGGGGAGCACACGCTCGCTCGTGCCGTTGAATGCATCGAAGGGATCGTTCGAACGGTCGACGACCTCCGTCTGCACCGTGACGACCGTCGGCGCGACTCGCGCGACGGCCTCGGTGATCGCGGTGCGCCGTTGCGTCGTGAGCGCGCTCTCCGCCACCGCTGTCGAGCGACTCGAGTCGGGAGAGGCCGTCGTCGCTGCGCTCGCGGTTGCTACCGCGAGCGCGGGTGCATCGTGCGAGCTGTCCCCGCACGCAGCGCACAGCGCCAGAAGGGAGAGGCTCACCGCTCGTGTGATCACAGGCTCGTGCGGCTGCGCGAAACGCGCTTGCTCCAGTCGTAGAGGAAGTGATCGAGCCCCAGATCGGTAAGCGGATGCACCATTAAAAGCCGCAGCACGTCCGGCGGCACCGCGGCGGAATCGGCGCCGATGCTCGCCGCCTCGGAGAACTGTCGCGGCGTCCGGATCGATGCGGCCGTGAGCTCGCACTCCACGTGATGCCGGTCGAACAGCTGTCGTATCTCGCCGATCAACGCGATGCCATCGCCTCCGATATCATCGAGGCGGCCAATGAACGCGCTCACCGAGTACGCGCCCGCCTTCGCCGCGAAGAGCGCCTGCGCGGCGCTGAAGACGAGCGTCGCGGTGACGCGAATGCCATCGGCCGCCAGACGTGCCGTCGCGCGCAGCCCATCCTCGATCACCGGCACTTCGACCACGATGTTGTCGGCGATCTTCGCGAGTTCTTTTCCGTCGCGATAGATGTCGTCCGCCGTAATGGCCAGCACGGGCGCGAGCACCGGACCACGCGTGAGCCGGCAGAGCTCAGCGAGGAGCTCGTGATACGTCTCGGTTGAATCCTCTTCCGCGATCAGCGTCGGATCGGTCGAGATTCCATCGACGATCCCGACGTCGGTCGCCCACTTCACCTCGTCGAGATTGGCCGTATCGAGCAGAATCTTCATGTATCGCCCAGGTAGAGGTCGCGCGGATAGCGAACGACATCGAGAAAGAGCGCGTGCGCCGGCGCGGGTGCGGACGTTCGCCGATTGTCTTCGGCCTCGAGCAGCGCCGCGAAATCGGACAGAGGACGCCTGCCGCGCGCAATCTCGATCATCGTGCCGACCAGGAAGCGTACCATGTGGTGCAGAAAACGATTCGCCTCGACCTCGAAGACGAGCCCGTGCGGAGCCTCTCTCCATGCCGCGTCCACGATGGTGCAGCGATGGTCATCGCTCGCTGGCGCAGTTCCCTGGACGGCGAAGGCGAGGAAGCGGTGCGTGCCGAGGAGTGAGTTCGCGCAGCTTGCCAGCGCGTCGAATGCCAGCGGTCCCTCGAGCGCCCATTCCCAGCGGCGGCGGAATGGCGAGTGCGCCTCCCGATCGGTGCCGACATGGTAGCTGTACCTCCGTCCGGTGGCGCTGTACCGTGCGTGAAAGGCATCGCTCATCTCGACTGCGCTGGCGACCCACACATCCGCCGGCAGTACCGCGTTCAATGCCCGCCGTAATTCGGCCGCTTCCCATCGGAGAGGAACCCGCACTCCCACCGCCTGTCCGCGCGCATGCACGCCGGCATCGGTGCGTCCGGCCCCAAGCGCGCCCACGGGTGCGTTGCACAACCGCTCCAGCGCGCCTTCCAGTATCCCTTGAATCGTGCGCGTTGCCGGTTGGCGCTGCCACCCAGAAAACCCCGCGCCATCGTAATGCAGCACCAGCTGCACCATGCGCTCCGGCATGCATGGAAGTTACCGGAACGACCTCCACTGTCAAGCGATCCAACGCGCGGAAACGATTGACACCTCGGCACCTACGCCTCAACATTAACCGCTCGCGGACCCCTCTTCCCGACGGCTCGGCCCCCCCCATGCCCCCTCGTACTCTCGCGTCGCTCGCTCATGCGCTCGCGGCAGCGTCGGACCTCGACGCGGCCATTGTTGCGCTGGGCGAAGCCCTCGCCGAGGTCGACAGGAGCACCGAGCTCTCGCTCTTCGGCTACGACGCACGGCATCAGATGCTGCGCGAACGCGTCAGTCCGAGCGGCTCGAAGGTGATCCGCGCGCGCGCCGATACCACCGTCGATCATCTCCCAGCGCGCATCCGCACCCAGATTCTCGCCGGCGGCCAGTTCGTCGACCTCGGCGATCAATCAGATGAGTACGCGCGCCTGCTCGGCCTCGACACGACGCTCGAGGAGGAAGGGCTCCTCGCCATGCGTGGGCTGCGCGTCGACGGACAGCTCTCCGCCGTCGTCGCGGTCTACGAGCCGCGGCGCTTCTTCGGCACGCGCGTGATGGAGCGCTTCGCGCCGTACGTCGCGCTCTTCGCGCTCGCATACGCGCGCTACGCCGAGCGCGAGGCGCGCAACGAGGCGGTGCGCACGCTCGAGGACGTCACACAGCGCGTGCACGGCGAATACGTCAAGCATCTCGCGTCGCTCGAGCAGGCGCTCGCCGTCGCGCGCAACACGCCGAGCGGCGGCGGAGGGTTCACCCCCGAACGCATGATCGTGCTCGAGACCGAGAACGCGAAGGCGAAGGAGGACGCGCGGCGCGCAAACCGGCGCGCCGAGGCGGTTGAGCAGCAGGTGAGCGCTGCGGTGGGGCAGCTCGAGTCTGCGCATGTCGAGCTGCATCGCCGCAGCGAGACGCTCCGGCAGAAGACGCGCACGCTCTATCTGATCGAGCGCGTGCTCTCGCTCGACGCGTCGACGAATTTGCCGCGCAAGCTCGCGGACGGGCTGCTCGCGCTCTGCGGCGACGACATGCAGGCGCAGCGATGCTCGCTCATGCTCCGCGCACCGGGAACGAACCAGCTCTACATCGCGGCGGCCAAGGGGCTCGCCCCGGACATCGCCGACAGCACGCGCATCCATATCGGCCAGGGCGTGGCGGGGAAGGTCGCACTCAGCCGCGAGCCGCTCCTCGTCACCGACGTCGCACAGGCGGTGAACCACCCCCTGCTCGGCGATGAATATTTCACGACGGGGTCGTTCATCAGCTTCCCGATCGTGTACCACGATGATCTCGTGGGCGTGCTCAATCTCACCAACCGCGTGCAGCGCGGCGTGTTCGTCGAAGAGGATGTGGAGCGTGTACGGCTGCTCGCGCTCGTGATCTCGCTGGTGGCGTCGCAGGCGCAGCTCGCGAGCAAGCTGTGCGAGCAGCCCATTGATCGGTAGCGCGCACGCAAACGCGCTCGCGGCGGCCATCGATCTCGTGGTCGGTGGCGCCTCGCTTTCGGCCGACCAGACGAGCGATGCGTTCGATGTGATCATGCGCGGCGAGGGGACGAACGCGCAGATCCGCGCGCTGTTCGTGGCGCTGGCGGCGAAGGGCGAGACGGCGCAGGAAGTCGCAGGCGGCGTGCGCGCGCTGCGAAAGGCGATGCTTCCGTTCGACACGATGGAAGCGGCGACGCTCGTAGACACGTGCGGCACCGGCGGCGGCGCGTTCTCGACCTTCAACATCTCGACGGCGGCGGCACTCGTCGCTGCCGGCGCGGGTGTGCGCATCGCCAAGCATGGGAATCGCTCGCACAGCTCGCGCTGCGGCAGCGCGGACGTTCTCGAAGCACTGGGCGTCGACATCCAGCCATCGCGTGAGGTGATGCAGCGGATGCTCGATCACGCGGGAATCGTATTCATGTTCGCGCCGGCGATGCATCCGGCCATGCGGCACGTCGCCGCGGTGCGTCGCGAGCTCGGCGTGCAGACGATCATGAACTTCCTCGGACCGCTGGCGAACCCGGCGAGCGCCGGCCGCCAGGTGGTCGGCGTGGCGAATCCGGCGCGCATGGAGCTCATGGCGGGCGCGCTCGCGGAGCTCGGGAGCGTGCACGCGCTCGTGGTGCACGGGGAGCCGGGGATGGATGAGATCTCGCCGATCGGATGTACGCGCGTGCTCGAGGTGCGGAGCGGGACGGTGCGCGAATGGTCGATCGATCCTGCGGACTACGGTTTGATGACGACAGCCGAAGATCTGGCCGGCGGCGAGCCGGCGGAGAACGCGGCGCGCGTGATCGCGGTGCTGGAGGGGAGCGACAAGGGCGGGGCGCGCTCCGCCGTGGTTCTCAACGCCGCCGCGGCAATCTATGTCAGCGAATTTGGGATGTACGTGAGTGAACGCGGCGTGTTTGAGCCGGGCACCGAGGCGGAATCCTTCACGGAGGCGATACGCTGCGCAATCGACAGCATCGATTCCAGGGCTGCGCTGCGCGCGCTGACCGCCCTGCGCGAGGCCAGCGTTGGTGGCTGACGCGCGCTCCGCGGCTCAGTACTTCCGAAGCACTCCTACGACGACACCCTGGATGGTCACGTCGTTCTCGTGAACGTATATCGGCAACATCGACTCGTTCGCCGGCTGCAGCCGGATGCGGCCATCGCGTTCACGGTAGATTTTCTTGACCGTGGCGGCGTTGTTGTCGATGAGCGCGATCACGGTTTCTCCGTTGTCGGCGCTCCGACGCTCGTTGATGATGACGAAGTCTCCGTCCCGAATCTGCTCGTCGATCATCGAGTTTCCGCGAACCCGGAGCACATAGTGATTGCCGCCGCGCGCTATGAAGCTGTCGGGGACGCACATCGTTTCGTGCGCCGTGATCGCTTCGATCGGCATGCCGGCGGCCACGGTTCCCAGCAGCGGGAGCTCGACGGCCTTCGGGAAAACGTCGGACGGAAGGATCTCTATCGCTCTGCTCTCATTATACGAGCGCTTGATGTAGCCTTTGCGCTCGAGATTGCTGAGATGCTCGTGGACCGTCGCGAGCGAGTTATAGTTGAACTTCCGGGCGATTTCCTCGAAGCTGGGGGCGTACCCGTTGTCCTCGGAGTAGCCGCTGAGGTAGTCGAGGATCTCGCGTTGCCGCTTCGTGAGCGCCATGCTCGGGGTTGGACGAGGGTGGGCCTACGCGTCCCGAATGGACGCCGAAAAGCAGGATAGCCGAACAGTGACCGAAGCGCAAGTCTTTTCGCGACAATGGACTCCGCCCGCCGGAGTGCTCGGTCGCATCATGGGGGAGTCCGCTGAGCGCATCGCTGCGATGAGCGCGCTCGATCGGCAACTCGTCGTCGAGGCGTCGCTCATCGCGCCGGCCGCTCCCTCGTTCCTCGACGCGTTGACGCGCGACGACGTAGCGATTATCGCCGAGATCAAGCGCCGTTCGCCATCGAAGGGCTCGATTCGGGACTCGATTGCGGCGGAGGATCAGGCCGCGGCGTTCGAGGAGGGAGGTGCGGCGGCCATCTCCGTGCTGACGGAGCCCGACTACTTTGCGGGAAGTCTCGCGGACCTCGTAATGGCTCGAAGTCGCACGACTATTCCATTGCTACGAAAGGACTTCCATCTCGATAGTATCCAGCTCTACGAGGCTCGCGCCGCCGGCGCGTCGGCCATCCTATTGATCGCGCGCGCGCTCGCGCCCGCGAAGCTGGGTGAGCTCATGTCCATGGCCGACGAGATCGGCCTGGACCCGCTCGTCGAGGTGCGAACGGACGCGGAGCTGATGCTTGCGCTCGAACTTGGGGCGCGCGTCGTCGGCATCAACAGCCGCGATCTCGAGACGCTCGAAGTCGATCCCGCAGTCCCCGAGCGCCTGCTGCCGTTGATTCCGAATGGCGTCATCGCCGTCGCGGAAAGCGGCATCGAGACGATTGATGACGTGACCGAGCGCGCGCGATGGGGCGCGGACGCTGTGCTCGTGGGATCCGTCTTCTCGCGCTCCGAAAGCCCGCAGTCCGCCGTTCGTGGCTTTACAGGCGTGCCGAGGATTCCCCGTGCCCGTTGAAGTGAAGTTTTGTGGACTCACTCGCGCGGAGGACGCGCGCGTCGCCGCCGAGCTTGGCGCGCGCTACGTCGGCGTCATCTTCGCGGGAGGGCCGCGGAACCTGGACCCCGACTCCGCGGGCAAGGTGCTCGACGGCGCAGGTGCTCACGTCGATCGCGTCGGCGTCTTCGGAAAAGATGATCCCGCCGCGATCTCGGCGATCGTGGAAGAGGTGAAGCTGGACATCGTGCAGCTGCACGCCGATCCCACCGCGGCTGGCGTGCGGGCGCTCGCCGAGGCAACCGGCGCACGCATCTGGGCGGTGGTCCGGGTCGACGGACCGCTCGACGTTGATGCGCTTCAGGAGCTCTGGGACGCGTCCGACGCGCTCGTCCTCGATTCCAAGGTGAAGGGATCTCTCGGCGGCAGCGGGACGAGCTTTGACTGGGGTGCGGCCAAAGGGATGGCGCGAGGGCGGGTGTCGCCACTGGTGCTGGCAGGGGGGCTCACCGCCTTAAATGTGGAAGAGGCAATCGAAACGCTTTCGCCCGACATCGTGGATGTCTCGTCAGGGGTGGAAAGCTCACCGGGTACAAAGGATCACGCGCGAATGGCCGAGTTCATGGATTCCGTCAGGCGAGCAGGAGTGTTGAGATGACCGGCGTTGGAACTGGGGACCGCTTCGGCAGCTACGGGGGCCGGTATGTCCCCGAAACGCTCATTCCCGCGCTTGATAGTCTGGAGGCGGCGCTCGCCGAAGCGATGCTGGATTCGGACTTTGTTGCCGAAGTGGACAATTTGCTTGCTACTTATGTCGGTCGTCCATCTCCATTAAGCGACGCCCCTCGGCTTTCCGCGCTGGTTGGCGCGCCGGTGCTGCTCAAGCGAGAGGATCTGAACCACACGGGCGCGCACAAGATCAACAACACGGTTGGGCAGGCGCTGCTCGCGCGACGGATGGGAAAGCGCAGAATCATCGCGGAGACGGGAGCGGGGCAGCACGGAGTTGCGACGGCCACGATCTGCGCGCGTTTCGGCTTGCAGTGCGTGGTGTACATGGGCGAGGAAGACATGCGGCGGCAGGCGCTGAATGTCTTCCGCATGCGGTTGATGGGCGCGGAAGTGATCCCGGTGACCTCGGGAACACGCACTTTAAAGGATGCGACCACCGAGGCAATTCGGGATTGGGTCACCAACGTAACGGACAGTCACTATATCATCGGCTCTGTTGTCGGACCTGCACCATATCCACGCATGGTACGTGAATTCCAGGCAGTGATCGGACGTGAAGCACGGGCGCAGATGCTCGCGCAGGTCGGGCGCCTTCCGGCGACCGTCGTCGCCTGTGTTGGTGGAGGATCGAACGCCATGGGAATTTTTCATCCGTTCGTGGATGACGCGGACGTCGAGCTCGTCGGCGTTGAAGCGGCGGGCAAGGGACTCGATACGGATCAGCACTCGGCGTCATTGTCGAAGGGAACGCCGGGCGTGCTTCACGGCTCGCGTAGCTATCTGCTGCAGGATGCGGCGGGGCAGGTGCACCCGGCGCACTCGATCTCCGCGGGACTCGACTATCCCGGCGTCGGACCCGAACACTCCTTCCTCAAGGACAGTGGCCGTGCGATGTACGTCTCGATCAGCGACGATGAGGCGCTTGAAGGCCTCGTGACGCTGAGCCGTCTGGAGGGGATCATCCCCGCACTCGAGACTTCGCACGCAATCGCGTGGGTGGTGAAGGAGCGCGCGCGATGGTCGGCCGGCCAGCCGGTGCTCATCTGTATCAGCGGCCGCGGTGACAAGGACGTCGCACAGGTGAGCGAGCTGCTCGGAGACCGCATAGCCAAGTGACGTCTCCCACGATCGCCCCTCCAGAGCTCGCGCTCGACGAGCTGCCGGATCCGCCGTGTCCTCCGCAGCTCGTCGAGGAGATGCTCCGGAATTTCGCGCGGGCGATCAAGACGCATCAGCTCTATCTGCCGAACAACCCGATCTACGCGCGCGCGATCGACAACCTGCGCGCGGCATTTGCGCCGATCTGGCCGCACTCGCCAGAGATCGTCCTCGCGATCACGGAGTCCGACTTCAAGTGGTTCGGACGCTCGGTGATGCACGAAGCGAATCGCTCGGAGAGCGTGCCGTGGGTGTTCTTCAAGGATGGTGTTCGCGAGCTGACGCTCACGCAGGGGATCGAGGACGATGAGCTCACCTCGCTCCTCTCCATCATGCAGCGCGTGCGGAACGCGGCGCCCGAAGAGGACGATCTGCTCACGCTGCTCTGGGAGCAGGAGTTCACGCGGCTCAAGTACCGCTTCGTCGACATCAATCTCGACTCGCACGCGTCCTTCGATGCGTCTGCCGAGCCGCCGAAGGAACGCTCGATTCCGATCATCGACGACATTCGCGCAGAGGAAGCGGCGGAGCCGGAGCGGAAATCGGGGATCGTGCGCATGGAGGATCTCGATGCGACGCTCTACTTCCTCGACGAAAAGGAGATCGACTATCTCCGCGCTGCGGTCGCGGCCGAGCAGACGATCGACATGCCGCGGAACGTGCTGGCGATTTTGCTCGACATCTTCGAGGTGCAGGAGAGCGAGAAGGTTCGCGAGGAGATCTGCGGCATCCTCGAGAGCTACATGCTGACCCTTCTCGCGGCAGGCGCGTACGGGTCGGTTGCGTATCTGCTCGCCGAGACGGAGCTGCTGATCAAGCGCGCAGTGGCGCTCACTCCCGCGCATCGCTCGCGGCTGTTCGCGCTGCCGACGAGCCTCAGTGATCCATCGGTGCTCTCGCAGCTGCTCGAGGCGCTCGATCAATCGGATGTGATCCCCGAGCAGGCGGAGCTCGATGCGCTGTTCGAACAGCTGCGTGGCGGCGTGCTCGGTACGGTGCTCGGATGGCTCAAGCAGGCGCAGAAGCCGGAACTCCGCACGGCACTCGAGCGGGTTGCCGCGAGGATGGCGTCGTCGAACAGCGCCGAGATGATGAAGCTGATCGGCTCGTCCGATCCATCGGTCGCGATCGAAGCGATGCGCCGTGCGGGTGAGCTCAAGACTGCGGCCGCGGTGGCGCCGCTGTCGAAGGTGCTGCAGCAGAAGAATGTGGTGCTTCGTCAGGCCGCGGCGCAGACTCTCTCGGAGATCGGATCGCCGGGTGCGATGCGCCTGCTCGAAACCGCACTCGACGACGATGACCGCGACGTGCGCATCTCCGCGTTGCGTGCGCTCGGGCTGCGCGGACATCGCGCGGCGCTCCCGCGCGTGGAGGCCGTCGTACGCGGGAAGACGGTGAAGGGCGCCGATCTCACGGAGAAGATGGCGTACTTCGAGGCCTACGGCACGCTAGCGAAGGACGCCGGCATCCCTCCGCTCGACAAGCTGCTCAACAAGCGCAGCTTCTGGGGCCGCCGCGCGTCACCGGAGCTTCGTGCGTGCGCGGCGCGCGCACTCGGGATGATCGGCAGCGCAAATGCGCTCGAGGTGCTCCGCCTCGCGCAACGCGAGCGCGATCCGATGGTTCGCAGCTCGATCAACCGCGCCATGCGCGAGAAGACCTGACGATGGCCGCCGCCGCCACGACCACGGGCTCCACGAACCTCGCGCCACCCAACATCGGCGAGCGCGGGAGCGACGGCTTCGTTCGCAAGATGGGACGCGAGTTCCTGCTCGCGATCTACGGCGCGCTGCGCACCGTGAAGATGTACCCGCCCGATAATCCCGTCGTGCAGAAGACGATGCAGGAAGTCGTGCGGCTCTCGAACGAGCTGCTGCGCAGCGAGCGCGAGGTCGAGCTGCGTGTCTCCGGCGAATTCATCTTCATCAACGCCACGCGGCTCCGGCTGGATCTCGAGAACTACGCCAGCTTCAGCCGCATCATCAGCGCGTTCAAGGACGCCGGCGTCGGGCTGTGCCGCATTCGTGAGGGCTCCGCCGTTCGCGATTGGGTGGTCTTCCTCACGCTGTTGCAGAACGCCGCCGTCGACGACCAGGATGGCCGCCTCTACGCGCTCGGCGAGAAGCTCGCGGCTGCGAAGGTGACGGTGTTCGAGCTCGGCGGCGAAACGAATCTCGATGAGGAGCTGCGGCAGAAAGCAAAGGAAGCGGCCAAGCGCACGTATGCGCAGTCGGTGTCGGTCACCAAGGAAGTGATCAACTCCGTGCGCATGGGGCGCAGCCCGAACATCAAGAAGATCAAGCGCGTGGTGCAGGGGATCGTCGACCAGATCCTGAACGAGGAGACGTCGCTGATCGGCCTCACGACGCTTCGTGACTACGACGAGTACACCTTCACCCACAGCGTGAACGTCTGCATCTTCTCCGTCGCGCTCGGCCGAAAGCTCGGCCTCACGCGCCTCCAGCTCTACGACCTTGGCGTCGGCGCGCTGATGCACGACATCGGGAAGGCTCGGGTGCCGCTCGAGATTCTGAACAAGCCGAGCGGGCTGAGTGAGGATGAGTGGCGGGCGATCTGCGGGCACCCGTGGATGGGGGTGTTGCAGCTGTTCGCGATGCGCGGGCAGAACGACGTGCCGTATCGCGCGATGATCATCGCCTTCGAGCATCATAAGAAGACCGATCTTTCCGGCTACCCGAAGCACCTGCGACCGCGCATGATGAGCATCTACAGCAAAGTGGTCGCGGTGGCGGATGCGTTCGATGCCGCGACCTCGCGTCGCGCCTATCAGAACACGCCGCTCTCACCGGCGGACGTGCTGCAGGAGATGCGCATCAATCCGCATCGGGGGATGGACCAGGTGCTCGTGAAGGCGTTCATGAGCCTCGTGGGGCACTACCCCGTGGGCACGCTGGTGGTGCTCGATACGTTCGAAATGGCGATCGTGCACGCGGTGAACGCGGCGCCGGAAGCGATCGCGCGCCCGATCGTGCGCCTCATTAGCGACGAGCAGGGTAACTTGCTCTTCCCGGGCGTGCTCGTGGATCTCAATCTGCCGAACGACGACGGCGGCTTCGCTCGAACCATCATCAAGGTCGCCGACCCTGAACGCTATGCCATCCGGATCAGCGACTATTTCGTCTAGCCTCATCGAGCAGCGGTTCGCGGCGCTTCGCAAGCGCGGCGCGAAGGCCCTCGTCGTCTACATCACCGCAGGACATCCGGACCGGGAACGATCGCTCGCCCTGCTGCGCGGCATCGCGGCGGCGGGCGCGGACGTCATCGAGCTCGGTGTGCCGTTCTCCGATCCGCTCGCGGATGGTCCGGTGATCCAGGCGAGCTCGCAGCGCGCGCTCGAGCAGGGGATGACCTTCGACGGGGTGCTGAAGCTCGCGTTCGAGGCGAAGGTCGACGTCCCACTCGTGCTGTTCAGCTACCTGAATCCAATCGTCGCCGCGGGACCGACGGCGCTGACACGCGCGGCCACCTCTGGAATTCACGGGCTGCTCGTCACCGATCTCCCCGTGGGTGGCGATCCGGCGCTCGAGCGCGAGATCGGCGAGTCACCGCTCGACTTCATTCGGCTCGTCGCGCCGACGACGCCGGCGCCGCGCATGGCGGAGATCGCGAAGCACGGAAGCGGCTTCGTCTACCTCATTAGCAGACTTGGCGTGACCGGCATGCAGAGCGAGATCGCGAGCGGGCTCGAGGAGACGATCGAGCGACTGCGCAGCGTGACGTCGCTTCCGGTGTGCGTGGGCTTCGGCATCTCGTCGCCGGCGCAGGCGGCCTCTGTGGCGCGGATGGCGGACGGCGTGATCGTCGGAAGCGCGGTGGTACGCGCGGCGGAGACGAGTGTGGAGAGCGCGGTGGAGCTCGTGCGCGCGATGCGCAAGGCGATCGACGAGCGGTAGAGACGCGGGCTTGTGATCCCGCGCAGGCACCGAAGACGTGAATCTATGGAAAATCAAATCAATGAAATGAGGGTCCGGATTACACGGGTTGCACCTTCCGTTAGTGTCCGTGCCCCCTCCGTTTTTGTCCGTACCTCCAGCTGTTACGGCTCGAGTTCCAGCGTCGCCTTCTTCGACTCGGACTTCGAAGACTAACCCGGTAGATACGGACACCAACGGAACGGACGAAAACGGAAAGTGCGATTTCGCGTAAGGCATGCGCGATGTTCGGGAATCGGCAAAGCCAAATCCTATACAGTACTCGACTGCCTAGCCCCGGACTTGTGCCATCACATTCGGTGAACTCACCGCGGCCCGTTCGATCCAATCGCGCAGCGCGTTGCTGTCCGCGTGATCCGCGAGTAGATCCGCGAACTCCTCGTCGAGGAAGAGCCGTGGAAGCCCGCACGCAATCAGCTCATCGAGAAGTTCGAGGTTTCCCGCCGCCTCTTCGAGCTCCGCTTCATTGATCCAACGACTCCGTCGCAGAGTCTCAGGCTCAAACCACGCAATGACTGGATAGACCGATCCTGGATGATCGGCAAGGAGATCGGCGAGCACCCCGCGTACGTCTGACTCGGTCTCAACCACTGTCGAATGCTGATCGCCAATCGCGAGCCCGCGCGAAAAGACGTGAACCCGTCCTCCGGAATTCACGAACGCAACGAAGAGCCTTTGAAAGAAGATCTCGCCAATTCGCAGAACCTCGGCGCCATCGAGTCTCACTCCTTTGACGCGAGGAAGCAGATTGAAGCCGACGCTGAACAGCTGGCTACTCGCCTGATCCGCATCCGAATCCGCACGTATTTCAATCCGCACGTGCTCCGGCGACCCCATCGGCTGCTCCATCATGTATCCCGCAGCCGCCGCTCCACCCGCTCGTCCGGCGCCACGAAGATCGTCTCCGATCGCTGCACCAGCACCAGCCCCGGTGCGCCGCCCTTCGCCTTGCGCACGTACTTCCG
>JBDSHG010000110.1:0-7587 GCA_039918615.1 Gemmatimonadaceae bacterium | reverse complement strand
GAACCTTCCTGCGCGCGCAACGCTCCCGCGAAGTAGCGGAAGTGATCGATCGCGAGTGGAAGATCGGCGTTCATGGTCTCGCGGATCGCCTTCCCGTTGTCGATCGTCTCGATGACCGCGATGGCGGCCAGATTCTGCTCGAGTCGATCCGCGATCTTGTTGAGGATGATGCTGCGCGAAGCCGCCGAGCTCTTCCCCCAGGCTTCTGCAGCCGCGTGTGCGGCATCGAGCGCGAGCTCGACATCCTCCGCCGTCGACCGCGCGACGTCGCAGAGATGCTGACCGGTGATCGGCGTGGGATTCGAGAAGTACTTGCCCTTCACGGGCGCGCGGAACTTCCCTCCAATCCAGTTCTCGTAGCGGCTCTTGATCGGAATCGTGATGGCGTACTGGCGCGCGGCATCAGGGAGTGTGGCGTCGCCTTTCGTGGTCGGCTCGAGTGTGGCAGACATGCATGCCCCTCCTGCGGGTCTCTATCCAAGTGAGGCGCTCGAAGGTCATGCGCCGCGATCATGAAGAATGGTACACGATGTCGCGGCGCTACGGCACATCTGCCAAAAGATGCATAAGTCGCTCGGCGCGAGCGACTTATGAGCGTTCGCCCTGATCGGAGCGACCGTAATCGCGTTCAGGCGCGACGAACTGTCGCGCGCGCGACGTGGTCGCCACGCTCGAGTCTGGCGAGCGCGACGCCTTCGCGCCTTGACGCGGCTCGTCCGCGGTGGAATTCTCCATCATCCAACGAAAGCGGCCGACGATCGGGATCACGAGTCACGGGGCTGAAGTATGCTGTCGATCAACGAGCAGATCCCGTACGAGAATGCCGCGCAGCGCAAGCTCTCGCGCACGTGGGCGCGGGTAGTCGAGGGAGATGGGCGCGCGAGTGGTGGACGTGCGCTGGTGCGCGAGTCGTGGGCACGGAGTGCGAGCGCGGCGGTGCGAGCCGATCTTCCCGGAGCGCCGCTCGTGCTCGCCGATGACTCACTCGAGCGCGAGCGTGTGCACGCGGACTGGCTTCCCTTTGCCTTTCGCGCCGTAGAGCACCAGGGCGAGGCGCTGGCGACGGGGCACATCCTCAGTCTCTTCGACGCAGCCGGCCGAATGCTCTCGTGCCAGGGCGACCCCAATGCGCGCGAGGGACTCGCCCGCATCAACTTCTGCGCCGGCGCACTGTGGACGGAGAACGCCGCCGGCACGAACGGTCCCGGCACCGCGCTCGCCACCGGGCGAGCCGTGCACATCGTCGGCGCCGAGCACTATTGCGAGGCGTGGCACGACTGGCATTGCGCGGCGGTGCCGCTCCGCGATGAGATCACTGGCGAGATCCTCGGCGTTCTCGACATCTCGGGCTTCAGGCAGTATGCGCACCCGCACACCTTCGAGCTCGCACGCGCGCTGGCGACGCTCGTGCAGCAGATGCTCGCGCTACGGGAATCAGAGCGACGCTTCGCCGTGCTGCATCGCGCCGCGGAGATGTCGGGGAAATACTCGAGCGACGCGCTCGTCGCGGTCGATCGCGGCGGTCGCGTGCTCTTCGCGTCCGCGAACGCGCCCGACGGCCTGCGCCCCGGCACTCCGATCCCGGAGCGCTTGCGCGCGGCGATGGCGAGTCACGTGCGCGCGGGATCGCGGCCCTTCGACGCGAGCGATGTTCGCTTTCCGCTCGCCGACGATGTCGGACTCTCGGCCTCGAGTCATCTGGTCCTCGATGGACCGACGCCGATCGGCGCATGTTTGCTGCTGCGCAACGGCGCGACCGTTTGCGCGAGCGAAGCGGACGCGGAGCGCGAAGCAACCGTCGCGGCGCTGAGCCGCTCACCGACGATGGCCGCGGCGGCGGAGCGCCTCAACATCCATCGGAGCACGCTCTATCGCCGGCTGGAGCGCTACGGTCTGCAACCGGAGCGCTCGCTCGACACGCACTAGTGCTAGTGCTAGTGCTAGTGCTGCAGAACCGGAGTGCCCATCTGCACGACCTCGAAGTCGCTCCCGTGCACCTTCGTCAGATTGTGCAGGTCGCCGTCGTTCCAGCGCGGGTCGGGCGCGCCGCTCAGGAACATGTCGGAGCCGTTGTCGGCGAGGAACATCCCGTACTTCTTGAGCGCCTTGAGGATCACCTGGTTGGCCGCCGAGTAGCCCGAGATGTCGACGCCGGCCTTGAGGCGCACACGCATCCCCATCGGTGGAAGATTTGCGCTCGTCCCGGATCCAGCCGAGTGACGCGCCGGCGGAACGTACGCTTTGCGCGAGTGTGCGCAGCTGAAGCGCAGCGCGTGATCGATCGCATGATGGATCGCGACCTCGTCGTAGCGCACGAGTCCAGGTAGAATCGGAAGTCCCGCGGCGTCAGCCGACGTCCAACCCGCGGGGCGCGTCGTCCCCGAAGTCATGTCGAAGATCGCGCCGGATCCTCCGGTCCAGCTCGCGCCGGCGCTCACCGGATGCGCGTCGAACATCTCGTAATCCTTCCAGCCGTCCGCGTCCACGACGATGACGTGGCGATCGCCGGAGCTCGATGCGCCGCCCTCGACAGGCGCGTACGTCGGCACCGGGTACGGACCGGGATCACTCTCATCACCATAGTAGAAGCTCACGGCCACTTTCGCCTGTGACCCGTGCACGACGACGTACGGGATGCCGTTGGGCGCGCCATTGTACACCGTCCCGAAATCCGGATGCATTCCCTTCGTCGCGCCGCACGACGCAATGAGGCTGTCGGAATTCGCGTCGCGCGTGGACGATGAGATGTCCGTGCGCCACGCATCGCCGCCGGGGAAGATCGCCCTGCCGCCGAGATCGCCGCTGCCGTTGCCGAGCGCGGTGAAGGTCACCGATGATCCGGCGATCGCCGCCGTGACGCTGTTGGCGAGGTAAGTCCCGTCGAGGGCCCAGCGCACGCTCGCGTGTCCACTCGCGTCCGTCGTCGTCGACGTCATGCTCACCGATCCGTTTCCCGCAGCCGCACTCCACGTGACGGTCGTGCCGCTCACGGCTGCGCCGGTCGAGTTGCTCACCGCAACTACGAGTGGCGCCGTAAGAGTTGCGGAGAGCGTGCCGCGCTGCGCATCGCCACTCGTCTTCGTGATGACGCTCGGATGCGGAGGTGGTGCAGGTGGGGCCGGCGGCGGAGCGGCTGGTGGCGTGCCGCCGGTATCACCGCCAGGAGTCGTGGGCGAGGACGCAGCGCACGCCAGGGCCAGAGTGAAAAGCGCGATCGCGCGTGTGATTCGGAAGATGCGCATCGATAACCGGGGCTCAGTGGTCAGGTATGGCGTGGGCCCTCGGTGGCCCCCCGGTGGACGACGAGGCGGAGAGATGCGCGGCAACCACCCTCTTGCGTTAGCGTAGCCCCCACGATGACGGAAAAGGTGCGCGACGTGACAGTGTCGACAACCATTCGCCCGACGCGATCGTCAACCCCGAAGTCGGACCCCGTACCCGCTCTCGAACGTGACCCGGATCGAATTCGTTGCATCCGTCGTCCAACCGCAAAAACATGACGTTCAACGCGTTTCCACAATCCGCCACCCGCGCACTCCACGACGCTCGTGACGACGAGCGCGCGGGGCGTATCGCCATGGCGGTCGAGAAATACCACGTTGCGATCGAGGCCGCCGTCGCCGACGACGACATCCCGACGCAAGCCGAGGCGCTGCGGCGGTTGAGTGTCGTGATGCACCGCCAGCTCGAGCGCGGCGTCGCGCGCGAGCTCTGCCTCCAGAGCTTCGAGGTGGCTAGCGCGCTCGCCACCTCGAAGCTCGCGGCCGAGGCGCTCAACACGCTCGGCGGATTCGAGCTCGAGGCCGGAGAGACGGGGGAGGCGGGCGATCTCTTTCGACGAGCGCTCGCGATGGCGTGTGACACACCGGCGCTCGTGGGGAGAATCGAGCAGAACCTCGGTATCATCGCGAACATCCGCGGTGATCTGAACGCGGCGCTCGAGCACTAATCAGAATTCTCTCGCCGCGTCCACGAGCGCTCGAGACGACAGCGGCTGTGCGATCGCATATCACAACCTCGGCATGATCAGCGCGGACCAGCAGGAGTGGGAGATCGCCGACGGCTACTTCGACTCGAGTCTCGCGCTCGCCGACTCGCTCGGCGACGTCCGTCTGCGCGGATTGTGCCTTCTGAACCGCACCGAGGTCTTCATCGCGCGACAGCGCTTCGAAGAGGCGCGGCTGAGCGCCGAGGATGCGCTCCGGATGTTCGACGAGCTCAATGCGCGCGCACAGAAGGCCGACGCCTACAAGTTCCTCGGTGTCGTCTATCGCGAAACCGGTCGCACGGTGCTCGCCGAGGCGCGCCTTCGCACCGCGATCGACCTCGCGCGCGAATGCGGCTCGCTGCTCGGCGAGGCGGAGGCGTCGCGCGAGCTCGCCAAGCTCTATCAGCTGATGGGACGGAATCACGAGGCGCTGCTCCTGCTGAATGCATCGCGCGCGCTCTTCGTACACCTCGATGCACGCGGCGATCTCTCCGACGTCACGCGCAAGGTGGCGGAGCTGGAGGGCACCTTCCTCATGATCGTGCGGAACTGGGGGCAATCGATCGAGTCCGCAGACGCGTATACGCACGGACATTGCGAGCGCGTTGCGACGTACGCGGTGGCTGTCGCGTGTGCGCTAGGGCTCGATATCAACGAGCAGACGACGGTGCGCATCGGCGCCTATCTGCACGATGTGGGGAAGGTCCGCATTCCGCACGAAATCCTCAACAAGCCGGGGAAGCTCACGCGCGAGGAGCGCGAGCTGATGGAGCGTCACACGCTATACGGAATCGAGCTTCTCGAGGGGGTTGAGTTTCCGTGGGACATCAAGCCGCTCATTCGCTGGCATCACGAGAAGTGCGACGGCACCGGCTATCCGGACCGTCACCGTGACGACGCGATTCCGTTGGCGGCGCAGATCATCGGCATCGTCGATGTCTACGACGCGCTGACGAGCACACGTAGCCATCGCGCGGCAATGTCGGTCGAAGATGCGCTGGTCGAGCTGAGAAAGTGCAGGGCCTGGTGGCGCCCGGACGTGTTCGAGGCAGCCGTAAGGGCCATCAACGAGAGCATGATCGGCGCTGTGTGATGTAACACACAATTACAGTGATGACGTAATTCGGCTGCAGCGTGATAGCACGACGCGGTTGCAGCCTCAGATTCAGCACAACAGGCAAACAAACGGCACGGTACGGCACGACGAAAGTTCGATACGAACTCACTCTTCATCCGTCACCGGGTTTATGCGCAAACCCATCTGCATTCCGAATATTCGCTGCTCTCACCGCTGTCGCGGCGATCGTCGCGTGCGGCGAGCACGCGAGTCCGACGTCTCCGGGCGCACAGGTGCCAGGACCGATGCTCAGCCGGGGCTCGTCGAGCCCCAGCAAGCCGCAGCCGAAGGCGCAGAAGCCGCAGCCGCAGCAGAAGAGCGGCGCAAGCCAGCTCGCGTCGTGCAATGTCCCGCACGATGTATTCGTGTCCGCGCGCATTGGACCGCGGGGCGGCACGCTCGACCTCGGAGCGGGAAACACCGTCTACTTCCCGCCGGGAGCTCTGCTGACGGACACGACGATCGTCGCGCACATTCCTGCCGGAAACACGGCGCGAGTCTTCTTTACCCCCGAGGGACTGCAGTTTCCCGTGCCGGCGGTAGTGACGCTGAACTACTCGTCGTGCATCACGCCGTCCTGGCTGCTGGCCATTGTCTACTTGCAGGCCGACACGGTCTCGGAAGTCGAGCCAACGACTACCAATCCGACGTCGCAGACAGTCACGGCAACGATCAATCACTTCTCGTCGTACGCAGTGGCCTACTGATCGGTCGGACGCTGGCCTCTTCACGTTTTCTCACGCTTGTCCCTCGAACCCCTAGGCTCAGTCTCATGCGCGCGTCAACTGCAGTTCGCTCCGTCGTGTCGCTTCTCCTGCTCGTGAGCGCCGTCGCGTGCACAGATCACGCATCTCCGACTGCACCGCGTTCGTTGAGCGCGCCTCAACTGTCGTCGTCGCGGGCGAAGGACGGAAAGAAGGTCGCCGTCTGCAAGCCACAGAAGGAGAGCTGGGCGTCCTCACAGATCGGCAGCAAGGGTGGAAGGGTGGAAGGGTGAAGGTTCGAGGGCGTGGAGCTCGAGGTGCCCGCCGGGGCGCTCAGAAGCACCGTGACGATCACCGCGCACTCGCTGCCGACGATTAGCGCCCGCGTACAGTTCTCTCCAGAAGGACTCCACTTCGCGGTTCCTGCGACGCTGAAGATGGACTACTCGAAGTGCTACACGCCCCTGTTCGGAGTCACCGTCGTGTACGTGCAGGCGGACACCGTGAGCGAAGTCGAGCCGTCCCTGAATCATCCGTTGCTCAAGTACGTCGTGGCCCGGATCGACCACTTCTCCTCGTACGCCGTGGCCTACTAGACAGGGACGCCGGCGACAGCAGTCTTCCAGCGGCGTGAGAACAGCGCGTAGACGATCACGCCGACGATCGCGCTGAAGGCGCCGAACGCCGAGGGAATCGGGGCACTGATCAGCGCGCTGAGCACCGCGACGAGCGATGCGGCGACGAAGAAGAGTGGTACCAGTGGATACCCCCACGCACGGTATGGGCGCGGCTGTGCCGGCATCGTGCGCCGGAAGACGAATACGCTCGCGGCGCTCAGTCCGAAGAAGATCCAGTCGGCGAACACTTCGCCGTTGAGCAGCCAGTCCAGTCGTGACTGCGCGAGCAGGAGAAGCGCGACCGACCAGAGCCCGAGCATCGCGATGCTGATGTGCGGCGTGCCGAAGCGCGGATGGATGCGCGCGGCCGCTGGCGGGAATAAGCCCTCGCGCGCCATCGCGTAGAAGATCCGGGGCGTTGCGAGCAGCACCACGTTCACGAGCCCGAGAATCGACACCATCGCGGCGATCGTTATCAACGTTCCCCCGAGCGCTCCCACCATCCGGATCGCGGTATCCGCCGCCACGCTGCTGCTTGCCGCCATCCCATCGCGCCCGAGCACGTGCAGATATGCGACGTTGACGCCAAGGTAGCACACCATGATGATCGCGATCCCGAGCGCGAGCGCGCGCGGGATCAGCTTCGCAGGGTCGCGCACCTCGCCCGCGACCATGTTGAGATTCTCCCATCCGCCCACCGAGAAGAGCACCGGCACAAATGCCGCCGCAAGCCCGGTCATCAGCGGAGGCAGCTTCTCGGCCGAGACGATCGGAAGCGGAGCCGGAATTCGATTCCACAGCACGACCACGCCCAGGATGAGGGCACCGAGCGCGACGAGCTTGCTCATCACGAGCGTGTTCTGCACGGCGGCGCCGAGCCGGAGCCCGCGATAGTTCGTCGCCGTGAGAATGAGCAGCACCGCGACGGCCACGCCGGTCACACCGCCGAGTGGCGCGAGATCGAAGAAGCGGCCGACGTAGTTCGCGAAGGCGAGCGCCACCGCGGCAGCAGCGCCGCTCGCGATCGTGGTGAGGATCATCCATCCGTAGACGAACGCCGCTCTCTCGCCGAACGCGCGGCGGATGTAGACGAACGGGCCTCCCGCATCGGGGAGCATCGCACCGAGCTCGGCGAAGGTCAGCGCGCCGGCGAGCGCAATG
>JBDSHG010000109.1:0-21497 GCA_039918615.1 Gemmatimonadaceae bacterium | reverse complement strand
GCCAAAGGAGATCATGTGCTGGAACTCGTGGATGAACGTCGACGGCGTGAGCTGCTCGACGGCGGCGATGGAGTGCGCACAGCTGAACGTCGCTGCGGGATCGGGAACGAGCGCGTAGAAGAGCTCCCCGTCGTTGGACGCCGCAGGAAATTGGGTGGGCAACAGATCCGTCGCGTCGAAGAAGCCCGCGATGTAGCCCTGAGACGTACAGACGCTCCGGTCGGTGAGCTTGTTGATGAGCGGCGACAGGAGCACGATGACGCGACCGTTGCCGTCGATGTCGGTGGGCGCCCCGAATGTTGCAACGTCGATGGTGTAGAGATCGAGATCGAAGGTGTTGCCGAATGCGGTGATCTGCGCGTCACTGAAGCCATCGATGCCGTTCCCCGGGCCCGGCGCGTTCTTGGACACATAGATGAGCAGATGCGATCCGGAGTACTTGAGCACCGCGGTATCCAGCGCCGTGCCACTTCCCGTGAGTGAGTTGCGCACCTTGAACGGCCTCGTGCTGCCCAAGGCGGGTGGCGTAAGATCGGCGTTCACTCGACTCGCCAGCGGTCCGTGCGACGCGCTGCTCGCGCGTGCGGTTGCCGCGAGCGAATGCTCGCGTCGGCGCAGCATTCCTTCGAACTGGCGCTGCAGTTGCCCGAGATCTGCCGCTCGCGCGAGGGGCGGACGCGTGGAGGCCATGACGATGTTTGCGGTGGATGCCGATGCCGCCGTTCCTGCCGCGAGCTTGAAGTTCACGACGGAAACAGGAGCATCCGCCGTCGCGAACTGCGGCACGATCAGATACGTGCCGGCGTCGGGAGCGATGGTGAGACAGGGGAGGTCCGCAGCCAGGACGGTTCGCCCCTCGAGCGGCGCGAGCGTGAACGTCGATCCACTGCAGGTGCCACCCGGCATGATGGGGCCTGCGGAGGAATCCGAGCAGGCCGCGACGTAGACCAGTAAGGCGCTTCCGAGCACCAGCGAGGGCAGGATTTTGCGCATGGGCGTTGGCGAAGGGAGGAGCCCCGGAGCGCGTGTCTCCCCGCGGGCAAATCGGAAACAGATGTTATCCTTCTTTGTCCGTATGGTTCCAGCCGAATTGTAGAAGCCACGCCGCCGAACCGATAGGCAATGGTGACCCGGCAGCATATTATTCGAGGCAAATGTGCGCTGGCTTCGAGCCAGTGTTTTATCCGTGCTTCACCCTCCGCCGCCCGTCCGCGAGAGCCGTCGTCCAGCGCGATCCATGCCGCGCGGACGCATCGTAAAGCCCCTTCCGGCGCCTGATGTCATTCGTCCATCTCCACTGTCATTCCGAGTACTCGCTCCTCGACGGGGCTAACCGCATTGGCGATCTGATTGCCCGCGCGCAGGAGCTCGAGCAGCCCGCACTCGCTATTACCGACCACGGGAATCTCCATGGCGCGTGGGACTTTCAGGAGAAGGCGAAGAAAGCCGGGATCAAGCCCATTATCGGGATGGAGGCCTACGTCTCCCCCGGTGACCGACGCGAGCGCTCCCGTCCCCGCAACGGCGGCAAGCCCTACTATCACCTGGTACTACTCGCGAGGGACGCGATCGGGTATCGAAACCTCGTAAAGCTTTCCTCACTCGCCTACACCGAGGGCTTCTACACCAAGCCCCGCGTCGACCGCGAGCTCCTGGCGAAGTACTCCGAGGGACTGATCGTCTCCTCCGCCTGCATCGCCGGCGAGGTCGCGACGCACCTGCTCGAGGGTCGACTCGAGGAAGCCGCCGGCGTCGCCTCGTGGTACGCGAACACCTTCCCCGACCGCTACTACCTCGAGGTCCAGGCCCACGACTCCGGCGGCCTCCAGTCGAAGCTCAACGCGCTCGTCCTCGACCTCTCCGCCGCCACGGGCATTCCCGTCATTGCGACGAACGACGCGCACTTTCTCCGCGATACCGATCACGACGCGCACGACGTGCTCCTCTGCATCGGGCTTGGGAAAGACCGCAGCGATCACGACCGGATGCGCTACGACAACGGGCTTTATTTCAAGAGCGCCCCGGAAATCGCGTCGCGCTTCCCCGGCCGCCCGGATGTCCTCGAGAATACGCTCAAGATCGCCGACGAAGTCTCGGTCCCCTTCTCGAAGACGTACCACGTGCCGTCGTTCCCGTTGCCCAGCGGCGTCGGCACCGAGAACGAGCTCCTCGTGCGTCTCTCGGAAGAGGGTGCGAAGATGCGCTACGGCGACCCGCTGCCCCCCGAGGTGCGCGAGCGGCTCGACTTCGAGCTCGGCGTCATCACCAAGACGGGATACGCAGGCTATTTCCTCATTACCTACGATTTCATCAAGGCCGCGCGCGACCGCGGCATCCCCGTTGGCCCAGGGCGTGGTTCGGCCGCCGGCTCACTCGTCGCCTACGCGCTGCGCATCACCGATGTCTGTCCGCTCAAATTCGATCTCCTCTTCGAGCGCTTCCTGAATCCCGAGCGCGTCTCGATGCCCGACATCGACGTCGACTTCTGCTTCGAGCGGCGCGGCGAGGTGATCGAGTACGTCCGCCAGAAGTATGGGCGCGAGTCGGTCGGGCAGATCATCACCTTCGGCACGATGAAGTCGCGCGCCGTGATCAAGGATGTCGGCCGCGTGCTCGGCTTCACCCCGGCCGAGACGGACACGCTCGCGAAGCTCATCCCGAATCAGCCGAACTTCTCGCTGACGGTGAAGGAAGCGACGACGCAAATCGCCGAGGTGAAGCAGCTCTATCGCAACGACCAGCGCTATCGCCAGCTGCTCGACTACGCGATCGCGCTCGAGGGGCTCTCGCGCCACGCCGGCGTGCACGCCGCCGGCATCGTCATCGCGCCGGGCCCGCTCGACGACTACGTCCCCATCTGCACGCAGAGCTCGAAGGGCGCGGGCGGCTCGCGCGACGATGAGGCGATCGTCGTCACGCAGTACGACATGAACGCGCTCGAGAAGACGGGGATGCTCAAGATGGACTTCCTCGGTCTCACGACGCTCACCGTCATCCACGATGCGCTCGGACTCATCGAGGCGACGTCCGGCGCGCGCCCGAAGCTCGAGGAGCTTCCGCTCGACGATCCGGAGACCTACCGCCAGCTGCGCGCCGGGCGCACCGCCGGCGTCTTCCAGTTCGAATCCGCGCTCGCGACGGACATGCTCAAGAGCATGCGCTGCGATCGCTTCGACGATCTCGTCGCGTCCAACGCGCTGATGCGCCCGGGCCCGCTCGACGCCGGGATGCATCGCGTGTACATCGCGCGCAAGCGTGGCGAGGAGGCGGTCACCTATCCGCTTCCCGAGCTCGCCGAGGTGCTCGCGCCGACGTACGGCGTGATCACGTACCAGGAGCAGGTGATGCGCATCGCGCAGATCCTCGCCGGGATCTCGCTCGCCGAAGCAGACGTGCTCCGCAAGGCAGTCGGAAAGAAGGACGCGGCGCTCATCGAGGCAGAGCTCACGAAGTTCTCGAGCAAGGCAATCGCGCGAGGGCACAAGCCCGCCATCATCGAGGAGATCGCGGGGCAGATCAAGACGTTCGGGCGCTACGGCTTCAACAAATCCCACTCGGTCGCGTACTCGATCCTCTCCTACCACACGGCGTGGCTCAAGACGCACTGGCCGGCCGAGTTCATGGCGGCGCTGCTGTCGTCGCAGATCGGCGACGCGGACTCGGTGGTGAAGTACATCAACGAGGCGCGCGAGCTCGGCATCGAGGTCCTGCCGCCGGACGTCAACGAGTCGGGATACAAGTTCACCGTGGTCGGCGACAAGCGCGTGCGCTTCGGGCTCGGCGCGATCCGCAACGTCGGCCACGCGGCGATCGGCTCGATTCTCGCGGCGCGCGCGAACGCTCCGTTCACGTCGCTCTTCGATCTCTGCGAGCGCGTCGACCTGCGGCTCTGCAACAAACGCGTCTTCGAAGCGATGATCGCATCGGGCGCGCTCGACTCGCTCGGCGGGCATCGCGCGCAATTCCTCTCGGCGCTCGACTCCGCACTGCAGGAGGCGGGGCTCAAGCAGGACGAGGCCGCGAGCGGACAGGGCTCGCTCTTCGGCCTCGCGTCCGGCGACGAAGCGCCGCGCCCGCAACTCTCGCGCACGCTGCCCAACATCTCGGCGTGGAGCGACAGCGAGCGGCTCGCCAAGGAGAAGGAGATCCTCGGCTTCTACATCTCCGGCCATCCCCTCGAGCCGTTCCGCACCGAAGTAGAAATCTTTGCGACGCACTCGGTGTCGGCGCTTGGGAAGTGGGTCGAGACGCCGATGTTCCTGGGCGTGGTCGTGACGGCGATCAAGAAGCAGGTGAGCAAGCGGAGCGGCTCGGAGTTCGCGCGGTTGACAGTCGAGGATTTCTCGGGATCTTCCGAGGTGCTCGTCTTCCCCGAGGCCTGGGCGCTGCTGGGAGATCGCATCAAGGCGGATATTCCCGTACTGTTCAAGGGCGGCTACTCCAAGCGCGACCAGGAGGTCGACAACCCGACGTTCATCGTCGAGTCGGTCACGCCGTTCACGGAGCTTCGCGCGACTGGGAACGTCGCGGTGTCGATCGAGCTTGCGGCCGGCGCGCCGGTGGCGGCGGACGTCCTGCACGATGTTCGCGAGATGGTGGATGCACACGCCGGCTCGGCGCCGATCGAGCTCCGGTGGAACGATGGCAATGGGACCAGCGCGAGGCTGCGCTCGAAGTCGCTCAGGATCGCGGTCACCAACGCCGCACTTACGGATTTACGCGCCCTGCTCGGCACCGAGCGCGTCCGACTCGTCCGCGGGAGCTGAATGAGCACGTCGATTATGGAGTTCGAGAAACCGATCGTTGAGCTCGAGAAGCAGATCGACGATCTGCGTCGCACGGCCGAGAAGCGCCAGCTGAGCATGGAAGAGGAGATCGTGCCGCTCGAGCGAAAGCTCGAAGAGCTGCGGCGGTCGGTGTACACGACGCTCACACCGCTGCAGCGGGTACAGGTCGCGCGCAACGCGCGCCGACCGTTTACCCTCGATTATCTGCAGCTCGCCTTCACCGACTTCATCGAGCTGCACGGCGACCGCCTCTACCGCGATGACGCGGCGATCGTCGGCGGTTGGGCGCGGCTCGACGGCGACACGGTGATGGTCATCGGGCACCAGCGCGGCCGGGACACGAAGGAGAATCTCAAGCGCAACTTCGGGATGCCACACCCCGAGGGGTATCGCAAGGCGCTCCGACTGATGAAGCTGGCCGAGAAGTACAAGATTCCGATCATCACGCTCATCGACACGCCGGGCGCGTGGGCGGGGCTCGGTGCGGAGGAGCGCGGGCAGTCGGAGGCGATCGCACGCAATCTGTTCGAGATGAGCCGGCTCGAGGTGCCCGTCGTCGCGACGGTGATCGGCGAGGGCGGATCGGGCGGTGCGCTCGCGCTCGGCGTCGCAGATCGCGTCCTGATGCTCGAGAACGCGGTGTACTCGGTGATCACCGTGGAAGGATGCGCGGCGATCCTGTGGAAGGACGGCAAGAGCACGGAGATGAAGGAGCGCGCCGCGAAGGCGCTTCGGATCACGGCGCCCGAGCTGATGGAACTCGGCGTCATCGATGAGATCGTGCCGGAGCCCGTGGGCGGCGCGCACGTGAACCACGAGGCGTCCGCGCGGTCGCTGCAGGAGGCGCTCGTGCGCAATCTCGAGGAGCTGCGCCGCTTCCGGCCCGAAAAGCTCGTGCGCCGTCGGCGCGAGAAGTTTCTCGCGATGGGCGAGTTCACGGAGTGACCGTGGCGCAGCATCTCGTGGAGGTCGCGTTCAAGGGGAAACGCAAGGAATTCTTCCTCTGGGATGGCGAGGAACCTCCGCGCGTCGAGTCGCCTGTCATCGTCGAGGTGGATCGCGGCGAGGATTTCGGTCGCGTGCACGCCATTGGCGAGCGCGCGGCAACGCGCTGTGGCGGGTGCGCGCACGGCTGCGGCACTACGCCTCCCGAGCGCAAGGTGCTGCGCCCCGCGACGCCCGAGGATGAGCGCCGCGCAGGCGAGCTGCCTGACGAGGATGAGTCTGCGCGACGCAAGGCATCGGAGCGCGTGAAGGCGCACGCGCTCGTGATGAAGGTGTCCGACGCGGAATGGCAGTGGGATCGCAAGAAGCTCACGCTGTACTTCACGGCGGAGAAGCGCGTCGACTTCCGCGCGCTCGTCCGCGATCTCGCTGCGGCATTCCGCACGCGCATCGAGCTGAAGCAGATCGGCGTGCGCGACGAAGCGAAGCGGCTCGGCGGCATCGGGCGCTGCGGACGCGAGTACTGCTCCGCGTCGTGGCTCCCGGAGCTGCGCCCCGTGAATCTCCAGGTCGCGAAAGATCAGCATCTCTCGCTGAATCCGTCGCAGATCTCGGGCGCGTGCGGGCGGCTGATGTGCTGCCTGCGCTACGAGCACGACTACTACGTGCAGAGCCGGAAGCGCTTCCCGAAGGAGGGGCGCATCCTCGTCACGTCGCTCGGCGAGGAGAAGGTGCTCGCCAACGACATCTTCGGCGACCGCGTGACGCTGCGCGGACCCGAGGGCGACACACGCATCGTGCCGCTCGCGGAGCTCAAGGCGGAGCTCGAGCAGCGCGCGAGCGTGGTAGTGGAGGAGCACGAGGACGACGCGCCGGTGGCCGAGTTGGCGGGCGAGACGGTGCTCGAGGAGGACGCGCCGGACAGCGCGCCGGCGCCGAGAGCTGCGCCTCCCACCATCACGCCGCTCCCCGGCGACACGCCCGCCGGCGACGCGGGCGATGCCGGCGACCGTCGCCCCCACCGCCGGCGTGGGCGGCGCGGCGGCCGACGCGGCCGCCCCGGCGGCGAGACGCCACCCGCGACGCCGGAAGGCGAATAGCGTGGCGGAGTTCTATCTCACCACCGCGATCGACTACGCCAACGGCGACCCTCATCTAGGCCACGCGTTCGAGAAGATCGGCGCCGATGTCATCGCCAGATATCATCGCATGCTCGGCGACACCGTGTGGTTCCTCATCGGGATGGACGAGCACGGGCAGAAGGTCGCGCAGACGGCGGCCGATCGCAGGCTCACGCCGCAGGCGCTCGTCGACGAGGTCGCGGAGACCTTCCAGGCGATGTGGCGCCGCCTCGGCGTCTCGAACGACCAGTTCGTGCGCACGACGGAAGCCTCGCACAAGAGCGGTGTGCAGGCGCTCATCGAGCGCATCTTCAAGCGCTCGCCGTCCGACTTCTACGAGAAGTCGTACGGAGGGTACTACTGTGTGGGTTGTGAGGCGTTCAAGCAGGACAACGAGATCGTCGACGGGCGATGCATCCTGCATCAGACGCGCGTGCTCGAATGGGTGGAGGAGCGCAACTGGTTCTTCCGCCTCAGCGCGTATCGCGATTTTCTGCTCGCGCACTTCGACGCGCACCCCGAGTTCCTGCAGCCGGAGTCTCGCCGCAACGAGATTCTGAGCCTGCTGCGCCAGGGGCTCGACGATGTGTCGGCGAGCCGCGCACGACTCGCGTGGGGCGTACCCTTCCCTCGTCCGACGAGCGATGGCGAGGTGCAGACGACGTACGTCTGGTTCGACGCGTTGCCGAACTATCTCACCGCGACGGGCTTTCCGGGCGCGCAGGCGAAGCAGCACTGGCCGGCGCAATTGCACGTCATCGGCAAGGACATCACGCGCTTTCACGCCGTGATCTGGCCGGCGATGCTCGAGTCGGCTGGGCTTCCCCTGCCGGAGCGCATTTGGGCGCACGGCTTTGTGAATCTCGGCGGCGAGCGATTCTCGAAGAGCGCGGGCGTCAAGCTGGACCTCGGCGAGGCGATCGACAAGTTCGGTACGGACGCCTTCAGATATTTCCTGATGCGCGAGGTTCCGTTCGATGCGGACGGCAACTTCTCCTGGGAACGGTTCGAGGAGCGCTATACGTCGGACCTCGCGAACGGCTACGGCAATCTCGCGAGCCGCACGATCGCGATGATCGACAGCTACCGGGCGCGAGTCGTTCCCGCGTGGCGCGGCAACGACTCAGCTCGGGACGACGATGCGGATGTCGCCGATTACCTCGACGCCATGAACGGCTTCCTCCTGCACGACGCGCTCAAGGCCGTACTCCACAACGTATCGGGCGCCAACGAATACGTGGATCGGCAGGCGCCGTGGAAGCTCGCGAAGGATCCGGCGCAGGCACGCGCGCTCGACGAGACCCTCGCCACGCTCGCACGGAAGCTCGCCATCCAGACCGTCCTCCTTGCGCCCTTCATGCCCGATAAGGCACAATCAGTGTGGGAGCGGCTGGGTGGCCCGGGCGCCGTGAAGGACCAGCGGATTGCATCGCTCGGGTCGCTCGATCCGAGTGGCTGGACGGTGACCAGAGGCGCCCCGCTCTTCCCCCGCGACAGCATTCCCATCTTCTAGCTTTTGGCGTTGTAACTCATTGCGGATTAGATACTTGGACTAGTCGGTCCGGTTCGGACATTTGGGCCTGTAACGTGGTCATACAGGCGTGACCGAACCCTCCCGCACGAGTCTTTTCCGGGTAGAGCCGTCCGCATCTTTTGGAGAGCCGCATGCCGCCACAGCGCCGCTGGACCTTTCTCGTCGTACCGCACGGCTCTGATTCTCCGCGCAGCTTCTCGCTCTCCGAAACGCTGGTGAAACGGCTCGCGATCGGCGCGAGCGCGATCGGTCTGGTGGCGGCGATGGGCGTTGGCGTCGCGCTGAGTCATGTCGCCCTCAAGCTTCGCCATTCGGATGATCGCAGCCTGCTGGGCAGCGTCACGACGATGCAAGCGCGCCTCGACAGCCTCGACGACACCCTTCGCGCGATCGGGCGCCGCGACCAGCAGATTCGGCTCCTCGCTGGACTCTCCGCCGACTCGGCCGCCCAGCACACCGACAGCACGGTTCCGGCGCTCGCGATCGGCGGCGTGACCGAGATGGCAGTCGGCAGCACGAGCGACATCGACGGGATGATCAAGCGCGCCAACTCGCTGGCGGCGAGCTTCGCCGAGGTGTCTGGGACGCTGGCGCACAATAGCGAGTGGATGGCGCGCATTCCGTCGATCATGCCGACGGCCGGCTGGCTCTCGAGCAACTTCTCGCTCTCGCGCTTCCATCCGATTCTGCACTACGCGCGTCCGCACGAAGGAATCGACGTGAGCGCGCCGATGGGCGCGCCGATCGTCGCGCCGGCGGGCGGGATCGTACGGCTCGTCACCGTCGAGACGGGCTACGGCAATGTGCTCGAGATCGATCATGGCGACGGGATCGTCACCAAGTACGCGCACTGCTCGCGCATCGTCGTGCGCGCAGGGCAGAAGGTGAAGCGCGGCCAGATCATCGCGAACGTCGGCAGCACGGGGCTTTCGACCGGTCCGCACGTGCACTACGAGATTCACGTCAACGGCAAGGTCGTCGACCCGCTGACCTACGTGCTCCCGGAAGGCGCGATCCCGGATTGACGTTGATCGCATCGTGACAGGTGCGCAAGACAACGCGCCCGATCGGTAAGCCGATCGGGCGCGTTGTCTTGTCTGTTGGTCTGCAGCGAGGATCAGCGAGACCGGTAGTGGCCCGTAGCCGGTGCAACGAGCGACCGCTATGGAGCGGCCGTCACCGTCACGGGAATAGCCAGCGTGGTGGTTGCAAAGCCGTGGTCGACATCAGTGTATGTGACCGTCAAAGTCGTGGTACCAACCTGATCACCCTGCAAATTTCCATCGCTGTTGATCTCGGCAACATCTGGATTGGAGAACGTGTACACCATGTTCTGCGTGCCGTTCGCGATTGCTACGCCCTGCGGAACAAGCGTCGCCACGGGCGCGAATGTGACCGCGTTGTCCACACCTTCCGCGATGGTGTACGAGCTCGGATCGTTGGAGAGCGATACGCCTGTGGACGTGTTGCTTCCAGTAATGGCGTTGGCGTCATGCTTGGCGCATGCCGCCACCCCGACGCACACCGCGACTGCGGCGAGCATCAACTTCGTCTTATTCATATGTCCTGCTCCTGAAGACTGGTAGGATCGAGAGCTGATCGGCGGATGTCATGAGTGGGCCATCTCGCGCCCGATCGATGATCCGATCGGGCGGTCGACGTGAGATCGATTACGTACCCACACGAGCTCTCTGTCCAGCGCATGCGGCACCGGCCGGGCCGGTGGGATGCTTCGGCCAGTTGGCATTCGCGATCGGATCTGTCGGTGTCTTCGTGTTCGTGATCTCTTCAGTGAAGCCGTAGTTGAAGCGCGCCGGCACCGCCGTGAAGGCGTTCGCGATACCTGCCGGGAGCGGAATGTTCGGAACGCACGTCCGGAGATAATCGAAGTAGATCTCCGGGTTCAGGAATCCACGCGCGAACTTTTCATCCAGGATCGTGACGAGCAACCCGTTCGTGCCGCCGTTGATCGGAACCGTTCCGGCCTCACCGTAGGCCGCATGCTCGGCCTGCAGCTCTGTCGCGGCCGTACCCGCCGATCCGAGCCGATAGTGCGCCTCGGCGCTGAGCAGCGTGTTCTCGTAGTTGCCCACGATGATCATCTGCGTGGTCGCATTCACCTTGAAATTCGACACGGTACTCCCCGCGGAAAGGCCGGGGGCAGATCCGAGGAACGGTGACGTGTACAGTGAGTTGAGCAGCACGTTGTCGTTCAACTGTTGCAGCAACGTGATGTGCAGCTGTGCGGGTTCCACATCTCCAGCACGCGCACCAATGAGGAATTCATAGAAGAGATTCGCTTCCAGATTCGCCGCGGTGTGCTGCGTGTTGAAATCTCCGCTCGGATCCTGGATCCCGAGAGCCGCCTCCGACACTACGCTTGCGAGCTTCGTGTTGTCGTAGGACAGATCGGCGTTTTCCGCCGTGTGCATGTAGTAGCGCGCCTTCAACGTATGGGCAACCGCCGTCCACTTGGCGAAATCGCTCTTGTAGAAGAAATCCACCGCCCCGCCGGCGCCTGCGCCGGCAAGATCGGCGATCGCCGTATCCAGCGTTGCCTGCACGTGCGCATACACGGCTGCTTGCGTATCGTAGCTCGGCTCCGCAGTCAGCGCCGAGTCGTACGGCACGTCGCCGAACAGATCAGCGGCGGTGCCCATCAGCAGACCCTCGATCACCTTCAGCTCGCCGACTTCCTTGATGTTGCCGGCCGCCGTCGCCTTGTCTTCGGCTCGACGCAGATCCGCGAGACCGCCCGGACCATAGATCGAGTTGAACGTGGCGTCGGACGTCAGATTGTCCGTGCCCGACGCGTAGTTGGCGTAGTTCACCCACTGGCGGTTGACACCCGCGATCTGACCCACCCAGGTGGGAAGCAGATTGAGCGGGTAGGTCTCCCACTGCGCCATCAGAGAAACCTGCGCGCCGATGAATAGCTGATCGGCGGTGGCGTCTGTCGGCTGATTCGGATTACTAATGCACTTGTCGCAGGTCAGAAAGCTGTTGCACCCGAACGTGGTGATTGCAGCAGCCATCGCGACGAGCGCGAGCGCGCGTGATTTAGTTGTCATGTGCTCTCCTCCTCGCGAGTTAGCGGTTGAGTCCAACGGTGACTACGAACGAGCGGTTCTGGGGGTTGTTGAACCAGTCGAAGCCTCCGACCAGCGTTGCACCACCCAGCTGCGACTCCGGATCGAGTCCCGAGTAGTGCGTCCAGGTAACCAGGTTACGGCCGGCGAGGCGGAGCTGAATGCTGCTCAGGGCAAGCGTCCGCGACACCCACGGTTGCGTGAAGGTGTAGCCGACCGACACTTCGCGCAGCTTCGTAAATCCGCCATCTTCGATAAAGTCGGTGACGTTGTCGCTGAACGCGCCACCGTCGCCCTCGAACCAGTTCTGATCGATAATGACCGGCGTTCCCGCACCGGGACCAGCGACGGCAGCGTCGCCGTGGAAGCCCTGCACGCCGTTCGCTGAGGGACCGAAGACGAACGTCTGGCCACGAATGTCCGTGTCCTTGTGCGTCCCGTACACGTACAGCGCTCCACGCGTCCCATTGTACATCTTCCCGCCATGCTTGATGTCGAGCAGGGCAGACGCCTCCCAATGCTTCAGAAAGCCGATGGTCGTATGCACGCTGCCGTTCCAATCCGGCTGCGCGCTGCCGACGATGCGGAGGTTTGCCTCATCGAGGACCGGGAAGCCGTTCGCCGCGATGTAGAGCGCGCCAGTCGGCTTACCCTGGCACACATCGCTGTCGATGTTATCGGTGCCGACCGTGAGGCCGCGACCGCAGCGAACGAAGTCGTGCCCCGCGAACGCGCCGGTCGGATATCCAACGCGTGCAAAGGTGCTCAGGATCGCCTGCGATCCGACGGGTATGTCGCTCGAGCCGGTGAGATTCGTCACGAGATTGCGATTGCGACCCCACACCGCACCGATATCCCAGGTGAAATTTCCCTCGCGGAGCGGGTGCAGGTTGGTCGTGACCTCCCAGCCCTTGTTCGTGATCGTTCCAGCGTTCTTGATGATGCTCGTGGCACCGCTGGACGGAGGCGTCGGCGCCTGGAAAATGACGTCCGTTGTCCTCGAGTCATAGTAGGAAATCCCCGCATCCATGAAGCCCTTGAACAGGCCGAAGTCGAGGCCACCCTCGTATTCGCGGGTGCGCTCGGGACGCAGACTATCGGATCCCACTGCCAGCGGTCCAATCAGACCCGCCTGTCCCTGGTAGATCGTGCGCAGCTTGCCTGACGCATCACCGCCATATTCGAAGAAGTTACCCACCGCAAAGGAGCTCAGCGTGGAGTACGGAAGCGGCTCGCGACCCGTCTCGCCGTAGGCGACACGAACCTTCGCGAAGTCGATCTTCGTCGTGAGTCCGGCAATCGCCTTCGTGAACGTCCACGCTGCGCTCGCCTTGGGGAAGTAGTGACGCCGCTGGTTCGCGCCGAACGTCGAAAATCCGTCGTTGCGGAGCGCGCCCGTGAGGAAGAGCTGGTCCCACAGATCCGCCGTCGCCTGGCCGAAATACGACTCGCGATGCACGAGCGTTTCGTTGTCGTTCGGATCGGTGGAGATCGTGTTCGTGATGACCAGTGGCCGCGGCGCGATCAGCGTGCTGCCCAGGTCGTAGAGCTGATGGAAGTCCGTCGAGTTCAGATTCTGACCGAGCGTGAACGTGCCCGAGAACCAGGGGCTGAACGTGTGGCTCGCGATGGCGGTCAGGTTGTGATCGAGGATGTAGTTGTTGTAATCCGCGCGAATGACCTGACCGGACGGCGACGTCGCGTTGCCGAGCGGCAGTCCTTCGAGTCGCTGATCGGTGTAGTAGTCGGCGCCCGCGGTCTCCTGAATCTTGAGCCAGTCGGTCGGCTCCCAGTTCACGTCGATGTTGCCGAGCACGCGGCTCAGATTTTCCTTCGCCGGCGCTTCGGCGACAATGAAGAACGGGTTGTCGTAGCCGCGTCCGATGGCCGCAGAAAGCGTCGACGGCGACTGGAAGCGATACGTGCGATACTGTCCGTTGTCGGCGATGTACGTCTTGTTGTTCCATTCCGGCGGCGTGCGAAGACCGCCGAGCATGATGCCGCTCGTGTTGTCGCCGCGCTGGATGAAGGAGCCGCGCGTATCGATGTACGAGAGGTTCCCGCCGAGCTTGAACTTGTCGCCGATGAGCTGTGTCGCCTTCAGGCGCACTGTGCTGCGCTTGTAGGAATCGTTCGGCCCCGTGACGAAGCCGTTGTTGTTGTTGATGCCGCCGGAGAGGAAGAAGCTGCGGCGATCATCACCACCGGCCACGGACAGATTGTTGTCCGCCACGTGGCCCGTCTCGAACATCTCGCCGAAGTGATCATACGTGACCGTTCCCGCCGCCAGCGGCTGTCCCCAGCTGTGACTCGAGGACTTTGCATCCGTATCCGAGGGCAGTCCGGTGTTCAGTACGCCGTTATCGGCGAGAAAGCCGTTGTTGCCCTGTCCGTACGTGCGCTGCAGCGGATAGCCGTGCGTCACCTTGTCGAACGAATAGGACGAATGGAGTGAGTACTCCGTCTTCCCGGCCTTGCCGCTCTTCGTGGTGATGAGCACGACGCCCTGTGCAGCACGCGCGCCGTAGATCGCGGCAGCAGCGGATCCCTTGAGGATCGTCACCGATTCGACGTCGTTCGGATTGATGTCGCTGATACGGTTCGGAGCAACGGTGCCCTGCTCGGCATTGCCCGCGAACTGCCCCTGCACGTTGATCGACTGATTGTCGACCGGAACGCCGTCGACGACGAAGAGCGGCTGCCCGTCGCCCGAGAAGGACTTGATACCGCGGATCTGAATGTTGACGGAGCTGCCCGGATCGCCGGACTCCGACGTGATCGCGACGTTCGGCGCCTTGCCCGCGAGCGCCTCGGTGAGATTCGGCTCGTTGGACTTCGTGATCTCATCGGAACCGACGGTGTTGACCGTCGCGCCGAGCTTTTCATTCGTGGTGATCGTGCCTTCGCCCGTGATGACGAGCTGCTGCAGCACGACGGCCTGTGCCTCGAGTGCGAAGTCCGTGTTGATCGTTCCCGAAGAGAGCGTGATCGTCGCCGACTTCGGCTTGAATCCCTGCAGACGAACAGTGAGCAGCGCCGACTGTCCCGTTGCGCGCGCAGCAGGAACGGTGAAGCGATACGACCCGTCCGCCTTCGTCTGCGTTCCCAATCCCATCTTGTCGAGAAAGACCTGAGCACCTTCGACGGGAGCTCCGGCGACGCTGGTCACCTTTCCCTCGAGCAATGCCTCTCCCTGCGCGCGCGCCATGCTCGGCGCCGCCAGGAGAGCAAGCAATGCGGCCACTGACAGAACACGAAACTTCATGCGCCCTCCGTTGGATGACTGCCTGCGAACCTGCTTACACACACCGGTTCCGACGAAAAAAAAAGAATGCACGCACCTCCTCTATCGAGCGGTGAGTCGGCAAACGACAACCGTGTGCGCGCGGCGGAACACTGGAACATGCCGGCGCATTGGATACAAAAATCCCTGCGATCGACGAAGCATGGCGAAGCGCGCGAATGCGCAGCGCGAGAAAAACAATGGAAAGGTGTTGGCGCGGATGTGCTGCAGGTGACACGACAATAGACCAGCTAGAAGAGGCTGTCAAGAAGAAGCAACATGTTCATGAGATGATGCACACACGCAGTCGCATGACTATCAGTGGTCGACTAGCCGAACGGTCAGGGGGTCGAACGGCGCCCAATTAACGCGCGACGCTTCGAAAGCGCTGCACGCAGCGCTGGTGCCGGGTCGATGGGGTTCGCCCATTCGCCCTTGTGCAGCTCGAAGTGCAGGTGCGCACCCGAAGGCTCCGCATCACCTGAGTCGCCGACGTATCCGATTATCTGACCGGCAGTTACACGCGTGCCGTTGTGAACTCCCGCAGCGTACGCGAGCTCCGGATCCCCGAGATTGTCCTTCGTTCCCGGATTGTCGTTGTTCAAATGGTCATAGAAGTATTGATTGCCGTCGTCCCCTCTCAGAAGCGCTGAATAGCTCTTTCCGTTCGTCGGGCGCGCTGTCGCAATCCAGTCCATGGTGCCATCCACCACAGCGAGAATCGGCGTCCACTTCGGGCAGAACATGTCCTGCCCGTGGTGTGTACGTCCTCCGCCGCGCGCATCGCCGAAGCCGCTCGTGAAGCGTACCGAGTCGATCGCGAGCGGAAAGACGATCGTGGGCGCGCGGTTGTCGTGCGACTCGGTTGTATGCGATGCACCAGACGACGCACAGCCGGATGCGAAAAGCGCGGCCAGTATCGGCCGCGCCCTCGAGACTCCCTTCACCCAGTGAATCACGGCACCTTCGACGGCGCCGACGGAGGAGCTGTGGTCGACGCGGGCTTCGAGAAGTCGACCGTCGGCACCTCGCGGTTCGCGCCGTTCGTCACCTCGAAGTATGACTTCGCCTTCGCGCCGGTGACCTTCGCAGTCAGCGCTGTGGGAAAGGTGCGAATGAGCGTGTTGTAGTCCTTTGCCGCCTGGTTGTAGTCACCGCGCGCGACGGCGACCCGGTTCTCCGTCCCCGTCAACTCATCCTGAAGCCGCAGGAAACCCTGGTCCGCCTTGAGCTGCGGATATGCCTCCGAAATCGCGAGCAACCGGCCGAGCGCACCCGTCGCCGCTGCATTCGCATCCGCCATCTGCTGCGGATCGTGCGACTGCACGGCGCCGAGCAACCCTGCGCGCGCCTGCGCGACCTCGCTGAACACCTGCTCCTCGTGCGCCGCGTACCCCTTCACCGTCGCCACGAGATTCGGAATCAGATCCGCCCGTCGCTGCAGCTGCACCTCGATCTGGCTGCGGGCAGCATTCGCCGTCTCATCCAGCGACTGGATACGGTTGTAGCCGCAGCCGGCCAGCGCGAGCGGAAGAGCAAGGACAAGCCATTTGCGAGAACGCATCGTGTATCTCCGTTTCCGGGTAAAGAAAACTTTGTTCGAGCAACCGCCCTGCAAAGTTACGTCGGACGGAACGCCAGCTGTACGACGTACTGCCCCGGCTTCACCGCCTCAGCCGGAATCTTCCATGCGCGCGTCGCCTTCTCGTTCAGGCATCCGTTCACCTGCTTCCCCGCCTTCGACGTCCAGCTGTCCGCCCGCACCTTCGCGTCGCTGACGCCGTCGCCATTCACCGTCACCACCATCGCGACGCCGCCCTGAAGCGAGGGATCGGCCTTCTCGCCGAATTCCTGATAGCAGAACTTCGAGAACGCCTGCTCCCGCTGCACGACCTCGAGCAGCTCGGGCGGCGCATTGGGAATCTGCGCCGCCACTCCCGGCTTCGCGAACACCGGCGGCTTGAAGGTGTCCGGCGCGGCGGCGGGCATGTCGGTCTTCACCGCGCTGAGATCGACCGCCGTCGTATCCTGCGCGAGTGCCGGCGCAGCCTTCTTTTCGGCCGGGCACGCACAGAGAAGGAGGAGTGCCGGCACAATCATCATGCGTCTCATTTCGATTCCTCAAGTCGGTCGAGGTAGTCAACCAGCGCATGCGCCCCGGCAAGATAGCCGTCCAGCACCTGCCGTACCTCGCGCTCCGGAAGCGGTTCGCTCCCGCGGAGATGGCGAACGACGCGCGCGAAGGACGCGCCATCGATCCCCGTGCGCGCCGCTACCGCCGCGGTCAGCCGCTCGTAATCCGTGGGCGGCGACTCGCCATGATATCGTAGCAGGGCGCGGAAGATCACCATGAAGGTCGACAGACTTCCCGCCAGCAGCTCGACGAGCCGCTTCTGCTCTCCCCCTGCCGCGAGAATCCCCTGCCGCAGCTGCAGCAGCTTCCCCATCGCCTCGTGCTCGAGCTGCAATCTGAGATCCCGCGACGACACGACGACACCATCGAACGGCGGCGTACCGTAGAGCACGCGGTGCCGCTCGAGCACGTCCGCGTACTCCATCGGAAAGACGTCGCTCGACGAACGCCACTCCGCCGCCGTCAGCGTGAGCGGCGGCGGATTCCCCGCCTCTCCCCACGCGCGCGCGATCGCAGCCTCGCGCTCGAGCTCGGCGAGCCCAAGCTCGCGCACGATCACGAGCACGTTGAAGTCCGAGCGCTTCGGAATGTGCTCCCCCGCCGCCGCGGAGCCGTAGAGCACCACTGCCTGCAGTCCGTCACCGAAAGCCTTCTGTAGCTGCGCGACCAGCCCGTCCAGCGTCATCTTCGCCATGTCATCTCACCAGCTGGAGCCGCCACCACCACCACCGAACCCGCCACCACCACCAAAGCCGCCAAACCCTCCGCCACCGCCTCCGCCGAAGCTACTCCCGCCGCTGCTCCACCCACCGCGACCTCCGCCACTCGCGAACAAAATCGGAATGCAGCCGCTACATCCGCTTCCCCGCTTGTACCGCGCAGCGTTCGTGATGATGAAGAACGCAATCGACGCGAGTAAAAAGAAGAAGAAGGGCGGAATCGAGTGCGACCGCTGCCGCTCGACTTCCACCGGGCCGCTAGTCGCGACGAGCGTCGTATCGAGCGAAAAATTATATTCGCCCGCGAAGCGCTGCGCGACCTGGTTCGTGATCTGCGCGACCCCTTCGCCATAGTTCTTCGCGCGGAACGCATCCGTCGCGTCGCGGCACATCTGCCCCGACGTCGCGTCCGTGATGAACCCCTCGGCGCCGTAACCCACGCCCACGTAGCACTGCCCGCGGCCGGTCGACGCAGTCTCCTTCGGCTGCACGAAAATGATGACGCCCGTGTTGCGCGACGTGTCTCCCGGCTTTCCGAACTTCCCCACCTTCCACTGCCGTCCAATCTGCAGCGTGACATCCGACGGAGCCGCGTCGCCAATGTCCGCGAGCGTGACGACGACGATCTCGCCGCCCGACTTCTCGCGCACATCGTCGATGACCGCCTGAATGTGCTGCGTCTGCTCGGCGGGGATGACACCGGCGAAGTCGTTCACGTAGCCGCGCGGCTCGGGAAGCTTCACCGAGGTTTGCAGCAGGAGCAGGGCTCCGATAGCTTGCAGCGCCTTATGCCACACCGTCAGCCAATTCTCCTTGCTACTGGTCGCGTGCTCCTCGTGATCGCGCTCTGCGTCACCGCCTGCCGCGGCGAGCGCGGGCGCGCCGCACAAGTGGATACTACCACTGGGAGAACGGGTGGGCGAGTGCAGGCGCGACCGCTCACGGCTCCGGCTGACCCGGCTCTCGCTGCCGCAACGGCCGCGCTCGACTCGCTCGACCGGCAATTCGCGGCCGCGCGCGCATCACTCTACAGCGAAGTCATCGCGCGCCGCGATGCGAACCGCTTCGACTCCGCGTACGCCGCACGCTACGCCGCCTTCGAGCACCGCCGCTCCGCCGCAAGCGAGCTGCGCGCTGCACGCGATCGCGCGCGCCGCATGCGCGACTCCCTCGCCGCGCGCAACGCACATCCGCCGGCTGACGAACATTGATCCCACGCCCGCGACGGTGCGGGACTTGCCTTCCCCTCCTCCACTAAATCAGCATCGACATCGCCATCAACAAGGCATTCACGTCACGCGACTTCGACATCGTCACGAAGACGCTCGCGACGCTGTCGCAACCCGACGATGACTTCTTCGGAATTCAGGATTCCAACCACGGCCGAGTGATGATCTTCGCCGACGGCAGCCCGATCAAGAAGGATGGCAAGGTCGTGGGCGCGATCGGCGTGAGCGGCGGCAAGGGGAGGCAGGACCAGGCGGTCGCCGAGGCGGGGGCTGCAGCGTACTAGGCTAGTCGTGCGGGGAGAGCGGCAAAGCGAGTAGTAAAATCGAACTACGATCACAGATAAATCCGAAAAAAGCACGGATCGAACCCAACGCGGCGCGAATGATATTCCGCGGGCCAGGTTCGATCCGTGCATTTTTGCTTTTCATCCGTGATCGTAGTTGCAGGTCAGCCCCTGTCGTTCGCTAGCCGCTAACCGCTACCGGCTGAACGAGAAGGAGAAGCTGTACGTCCCGCCGCCGTGATCGGAGCTCGGAAACTTCCACCCCGAGATGCGCTGCTTGATGCACGACTCCGCCTCGGCCGCACCCGGCCCCGACCACGTGCGCTTGGTGATGTCCACGCCGGTCACCGAGCCTTCACTGGTGAGCGTCACGGCCACCGCCACCGATCCCGCCAGCGCCGGATTCGTTTTGAGCCCGTACTCCGAGTAGCAGAACTGCAGCTGGGAGTTTCGCCCGCGCACGTAGTCGCCCAGGTCGGACACGTTACGCCCGGGGCCGCCGATATTCTCCGCGTGGATCACGCTCGGCGGCGCGACCTTCACCGTCGCGAAGCCGACGCCCCCGCCACCACCGACACCTCCAATCCCGCTCCCGGAGCCGGTGCCGCCCAGCCCCTCACCGAGCCCGCCGCGCCCCGGCGTGCGCGAGCTCTGTCCCCCGGCGCCATAGCCGATGACGGCCTTGCCCTGCGCTCCTGGCGCTGAGCCCGTCCCAGTCGCCACCGAGGTGCCGCGCAGCGCGTTCGACACGTCGCCGACCATGCCGCCGGTATTGTTCGACGAGCCGCCGCCGAACGCGTCGTTGATCGCACGCGTGTCGTTCTTCGGTGGCCCGCCCTTCCCACCGCCCGGATTTTTCGCTGGCGCTGCCGCCGTCTTCGGCGCGCCACCGCTGCTCGCCGCGGCCGCGACAGGCGCCGGCGTCGGAACAGGAATGTCCTCTGCCTTCACCTCGATGTTCACCGGCTCCTCTTCCTTGAGCAGGTTGATCGAGTTCGGGGGCGCCGGAAGAAAGAGCACGAGCAGCAGCCAGATGATCCCGAGCACCGCCGACATGCCGTACGAATACAGGATCGCCCGTCCCTCGGCGTCCGCGAACTCGTAGCGGAGCTGCCTCGTGAACGAGACATCGTCGACCGGCTTCCGCGCAGCGCGCGGCGGTCTCGCGTCGGCGGCCATTACGGAGCTCCCGGTGTGCCGGGGACTGTGGTGACGGCCGTTGCATTCCCCGTCTTGTTCACCTGCAGCGAGATGTTCTTGAAGCCGGCCATGCGCGCCGTCTGCATGACGCGCGCGAGGAGGTCGTAGTGCATGCTGCTGTCACCCTGGATCGCGAGCGGCGTATCGAGCGACGAGTCCCGCGGCGTCGACTTCGCGCGACGAATGGAATCGGAGGTGGCCTTCAGCGCGGTGAAGAGGGGCGGGATCACGAGCGGCTGCCCCGGATCGTTGGACCTGGCGCGCGCGGCATCGAGAGTGCTCATGAGCGGATGACCGGCGAGCGTGACCTGCGCGCCGATGCCGAGCGTGAGCTGCGAGAGCGCGACGACACCCACCCCCGCGGTCGGAAGGCGGACACCGGGCACCACGGGCGACAGCTCGCCGACGGTGGCGGTGGTGAGTGCGAAGAACACGATCGACACGAACGTATCGACGAGCGGGATCAGGTTCAGCTCCGTCATCCGGAACTTCGAGAACTGCGCCGCCCGGCGCCCCATGCGCGCATCTTTTGCTCTACTCATGCTAGGCTCCCGCCGCGGCGCCGCGCGCCTTCGTGGTCAGCGAGATCCCCGTGAAGTGCGAGAGCTTCAGCCGCTCGAGCACGTGCACGAGGTTCGCGTAGCTCACCTCATCCGCGGGAATGACCGTGACATCCGCGTTCTGCGGATACTTGTTGCGGATGCTCGTCATGAGCGCTTCCAGCTGGTCGAGCGAGGACTTGTCGAATCCGTTGATGACCTGATGAAAGCCGCCCTGCTCCGAGTGTTCGACGGTGAGCTTGTCGTTGTCGACGCGCACGGCGAGCAGGAGATTGAGCACGTCCTTCTCGGACTTGATCTTCGAAAGCTGCTCCGGCGTGTTGACGACGACGGGGGGCAGCGTGAGGTCGAACGACGTGAGCGCGGCCATCGTCGCCCCCTGATACGTCAGGAGGCTGAAGAACACGATGGACGTGAGGATGTCCACGAGCGGCACGAGATTGATGCCCCCGCCGTGCGTGACCGGCGCCCGTTCGGCACGCCGCTGTTTGGACCGGTGGAAAATTGAAGCCATACGATCAGCTCACGCGTGGTTGTCCGATGAGACGTTCCCCGGCGCTCCGCATGCACATCATGCGGAGAAAAACCGGGAAGCGGCCTACCGGTGACCGA